>JACZJJ010000171.1 GCA_014860625.1 Bacteroidales bacterium | reverse complement strand
ATCAACCACTGGCTTACTGCTTTAATCCCCCATCCAATAGACGAGAAATTGACCATTTTCCAGGTAGTACAGTCTTGAGCTGCTTTCGAATTTGGAAAGAACAATGCCCTGATTCTTTAAGTCAACAGAGTTCTCTGTCCCGGAAATCAACTCGGGCTGCTGTAAGGATAATCCATAAAAAATTACTTGAATCGGTTCTTCAAAATCTGCCTGAAAATCTTCGGCAATCCATGGCTTAAAGGTTTCTCCATCGGCGAGAAGGGTGATTAACCTTATGCTGTTGTGTTTCATGATGAGTAAGGCATAATCGACCTGACCATCTCCGTTAAAATCACCGGATACAAAATAGGGGAGTTCTCCTTCCTCATAAAATGCCTGCCACCCTGGAATAAAATTTCCTGTATCCGGAATTGTCCATTCGCTGTAATATTGGCTTAAATAATCCGATACCTCGGGACTAACCTAACAATTAATCATTTAGATAGGGTTATTTATTTCTATTTTAAACATCTTAATGTGTACTTTTGCCGCAAATCTCCGTTGGAAATAAATGATCAGAATCATTATTCCCTTCCTTTTCCTCCTCTGCCTGACCCAGGAAGCAGCAGCCAAGTATGATGTGAATGAAAACTGCCGCAAGGCCTGGATGCTGGTAATGGACCTGAAGGTCAGTCAGGCCAAGAAACTGCTCGCAGAGGAGATCAAGACCCACCCTGATAATTATTACGCCTACTACCTCGACCAGACCTGCGATGTCTTTACCCTCCTGATCAATTCCAGCGAGGTTCAGTATAAGGCCTTTGTCAGGAATTTCGAAAAGAGACGTGAAATCATGGACGGAAAAGACCAGGAGTCTCCCTATTATCTGGCTTGTTATGCAGAGATGGAGCTCCAGGTGGCAGTCTTCAGTGTAATGCACGGCGCACAGTGGAGTGGTATGACCAAAGGCTATGCAGCGTATAAAAATGTATACCGGAACATTGATCGTTTCCCGGATTTCAAACCCAACCGCAAACTCGACGGCTTTTTCAACGTGGCCATTGCCAACCTGCCTCCTTTTGTGAAATGGGCCATATCGTTCTTTGGCGTAAAGGTGAACATGAATTACGGCTTCAGCACGCTGAACCAGTATTACCTCTCTCAAAAGAACACCGAAGGGCTGAATGCCGAAGCCGCCCTCTACATGATCCTGGCTGCCAAGATCAACAAAACCCCGGAGAGGGTTTATGAATTCACGAAATCGTTGGAACCGGAGGTTGCAAATACATTTATTCACAGTTATTTCAGGGCAAATATCGCATACAGGACTGGTCGCAATGAAGAGGCCCTGAAGACACTACAGCAACTCAGCCACGACGAAAACGGCATCGCGGATGTGATTTACAGTTACCTGATGGGGAAAGTTCTGTTGCGAAAGCTGGATCCCAGGGCCGGCCATTACCTCTCTAGGTACCTGAGTCACCTGGAGAAGAAGGAGTACCTGAAAGAGATGAATTACAACCTTGCCCTGTTCTACCTTCTCCAGGGCGACCGTACAAAATACCAGCGACAGTGCGAGATTGTGCGAAAGCAAGGAATGGATTTGAATGAACGTGACAGGGAGGCACTCTACGACGCCAGTCTCGACTATCCTCCCGATGTGAACCTGGTCAAAGCCAGGTTGTCACTCGATGGGGGATATTTAGAAGAATTCCAAAAAGCGATGAAATCCTTTGAAGCCGGGCACGAGAAGATATACGCCTATGATATTGAGTCTCATTTTTTGAAAGGAAGATATGAGGCAATGTTGAAAAACAATAATTTAGCCATCGCAGAGTTCAACAAAACGATCGAACTGGGGGAGGACAAGGATTATTATTTTGCCTGTGAAGCTGCATTAAGGCTGGGGAAGATATACCAGGAGACGGGACAGAAATCGCTGGCGGGTGAGTGGTATAAGAGATCGATCAAACTCTATCACAGTGACTATTATGAATACATTGAGGACAAAGCAACCAAAGCTCTCAACAGTTTATAAAAAAACCAGATAAAACCATGAACATCACCTTTGTTATTGACTCTTACAATGATGCCAACGGAGGTACCATTGCAACGAAACGACTGATCGATGAACTTCGGATTCGCGGTCATAAAGTCTCGATCGTCACTGCAATCCACGAGGATCCTTCTGATCCGGATTTCTACAAGGTCCCCGGTTTTGTACTGCCTGGAACAGAGGCTTCACTGGAAAACATGAAATTCCTTTTTGGCCGTAACGATAAGAAGGTCTATGAAAAGGCGATGAAAGATGCCGATATCGTTCAGGTCCAGTTCCCTTTCCTGATGGCCAGGGGTGCGGTGAAAA
Source organism: Bacteroidales bacterium (assembly GCA_014860625.1). GTDB lineage: Bacteria > Bacteroidota > Bacteroidia > Bacteroidales > FEN-979 > QYOJ01. The sequence goes on along the minus strand of JACZJJ010000171.1, from coordinate 5,299 downwards.
CTGCCAAACGACTTGGGAAAACTGTTGTTGGGGCTTTCCATGTACAGCCGCAGAACATCATGGCAGCCATGGGAAAAACAAGCAAGCGCATGGAGTGGACCATCTGGTTTTTCTTTAAATATTTTCTTTTCAACCGGGTTGACACCGTCACTACACCCTCACAGTTTGCTGTCAGGTTATTGGAATCAAGAGGCATTGAGGCCGATATGTTCCCGATTTCCAACGGCATTCCCGTAGAATACACTCCGGGAGATTATACCAGGCCGGAATGGTTTGGCGACAATCTCGTCCTTCTGAATATCGGAAGGCATGCCTATGAGAAGAGGCAGCTGCTCCTGATGGAAGGAGTCAAACGCTCAAAATATGCAGCCAACATCAAACTCATCCTTGCAGGAAGGGGAGAGAGAACCGAAGAGATGAAAGAGAAGGCCAAAGAGCTGCCTGTTGAGCCTTTTATTGGATACATCAGTATGGAAGAAAAACTCAGGTATCTGAACACTGCCGATCTTTTCCTTCATGGCTCTATTGTGGAACTGGAGAGTTTATCCTGCCTTGAGGCGATCGGTTGCGGCCTCCCTTGCCTTGTAAGCGATTCGGATTATTCTGCAGCTCCCCAGTTTGCACTTGACGACAGGTTTCTTTTCACCTCAGATGATCCCGACAACCTGGCTGAAAAACTGAACTACTGGTTCGAACACCGGGATGAACTGAGGAGTGATACCATGAAGACCAAGGTTCTCGGTGAAGCGGCACAATACAGGTTCGATAAAGCTGTTGACGATTATGAAACCTTTATCCGGAATGTGGTGACGCCTCCGGCAGTCAAGAGGATTCCCGCTGTCTCTGTCAAAAAATCTGTTGCTGCCAAAAAAGTCGGCCGGTCATGAAATCAGACAAGGTCCGTGAGCAACAGGTTCCAATGGAATCGGTCTATCCTATGACCATCAAGTCCGACTACACCTATATCAAAACGAACTTTTCCTACTTGTTCTTCTCCCATATAGCCTACACTGCTTTTCATTGGGTGCTGGGTGTTGGATTTTTCCAGACCCTCGGGCAACAAAAAACACGGGGAAAAGAACATCTGCGACCACTAAAGAAGCAGGGATTCATTACGGTAGCCAACCATTGCCATCTTTTCGATACCGTATTAACCGGGTTAGCCGTACTTCCCCGCAGACCATGGTATGCCTCTGTTCAGCGGAATTTTGAAGCTCCTTATTTTCGGAAGATGTTCCGTATTCTCAGAGGGTTTCCTATCCCCAATGGACCAATCGGGCTGAGAAGAATCACAAAACCGGTGGTGGATGCCATCAACCGGGGCAACATTGTCCATTTCTTCCCGGAAGCCGAACTGTGGCATCTTTATCAGGACATCGACTTTTTCCAGAAGGGTCCCTTTTACCTCGCTCATCATGCCAATTGCCCGGTAGTCCCCATTGTGCATCTGTTCAAGCCGAGGAAAATTCTTGGAAAAGTACGTTCAAAGAATATTCTGACTATCACCTCTGTTGTGGGTGAACCCATCTATCCGCGTGTGCTGACAGCAGAGGGTCAGCGTGTTGACCTGGAATCGGTACAGGAGATGTGCGATACGGCACAGCGGTGGATGATTGAAAGAATGACGGAATATCACTTTTCAGGCAAGGACCCAACCTCCCCGTTGGATTAACACGCTGTCGGGCTGGAAATCCCAACTCAGGTTATTGAATTCCACGATTTTATCAGCAAACTGAATGACATCGGCGCAACTTTCTTTGACTGAGGTTGTGGAGAATTCGCGGATCACAATAAACAATCCCGGTTCAAGAACCTTACGGATGGTGTTGGACTCTACCACAACCAGTGCGTTTTTTGGGAGCATCTCAAGCATTGAATGGATCCCTTGCTCAACGGAACATTTATCGACCAGTAACAGGTAGGCTTTTTTGACTCCTGCCCGAAGCATCCGTGAGGTGTCTTTCTCCGTATCGGCTTCAACCTCTTCAATGATCCTATACATGCCGGTAAGGGAGTTGCATAACCCGCATCCTTCCAGCCCCCTGTGACAATCTCCTTCATCCTTGTCAACAGGAATTACTTTAACACCGTAGATCTCTTCCCGGGAAGCAAATTTTTCAATCACCCTGCAGGCAAACTCCGTTTTTCCTGTGTTTCGGGTAGTGGCTCCAACGATGAGAACATTTGGTCTGGATAACATCTTGTCCTATTCTTCAGATGGTATAGCCGGAAATGCCAACCCTTCCGTGAGGACGAAAGCGGCCTGCAGGTAGGAGGTGGGGCAGAGAGGAAAGCACTCCATGCAGCTTTTACACTCCCTGGCGGCGATTTCCGGAATGAAGCAGATTTCCTTATCGATTCCCCGGTCAATAAATCCAACAGCATTCAATTGCTTCACCTCGGCACAGTACCGGACACACAGTCCGCAATGGATGCAGAACGATGCTTCTTTGTCAAAACGGTCTTTGTCGGCGCCATACTCCGCTGCCAACTCCTTCAACGGCAGCGAATTGGGTGCATGAGCCAGCAACAGTTCAAGCAGGGTTTTGCGGATCCGCTCGATTTGCTCTGTTCGGGTTCTGACAGCCAGATCCTGTTCAACCGGATAAACACAAGAGACAACGAGTTTTTTCCAGCCTCCGGATTCAACCTCCACGATACACAGACGGCATCCGCCAAAGGGAATCAATTTTTCGTGGTGACAAAGTGTTGGGATAGTGATGCCTGCATCCCGGGCGGCATCCAGGAGAGTCATTCCCTCTTTTGCCCTGACTTCATTTCCGTCAATCTGCAATGCTATCTCCATCATCTTTTTCAGTTTCTTTTCATGCCTTTACAATCATTCGTGCTTCTTCTGGTACTGGATCTGGTACTGGTTCTCCCGTCAATTTCTTCACAGCTCCGAATTTAACCGGACAAACTTCGAAACAGGTTCCGCAATTGGTACACTTCTCCTGGTCGATTACATGGATCTTTTTCTTTTCACCCTCAATGGCATCAACCGGACATTTTTTCTTGCAGATCATGCAGGCAGTGCATTTCGCAGGATCAATGTAAAAGCTGATCAGATTCTTGCAATACTTAGCCGGGCACTTTTTATCCCTGATGTGTGCTTCGTACTCGTCCCTGAAATAGTTCAATGTGCTGAGAAAAGGGTTGGGAGCGCTTTTCCCCAGTGCACAGAGTGAGGCCTCCATGGCGGTTTCCGACAGCACCTCCAGCAGTTCGATGTCGCCCTCTTTCCCCTGTCCTTCCGTGATGTTGGTGAGGATCCGGTTCATCTGCCTTAACCCTTCACGGCACGGAAGGCATTTACCGCACGATTCGTCGGTGAGGAAGTTGATGAAATACCTGGCCACATCCACTATGCAGGTATCTTCGTCCATCACGATCATTCCGCCCGATCCCATCATGGAGCCGGCATTGGTGAGCTCGTCAAAACCCACTTTCAGGTCCAGCTGCTCTTCAGGGATACAGCCTCCCGATGGTCCGCCTGTTTGTACCGCCTTGAACTTTTTTCCTCCGGGGATGCCGCCTCCTATCTTGTAGATAATTTCCCGAAGGGTCATCCCCATCGGGATCTCTACAAGACCGGTGTTGGTTATCTTTCCAACCAGCGAAAATATCTTGGTACCTTTACTCCCTTCCGTTCCTATTTTTGTAAACCAATCTGCGCCATTATTGATGATCAGGGGCACGTTAGCCCACGTCTCCACGTTGTTGAGCACCGTAGGTTTCTCCCACAATCCCTTGATGTTGGAGCGCACATACTTCGGCCTCGGCTCTCCAACACGTCCTTCGAGAGCCGTCATTAAAGCGGTTGACTCACCGCACACAAAAGCTCCGGCACCCTGGTGAACAAAAACATCGAAATCAAACGCTGAGCCAAGGATGTTCTTTCCAAGCAACCCGTATTCCCGGGCCTGCTGAATCGCCAGGTTGATATTGACGACGGCCAGGGGGTACTCCTGCCTCACATAGACGTAGCCCTCCTGGGCTCCAACGGCATAGCCTCCGATGATCAGCCCTTCGAGGATCGAATGCGGATTCCCTTCGAGAAGCGCCCTGTCCATAAAGGCTCCGGGGTCCCCCTCATCGGCGTTGACGATGACATACTTTGTCTTTTCAGGATCATTCCGCGAGCCTTCCCACTTTTTGCCGGTAGGGAAACCGGCGCCACCTCTTCCTCTCAGGCCCGATTTTTTAATCTCCGCCACCACCTCTTCACCCGTCATCCCCGAAAGAACTTTCACCAATGCAGAATACCCACCAATTGCCAGGTAGTCATTGATGCTTTTGGAATCAATTCTGATGTTGTTGCAGATGACATTCCGTTCCTGGTTGCTGTAAAAGGGAATATCGTATTCATGAACGGCTCCTTCGCCGGTAGCGGAATCGACGTAGAGGAGGCGGTCCACCACCTTTTTCTTTTGGATGGTCTGCGAAACAATCTCAGCGACATCTTCGGGCTTTACCTGGAGGTAGCAGATCTCCTCGGGATACATCACCACCACCGGACCCCTCTCACAAAAACCGGGGCATCCGGTTCCCTTGATATCCACGCTGGCTGCAATCTTCTGATTTTCAATCTCGGATTTAAACGCTGCAATGACTTCACTCGCACCTGAAGCAAGGCAACCGGCGCCGGCACAGATCGACACACACGGCTTTTCAGGGTCCCTTTTTGAAACCAGCTCCTTTCGAAATGCCTCAAGATCTTCCAGTGTATGTAACCGCATTTTGTTATCTCCGTTATTCATAGCTTTCTAACACATCAGCCGTATCACTCACCGAAACGTTACCGTGGGTTTTCCCATTGATTTCAATCACCGGGCCCAGTGCGCAACATCCCAGGCAGTTCACCGTTTCGAGGCTGAATTTCATTTCCATATCTGTTTCTCCCGGTTTGATACCGGTAAGATCTTCCACTGTTTCAAGGACCCTCTTCGCACCCCGAACATGACAGGCGGTTCCCATGCAAACATGCACTTCATGCCGTCCTTTGGGCACCAGGCTGAAGGCTTTGTAGAAACTGGCAATATGCATTGTGCGGGTCAACGGGACTTCCAACTTTTGGCTCACTTGTTCCAGAGCTTCTTTGGGAAGCCAGTGATTTTCGCCCTGAATCTCCAGCAAAACCTGGATAAGGGCGCTGGGTTCGGCGTGGTGCTTGTTGATGATTTCGTCTATGCGTTCGGGATTCATTATTTGGTTGTAGGTTGTAGGTTGTAGGTTGTTTAATGTTTGTTGTTTATTGTTTATTGTTTATTGTTTATTGTTTATTGTTTATTGTTTATTG
>JACZJJ010000170.1 GCA_014860625.1 Bacteroidales bacterium | reverse complement strand
CCTTCGCCACCACCCATGGGGTGATCAACGGGGTTCATGGCTACTCCACGGGTACGGGGCCTTCTGCCCTGCCAACGGCTGCGTCCGGCTTTTCCCGACGACTCGAGGCTATGATCAGGGTTAGAAACGATCCCAATTGTTGCCTTGCAGGCCTGGAGGATCATCCGTGTTTCCCCCGACGGCATCCGGAGAATGGCAAACTTGCCGTCTCTCGACATCAGCTGAGCGGAGTTACCGGCACTGCGCACGAGTTTGGCACCTTGTCCGGGGCGTAATTCCACGTTGTGGATCACCGTTCCAAAAGGAATTTCGCTCAGAAAGAGGGTGTTCCCAATTTCAGGAGATACACCTTTTCCTGACAGAATGGTTTGTCCTACCTTCAGTCCGTGAGGTGCGATGATATAACGCTTCTCGCCATCTTTGTATACGATCAATGCGATCCTGGCCGTACGGTTGGGATCGTATTCAATTGAATTCACGATTCCGGGAATATCATCTTTATCCCGCTTAAAGTCAATCAGACGATACCTCTGTTTGTGACCACCACCCATGTAGCGCATGGTCATTTTTCCTTCATTGTTTCGTCCGCCGGTTCTCTTTTTTGTAGTTATCAGGCTCTTTTCAGGTGTTGATGTAGTAATCTCATCAAACGCACTGATGACCTTGAATCTCTGACCGGGAGTTGTTGGTTTGTATTTTTTTAGCGCCATTTTAATTAAATATTGCTGTAAAAGTCAATCGTTTCACCTTTAGCCAATGTAATGATGGCCTTTTTAAATGTATTTGTCCTACCCTTAATTACACCGCCTTTGGTAAATCGGGATTTGTTCTTACCGGAATAGATCATGGTATTGACCTCGAGGACATCCACGTCATACAACTCCTTGATCGCTTTTTTGATCTGGAGTTTATTGGCCCGGCGGTCAACAACGAAACCGTAACGGTTCAGCTTCTCGCCCATCTGGGTCATTTTCTCGGTAATGATCGGTTTAATTATAATACTCATTTCTAGCGAATTAACTGATTAATTCAGGGTTATATTTTCAATCTCTTTGAGTGAACTCTCAGTAACCAGCATATGGTTGGCATTGAGAATTTCGTAGGTATTGAGATCATGTGCACTGACTACCTTCACCTTTTGGAGATTACGGGCAGAGAGCACGATGTTGGCATCGGCACCGCTTGTAACCAGAAGGATTTTAGAATCTTCCGCCTTGAAATTCTTGATCATTTCGATCACGTTTTTCGTCTTCGGGGCTTCGAAAGAAAAATCCTCAATTACGGTAAACCCATTATCTTTCACCTTATAGCTCAGCGCCGAAATACGGGCGAGTTTCTTCAGTTTCTTGTTGAGTTTGAAGTTATAGTCTCTCGGCTGAGGGCCAAATACTCTTGCACCACCTCTGAAAAGAGGACTTTTAATGCTGCCTTTACGTGACCCGCCGGTTCCTTTCTGACGGTGTAGTTTCCGGGTACTGCCCGAAAGCATCGAAACCTCTAATGTAGCATGGGTCCCCTGACGGCGGTTTGCCATGAATTGCTTCACATCGAGATAAATCGCATGATCGTTGGGTTCGATACCGAAGACGGCATCGTTTAAGTTCACCTTACGATCGGTCTTTACACCCTTTATGTTATATACTTCTACTTCCATCTCTCAATAATTACATATGATCCGTTAGATCCGGGGACTGCTCCTTTGACCAGAACCAGGTTTTTTTCAGCAATAATCTTAACAATCTGAAGGTTAATCACCTTAACCCTGTCGCCACCCATTCTTCCGGCCATTCTGATACCTTTGAATACGCGTGACGGCCATGAGGATGCGCCAACAGAACCGGGAGCCCGGAGGCGGTTATGCTGGCCGTGGGTTGCCTGACCAACGCCGGCAAAATTATGACGCTTCACCACTCCCTGGAATCCTTTTCCCTTGGAGATGCCAACGACGTCGATGTATTCTCCCTCTTCAAAGATGTCGACCTTAACCACATCACCAAACGTCTTCTGGTGGCCAGCCTCAAAACGTGAGAACTCAGTTACAACCCTCTTTGGTGAAATTCCAGCTTTGTTAAAGTGGCCAAGTTCCGCTTTGGTCGTATGCTTCTCCTTCTTATCTTCAAAAGCCAATTGGATGGCTTCATAACCATCTTTTTCTTTGGTGCGGACTTGTGTGACAACACACGGACCAGCCTGGATCACCGTACACGGAATATTCTTTCCGTCGGCGTCATAAACACTGGTCATTCCGATTTTTTTCCCAATTAATCCAGACATTTTTCTTCGTTTTTCTAATTAGTTTACGATCAAACCTTGATTTCCACTTCCACGCCACTGGGTAATTCAAGTTTCATCAGGGCGTCGATCGTTTTGGAAGTCGTACTGTAAATATCCAGCAGTCGCTTGTACGAACAAAGCTGGAACTGTTCCCGGGATTTTTTATTGACAAATGTCGAGCGCAATACAGTAAAGATCTTCTTATCAGTAGGTAACGGAATGGGTCCGCTAACCACTGCACCTGTTGCCTTAACTGTTTTGACAATCTTTTCGGCCGACTTGTCTACCAGGCTATAATCGTAAGACTTCAATTTGATTCTGATTCTCTGGCTCACGTGTTTTATTTTAATGGTGAGGCGGGACATGTCCCGCCTTTACGGTTATTGTTAATTATATATTGGGACGTATCCTCTTATTTTAAACAGTACTTCATCCATGATCTCTTTCGGAGTCCCCTGAAAATGCGAAAACTCCAGCATAGAGGTGGCTCTTCCTGAAGTGAGGCTTCTCAGCGTTGTCACATAGCCGAACATTTCTGCCAGTGGCACCTTACCATGAATAACCTGATTGCCCAAACGGGTATCAATTTCTTCAACATGACCTCTGCGCTTGGTCAGGTCGCTGCTCACCTCTCCCACATATTCGTTGGGTGTGATCACCTCAAAACGCATGATGGGTTCGAGCAGAACAATTTTTGCTTTTTTTGCGGCATTTCGGAAAGCCATGCTGGCCGCCACTTCAAAAGAGAGAGCATCTGAGTCAACAGAATGGAATGAGCCATCGATAAGTCTGACCGTTACACCTTCGATCGGGAAGCCAACGAGTGGTCCATTCATCATAGCCGATTTCAATCCTTTTTCAATCGAAGGAATGAACTCCCTGGGAATCGCGCCTCCTTTGATCTCATTCACAAAATTCAACCCCTTGGTCTCCTTGCCGGCCGGTGAGATCTCGATCAGCAGATCGGCAAAACGTCCGCGTCCGCCACTCTGTTTCTTATATACTTCGCGGTGTTCAACAGCATTCAGAATCGCTTCTTTGTAAGCAACCTGAGGTGCTCCCCGGTTACATTCGATATTGAACTCTCTTCTGAGCCGGTCGCAGATGATGTCAAGATGAAGTTCACCCATCCCGCTGATCAGCGTTTGTCCGGTTTCATTATCTACGCGAAGTTTGAATGTAGGATCTTCTTCAGCCATCTTGGCAAAAGCCAGACTGAGTTTATCCACATCTTCCTGTGTTTTGGGTTCAACGGCCATATTGATTACCGGCTCGGGGAACGTCATTGTTTCAAGCACCAGTGGATGTTTTACATCACAGATGGTATCACCGGTCCGAACGTCTTTCAGGCCAACAGCAACGCCAATCTCTCCGGCCTCAATAAATTTGATCGGATTTTGTTTGTTGGCATGCATCAGGATCAGGCGCATTACCCTGTCCTTCTTGTCGGTGGTGGTGTTGAGAACTTGCTGACCGGCGTCCAGTTTACCTGAATAGACCCTGAAAAAAGTAATCCTTCCTACGAAAGGGTCAGTAGCAATTTTGAATGCAAGGGCAGTAAATGGCTCCGTTGGGTCGGGGTGGCGTTCCTCCTCCTTGCCTGTAAAGGGATTGATCCCCTTCACAGCAGGTACATCATAGGGTGACGGAAGGAAGCGAATGACGTTGTTGATCAGGAGCTGAACTCCTTTATTTTTAAATGACGCTCCGCAAAGCACCGGTGTGATCCGGTTTTCGATGGTCGCTTTCCGAAGGTTACTGATAATATCTTCTTCTGTAATGCTATCGGGATCGTTCATGAACCTGGACAACATTTCATCACTCTCTTCTGCAGTTCCTTCTATAAGTTGAGCCCGATACTCCTTCACGAGGTCTGTCAAATGCTCAGGGACAGGGATCTCGTTGAACGTCATGCCAAACGATTCTTCATCCCATGAAAAGGCTTTGCCGCTGATCAGATCCACGATACCGATAAACTCATCCTCTTCTCCGATTGGAATCTGAATTGGAACCGGCTTGGCTCCCAGTTTTTCTTTGATCTGATTTACTACCTGAAAAAAATCGGCTCCAACGCGGTCCATCTTATTCACATAGCAGATGCGCGGGACATGATATCGGTCGGCCTGTTTCCAGACGGTCTCAGATTGGGGTTCAACACCTCCCACGGCGCAAAAAATGGCGATGGCACCGTCGAGTACTCTCAGGGAGCGCTCTACTTCAACGGTAAAATCAACATGGCCCGGAGTGTCTATGATATTGATCCGGTAGTTTTCGTTGTTGTAATCCCAGTAAACGGTAGTAGCTGCAGAGGTGATGGTAATGCCACGTTCCTGCTCCTGTATCATCCAGTCCATTGTGGCCGTACCATCATGTACCTCTCCTAGCTTATAATTGATGCCGGTATAATACAATATACGCTCAGTCGTCGTGGTCTTTCCCGCGTCGATATGGGCCATGATGCCAATGTTGCGTATATTTTCGATTTTACCGGGCATTGATTTAAAATCTGAAATGGGAAAAAGCCTTGTTGGCTTCAGCCATTCTGTGGGTATCTTCTTTGCGTTTAAAGGCTGTTCCCTCTTCTTTGTAAGCGGCTACGATTTCGGCAGCAAGCTTCTGACCCATTGTTTTCTCATGGCGTTTGCGTGAGTAATTCACGAGGGCTTTCATTCCAATCGACATTTTACGGCTGGGGCGAATCTCGGAAGGGATCTGAAAAGTAGCTCCGCCAATCCGACGGCTCCGTACTTCAACAGCAGGAGTTACGTTGGCAAGGGCTTTTTTAAATACCTCCAGGGCATCTTCACCTGTTTTCTCACCTACGATATCCATCGCTTCGTAGAAAATGGTGTATGCAATATTCTTTTTCCCCTGAAGCATGATGTTGTTCACAAATTTTGTGACAAGCGTATCCTTGAATCGTGGATCAGGGATCAGTGGCCGTTTCTTTGGTTTTGATTTTCTCATATTCTGTATCTAATAAGCATAGGTCGTCTCTCTGGAAGAGACGTCCCATGGGTCGTCTTTCTGGAAGAGACGACCCATGGGTCGTCTTTACTTCTTGTCTTTTGGGCGTTTCGCACCATATTTAGACCGGCGTTGCCTGCGGCCTTCCACTCCGGATGTATCGAGTGCACCACGAATGATGTGGTAACGTACTCCAGGCAGGTCTTTCACACGACCACCGCGGATCATTACAATCGAGTGCTCTTGCAGGTTATGGCCTTCACCCGGGATATAGGCATTCACCTCTTTCCCGTTGGTAAGACGTACCCTGGCAACCTTGCGCATCGCCGAATTCGGCTTCTTTGGCGTGGTTGTGTAAACCCTCACACATACACCTCTGCGCTGTGGGCAAGAATCCAAAGCAGGAGCTTTGCTCTTGTCTGTTAATTTTTTTCTTCCTTTTCTAACCAGTTGCGAAATCGTAGGCATATCAATCGGTTTAAACTATTTTAGCAGTCAAAATCCCCAAAACGGGGTGCAAAGGTATAAATTAATTTTTAATTTAAAGAACCTAAGCAGGTATTAATTTAGGAATCAATGCGGGAATACAGAAAGGAAGGAGATAAGAGGCAGAGACTTTTCCCGGTTTCAGCATTTGAAGCCGGTTGAAAACCTATAGGCGTCTCGCATTGTCAGGTTCCCTAGCTATTTCAGCTTTTCATCCAATCAAAAACCGTCGTCGATTTTTGAGGGTGCAAAACTACAACAATTATTTAATACTACAAGGAAAACAACACAATTTTAATGAAAATACTGAGAAACAGAGATTGGTGGACAGGTTAGACAGGTTGGACAGGTTGGACAGGTTGGACAGGTTGGACAGGTTGGACAGGTTGGACAAGTGAGCCAGTGGGCCAAACACTCATACTCTCACACTCTCATACAGTCTTCACAACCACCAGTGTTCCATCGCGATCAGGGATCAGAACGGGTGTTTCAGAAATGGTATCTAGAAATTCATCCACAGCGTTGATAACTCCGGGCCATTTGGGGTTGTAATCATGCACCAGGATGATGCCTCCGGAAGTCAGTCGCGGATAGAAATATTCCAGTCCGGCTTTCGTTGGCTTGTAGAGGTCAACATCGATATTGACCAGCGCATACGACTCATCTGCTATTGCTTGTGCTGATCCGGGGAAATAGCCCGGAACGATCTCAACAAGGTGATTCCCGTTGATTTTCCGGACCACCCGGGAGATGGATGTATCGGCAAAATTCTGCGAAGTATAGGTAGCAGCTACGCCTGTCTCCCCTTCCAGATCTGCTTCGGGAAATCCTTGAAAGGTATCAAATAAGTAGAATTTTCTCGTGGGATCCATCAGGTGCAGAATTCGTGCACTCTCGCCTTTGTAGACTCCCAGTTCGGCAAAAGCACCGGAAACACCAGTCTTTTTTAGCCGTTCAACCTGAAGCCACCACGTGTATAAGCGCATCTTGTCGGGATAGAATCTTTCAAGTCTGACAAGTGGGGCCGGGATCACCTTCCTTTTCACTCCCTCCTTCCATGCAGCAGGTTGGCTGGGTGGATGAAGAAGGGTCATCCAGAGAAAGCGGATGGCAAGAAACAGGAGCAGAGCAACAAGAACAATATTGGTAAGTTGAAAGAGAGAGAGAGCCATCCAGATCATTTTCCGGTAAAAATAACGATTTATTTCCCAATATTAAATACTTTTACCGATCAGTAGACGATGCAAAAACCGGCCAAAATCGGATTAAAATTAGTACTGGAGGGAATATTCCTGCTGGTAGTCGGACTGGGGAACCTCTTCTCCCAGAAGACTACATTTGGAGACCTCATACCGGATCGGTTCCTCCCCTCCCCGATAAAACCATCTGATCTGCTTGATTGCCAACGCTATTTTCAACTGGCCGACAGTATCAACACGCTCGTTTTCGGGCTTACCGGCATCAATCCCATCCCCGAATACCATTGCGGAAATGATACCAGCAGTTACTCCCGGAGTTCTATCGATGCCTATATGAAAGAGGTGTCGCCTGGCTCTATTCTGGCCCGGATGATCATCGACCGGAATGGGTTGCCTTTGTGTTGCAAGGTATATATGAAAGGGGGCGATTCTCCAACCAAACAGATTGCTGATGCCCTCTCAAAACTCATTATGATGCCCAGTTACAGGAATGGAAAACCTATTCCTACAGAGTGCCGGTTCCTTTATGATTTTCTGGCACCCAGAACGTACTCCAGAAAAAGCAGCGACGACTGAAAACAGAAAGAGGCCGTCTCGCCATGAGACAGCCCCTTTCAAACAAGACCATGAAAACTTCCTGTTAGTTGTAATCGCTGATTAGTAAATGTTTGAGTTATTCCTGTATCCAGGAAGATCCTTGTACCAGTCGGGGTAAGAGCTCCCCCCTGACTGTGCCCACTCTGCAAAGTGGTTGTATGCCAGGAGAATGTCTACGTATTCGACCGGGTAGTCAAAATCAGCCGGAATATTAATTGCCCACGGCAGGTCAGTTGCCGTTTTGTAATACCGGTTTGCTGATGGATTGGTATCGTCGTTGAGTGTTCCGAACAAATTGGGATCTGCCAGCGATGTGGGTATGTAATCGGGCAGATGTATCTCTGCACTCCTGTCGCCATCCCTGATAATGAATGGGTTGAACGGAGGAGTTCCCACTACCGTAGTAGACAGCAAGGTGTTGAGATGAACCGTTACTGTCACCGTATCGGAAGATCCAACAGGTGAACCTATAAGGGTATTGTAGAAAGCACCACCTGCACGGTTGATCACATTCTCGGCGTTATTCCATGCGATGATCACTGCTTTTGCCTGATTGTTCTCGGTTCCGTTGGTTGCTAGGGAGATGGTTCCCGGGGTTATTTCATACCCGGTAACGGTTGCGATCTGAGAAGGGGTAACATTATCCAGCTGAAAGCCAAAACCATTCTGGAAACTGGCTCCGACGGCACGTACATAAAACTTGGCTATGATATCAACTACTTTGTTCTGAGCGTTGGTCACTACATTATATTTATAGTAATTCACCAGGTCGTTCATGTCATAGTCGCCCATAGCCGGCCAAAGGTCTTCGTAAACAGCGGTACCGGAAGTATAGCTGTTATATGCCCTGTCGGGATCATTTGGGTAGTCGTCGTCGCAATCAGTTACGCCGTCGCTGTCGGAATCGGGACAAGGTGTCGGAGGTGTTACTCCCTGCGGATTACAGGCCGAAGTCGGGATGGTATTGGCAATATTGGCAAAACTTACGAAGGTTGCGCCGTTAGTGAAGTTTGATGCATCACCCATCACCATTACACCATTGGTCTGGGCTGTTTCAATGGACCCTGCGATGACATTTGGCCCGTTGAACCTGATGTCATCTGTCACCATCACTTCGTTCATTGTTCCCTGTCCCTCCATATCAGCATTCATCGTCAGGTCTTTGGTATAGATCATCGACTGGTTCTTCAGCAGCATGAAGGATTGTCCTCCCTGGATCTTGGTCTCTTCATATACTTTTATGTAACCGGTCTCATTGGTGAATTCGCAGTTGTTCAGGTGAAAAACTCCATGCACGATCAGTTTGCAGGCATTCAGGAAGACAGAGTTGTTGCAGTTCATGTCGCCGAACACCTCGATGGTCCCATTGTTGGTGACCTCTTCGATCACATTCCAGTGACTGTTGATTGTGAGTAAGCCTGTGTTGATCAGTTCGCCTGTATTACCATTCATATTATATTGTCCGTTCACCGTCATCGTTCCAAAGTTCTGGACCAGATCATTGGGAGTGAAATTTCCCTGAATGGTAAGAATTCCCCAGTTGGTTAGCTGTGCATTCTGATTCATTGTCATGGATGAGATGGCAGCAGTTGCCGTTTGGTAGACTGTCATGGTTGCATTCTTGCCCATGTTCATTGAACTGATGTTGGCTGTTCCTCCATCAGTGACAATAAGGATACAGTCATCCTGATTGTCACCCATTGCAATTGTTCCTGTGAAGGTTCCGCAGATCTGCAGGGTTCCATGTGAAATATTAACAGAGCCCGTGTAGCTGGAAGTGATGCAATGCGTAAGTCCGTCATTGATGTTCAGAGAGCCAGACCCGGAATGCTCCTCATCGCAACCTGTTCCGCAATCGGGCTCAGTCACAGCGTCTCCGGCTTTAAGCAAGCCATCACCGGGATCGGTGAAGACATAACTGACGTAATCGCTCACATTGACGGTTACCACTTGTGAGTATCCACTGGCAGCAGAAAGCTGCAGCCATAGTTGTGAATAAGCTGTTGGCACGCTAAGTTTAGCCACCATCGGGAAACTTTGCCCAACAGATCCTGAGAAAATGGCGTTTCCACCATTAAAAGGATCTGCACTGAAGACCGTTACACGGCTGTATTCGTTATAATAAGCAGGTAGGTCAAGGCTGATATTCAGCGTGACCGTGCGGGTCGTTTTCCAGTCAAATCCGGCAGGGACATTCAGATTACTTGTGGTTAATGCCGCCTGAGCAGGAGATGGCAACGGATCAAAATTCTTTTTACATCCGGTAAATGTGATCAGAATTACGGCAAGTGTAACTCCCAGGGTTGTAAGTGTTGTTTTCATGGCTGTTTTTTGTTTATTCTTTCGAATTAATACGATACAAATATCTGTCGGTCAATGCCTTATAAAAAGGAGAAATAAGTATCCGGATATTCCAGGCTCGTATCTGTTAATAAAATCTTCGTAAATGTGAAACAGATAATAGATTGTTTTATTAGCTGATTTTCAAATATTTAGACTATGTTTTTATAAGTAAGTGTTGGTAAAAAACGTGCAACCGTATTCAGAATGCCAGTATCTGTGACTTTTATAGTAAAAAACAGCTGAGAACTTGTATTTTTGCTCTCCCAACCGTTCCCATGTCACAATCGATTCTTAACAACCTGAATGAAGAGCAGAGAGCTGCCGTGATCGCCACGGAAGGGCCTGTGATGGTCATTGCCGGCGCAGGTTCGGGAAAGACGAGGGTATTGACCTACCGGGTTGCCTGGTTACTTGAAAAGGAGGTAGATCCTTTCCGGGTTCTCGCTCTCACCTTCACCAACAAAGCAGCCAGGGAGATGAAAGAACGGATCATCAGCCTGGTTGGAGGAACCGAAGCGCACAGCGTTTGGATGGGGACATTTCACTCAATTTTCGCCCGTGTATTACGGGTGGAGGGGCACCTTCTGGGCTATCCGTCCAACTATACCATTTATGATACGGACGACTCGAAACGGGTCATCCGAAGCCTGATCAAGGAGAATAATCTCGACGACAAGATCTACCAGCACGGATACATCCTCCACCGCATATCTTCCGCCAAAACCTCCCTCCTCTCCGCTGAAGAGTACAACATCAATCCCGAAATCCAGGAGTATGATTCTTCATCGGGGAAGCCACTCACCGGCAAAATCTATACACAATACCAGAACCGGCTCAAAAGGGCTGCAGCCATGGATTTCGACGACCTCCTCTTCAACATGAACGTCCTGCTGCGCGATTTCCCAGATGTCCTGTACAAGTATCAGCAAAAGTTTCAGTACATCCTGGTGGATGAATACCAGGATACCAACTATGCACAATATCTGATCATTAAAAAACTGGCTGCCAACAATGAAAATATCTGCGTGGTAGGTGATGATGCCCAGAGCATCTATGCATTTCGTGGAGCCAACATCCAGAATATCCTGAATTTCAAAAGCGATTATCCCGATCTTCAGACTTTCAAACTTGAACAGAACTACCGCTCAACCAAGACCATCGTAGCTGTTGCAAACAACATAATCGAGAAGAATAAACAACAGATATTCAAGAAGATATGGACAGAAAATGAGGTGGGCAACCTCATCAGGCTGATCCGTGCTTCCACCGATACGGAGGAGGGAAACCTGGTTGCGCAGTCGATCTTTGAGCAAAAGATGAACCATCAGCTGCCAAACAGCGCTTTCGCCATCCTCTACCGGACGAATGCACAGTCGAGGGCTCATGAAGAGGCTCTCCGCAAGCTCAATATTCCCTGCAGGATCTATGGTGGGATCTCCTTTTATCAGCGCAAAGAGATCAAGGACATGCTGGCCTATTTCCGGCTTGCCATCAACCCGAAAGACGAAGAGGCGTTGCTGAGGGTCATCAACAACCCTGCCAGGGGTATCGGGAAGACCACCATTGAGAAGCTCATTGTGGCTGCAGACGACAGTGGTTCTTCCATCTTCGAAGTCATCGGCGATCCTCAGTCTCACAGTCTCTCGCTTCCTTCAGGTACCATGCAAAAGATTATGGGGTTCCTGACCATGATCCGGAGTTTCGCTGCGATGCTGAAAACACGTAACGCCTATGATCTTGGGAAGCATATTGCTGCCTCAAGCGGACTGCTGAAGCAACTTTATGAAGATAAGTCGCCGGAAGGCGTCAGTCACTACGAGAACATGGAAGAGCTGCTCAATGCAGTCAAAGAGTTTACGGAATCAGAGCGGCTTCCGAATGTGGAGACGGGTGAGATCGATACCTCCCTCCGAACACTGGATGAATTTATGCAGGATGTGGCACTCCTCACAGATGCCGACTACCATGATGAGGAGAGCAAAGACAAGGTGTTGCTGATGACCATACATGCCGCCAAAGGACTTGAGTTCCAGTATGTTTACCTCGTAGGGCTAGAAGAAAATCTTTTCCCTTCGATCATGAGTCTCAACTCAAGGTCGGATTTGGAGGAGGAGCGCAGGCTGTTTTACGTAGCGCTCACCCGGGCTCAGAAATGCGTCACGATCAGTTATGCTGAAAACCGGTACCGATGGGGAAACCTCACCATTTGCGAGCCCAGTAGATTCATATCCGAAATTCCTGAAGATCAGCTTGATCTTCCTAAAAAAGCGACAGCCAAATCAGCAGGCTTCAGTACGAAAGATAACTTCTCAGCCTCCTTGCACGGTTTAAAACCTCCGCAGAAGATCTCTCCACCTCCGAAAAACCTGAAGAAAGCCAGCGCCACCGATATTCCCGACGATTTCAATGCCGCTTCCGTCGAATCGATCGTACCGGGTATCGAGGTGATTCACGAGAAGTTTGGGAAGGGTAAGGTAGTGCAGGTTGACGGCGAGGGCCCCAATAAGAAAGCCACCGTTTTTTTCCAGGGAATAGGTCAGAAGCAGCTCCTGCTTAAATTTGCGAGGCTGCAGCTGGCTTAAGTCATCATCCTGGAGCTACGCCTTATACACCCAACCTGATTATTACGAGGCCCGCCTCAGTTCTTTTCATAACGCCACGGATTAACAGTTGGAATTGTTATATCTTTGCAGAAAATTTTTATTAAATGGAATACAACACATCACGTGGTCCGATGGCGATTGCCGAGTATGGAAGGAACATCCAGCAGATGATTGAGTACATTACCACCATCGAAGACCGTGAAAAACGCACAAAAGCAGCCCATTTCATCGTTAATGTGATGGCCCAGATGCATCCGCAGGTAAAGGAATCGGGTGACTACAAACACAAACTCTGGGATCATCTTTTCATTATCGCCGACTTCAAACTGGATGTAGACAGCCCTTACCCAGCGCCTCCGCCCCAGGTTTTATGGACAAAACCCGAACCTCTCTCCTGTGGCAACACAGAGATTAAATTCAGGCACTACGGAAAGAATATCACTCTGATGATCGAAAAAGCATCAGCTTATGAAGAGGGTCCTGAGAAAGACGCTCTGGCAAAAGTGATTGCCAACCACATGAAGAAATCATACCTCAACTGGAACCGCGATTCGGTGACGGATGAGTTGATTGAAGAGCAGCTTGGCATCCTCTCCAACGGAGCGCTGAAATTGAAAGAAAACACCCGGTTATCGGCCACCAGCGACATCCTCGCTCAGAATAAAAAGCGTCGCCCCTTCCGGCCGAAAGAGAATGCCAGTCAGAATTACCGGGGCCGCAGGAAGCCACAGTGAGTTCGTTTGAGATTACCGGAGGAAAAAGGCTGTCAGGAGAGATCGTGCCTCAGGGAGCTAAAAATGAAGCCCTTCAGGTTATCTGTGCCACACTCCTTACCCGTGAAAAAGTCACCCTTCGGAATGTTCCTGAAATCCATGATGTCGTACGGCTGATCGAATTACTGAAAGATTTGGGCGTTGACGTCGCACAGGAAGGCCCTTCGACCTTTACGTTTCAAGCAGCCAATGTCGGTTTCGACTACCTGCATACCGACGATTTCAGGCTGAAGGTTGGTTCCATGCGAGGCTCAATCATGATCCTCGGTCCCCTGCTGGGAAGATTTGGCAAAGGGTATGTTCACCTGCCCGGCGGAGATAAAATTGGCCGGCGCCGGCTGGACACCCACTTTATCGGATTGCAGCGACTGGGTGCCAGCTTCACTTATGACACAGAGCATCAATATTTTGCCTTTTCGGCGGAGAAGCTTCAAGGCTGTTACATGCTGCTTGATGAAGCCTCTGTTACAGGTACTGCAAACATCCTTATGGCTGCTGTGCTGGCTCGCGGAACGACCACGATCTTCAATGCAGCCTGTGAACCGTACCTCGTTCAGTTGTGCGAAATGCTCAACCGGATGGGAGCGCATATATCGGGGGTGGGATCCAACCTGCTTACCATTGAAGGGGTGAATGAACTCCACGGATGTGAACACACCCTCCTTGCTGACATGATTGAGGTCGGGAGTTTTATAGGCCTGGCCGCCATGACTGGCTCTGAGATGACCATAAAGAATGTCAACTACCAGCATCTCGGAATCATCCCTGAAGTCTTCAGAAAGCTAGGGATTCAGCTGATACAGAAAGGAGACGACCTTTTCATCCCTGCACAGGATCATTATGCCATAGAGACCTTCATGGATGGATCAATCATGACCATCGCCGATGCGCCATGGCCCGGATTTACCCCCGACCTGATCAGTATCATCCTGGTTATAGCCACGCAGGCAAAAGGGAGTGCACTGATTCATCAGAAGATGTTTGAGAGCCGCCTTTTCTTTGTTGACAAACTGATCGACATGGGCGCGAAGATCATCCTTTGCGATCCGCACCGTGCCACAGTAATCGGGCTGGATCACGAATATCCACTACGAGGTATCCGGATGTCGTCGCCCGATATCAGGGCAGGTGTTGCCTTGCTGATCGCTGCCCTTTCGGCAACCGGAACCAGCATCATCGACAATATTGAACAGATCGACAGGGGCTACCAACGCATCGATGTCAGGTTGAATGCCCTCGGAGCCGACATTCGGCGTATCAATGGCTGACAATTTGTCGGGAAACCCCCATTGGCAAATTTTTTGTACTTGCCGAACCACAACGAAATAAGACCAATCAAGGGAAATATTTATGCAGAAGAGACCAAGAAAAAATCAAGCTATGGAGGATCCCGAAAACGATCTGGATCGCGAAGATCTAAATCCTATTGATCTGGATGACGAAGTGGAAGATATTGAAGCCGATGAAATTACTGAAAATCAGAATGATAAAATAGCAGAGCTGAACGACCGTTTTCTGCGACTCTATTCCGAATTTGACAACTACCGGAAACGGACCATCAAAGAGCGCATTGACCTGAGTAAGACAGCCTCTGCAGAGGTGATCACGGACCTTCTTCCGGTTCTGGATGATTTTGAACGTGCTATCCGGGCTTTTACGGATAACGGGGATACAGATTCCCCCCTGAAAGAGGGCATTATCCTGATCTACAATAAGTTTCTGAACATTCTCACCCAAAAGGGACTCGAGCAGATGAAGACGTTAGGTGAACCGTTCGACACTGACTTCCATGAAGCAATCACCAACATCCCTGCACCATCACCCGAATTGAAAGGGAACGTGCTTGACGAGGTTGAGAAGGGCTATTTGCTGGGCGGTAAGGTAATACGGTACGCCAAAGTAGTGGTAGGAGCGTAGGAAGGGACGAGGGACGAGGGACGAGGGACGAGGGACGAGGGACGAGGGACGAGGGACGAGGGACGAGGGACGAGGGACGAGGGACGAGGGACGAGGGACGAGGGACGAGGGATCTGGCATCAAGGAACATTGAACAAACTGAATGACAACGAAACGAGACTATTACGAAATACTGGAGGTCAGCAAATCTGCTACGGCTGAAGAGATCAAAAAGGCGTACCGCCAGCAGGCGCTGAGGTTCCATCCTGATAAAAACCCGGGGGATGCCAAAGCCGAGGAGAAATTCAAAGAGTCGGCCGAAGCCTATGAAGTGCTTAGTGATGTCAAAAAACGCCAGCGTTACGACCAGTTCGGCCATTCGGGCCTGGGCGGAAACCAGGGGTTTGGCGGCTTTAGTGGCGGCATGAGCATTGATGAAATTTTCAGCCATTTCGGAGATATTTTCGGTGGCGGCGGAGGGGGATTTGATGACCCTTTCGGCGCTTTTTTCGGAGGCGGACGCAGACGTTCAGGACGCACTGTGCACAAAGGATCAAATCTGAGGGTGAAAGTAAAACTTACCCTCGAGGAGATCGCGCACGGCGTTGAGAAAAAGATCAAGGTAAATAAATATGTCCAGTGCACCACCTGTACAGGCACCGGAGCGAAAGACGGAAGCGCTTACCAGACCTGCTCCACATGCAACGGGAGCGGCCATGTAACAAGGGTTACCTCCACCTTCCTGGGACAAATGCAGTCGACGTCAGCCTGCCCCCAATGCGGCGGAGAGGGAAAGGTGATCACCGACAAATGCCACGATTGTGCCGGCAATGGCGTAATCAAAGGGGAAGAGGTTATCAGCATTAAAATCCCTGTAGGCGTGGCAGAAGGGATGCAACTCTCGATGGGCGGGAAAGGAAATGCCGCAGCTCGCGGGGGTATTCCCGGAGATCTCTTCATCCAGATTGAAGAGATCCGGCACAGCGAATTTGACCGCGAAGGAAACCATCTGCTCTACAACCATTTCATCACCTTCTCGGATGCCGTGCTTGGCACCTCCACCGAGATTCCAACCATCGACGGAAAAGTAAAAATAAAAGTGGAGGCAGGGACTCAAAGCGGGAAGATCCTGCGCTTGCGAAACAAAGGCTTACCCAGCGTGAACGGCTACGAAGGAAAGGGAGACCTGTTGGTTACCCTCCAGATCTGGACCCCGAAAATCCTTAGCAAGGAGGAGAAGAGCCTGATGGAAAAACTCGGAAAATCCCCGAACTTTCAGCCCGATCCCAGCTCGAAAGAGCGTAGCTTCTTCTCGAAAGTAAAAGACTACTTTGAATAGCCGATGGACCTCTTTTCAGCAGCCCATATCACCAAACAATATGCTGCCCACCGGGCACTTGACGATGTCTCCATAGCAGTACCTGAAGGAAGCATTTTCGGACTGCTTGGACCGAACGGAGCAGGAAAAACCACCCTGATCCGCATCATCAACCAGATCATCGCACCGGATTCAGGAGAACTCATGTTCGCTGGGAAGCGGCTTCAGCCGCAGGACGTTGAACAAATCGGGTACCTGCCTGAAGAGCGGGGGCTGTACAAAAAAATGAAAGTAGGTGAACAAGCCCTCTACCTGGCTCAATTGAAGGGTTTGTCGCGACGGGAAGCTGAAAAAAGACTCAATCACTGGTTCTCCAAATTCGGGATCATGGGCTGGTGGAACCGGAAGGTGGAAGAACTATCCAAAGGGATGCAGCAGAAGGTGCAGTTTATCGTCACGGTGATCCATCAACCACGCCTGCTGATATTTGACGAACCATTCAGCGGCTTTGACCCCATCAATGTAAATCTCCTGAAGGAAGAGATCCTGAACCTCAAGGCAACCGGCTCAACCATCATCTTTTCTACGCACAACATGGCTTCCGTAGAGGAGCTGTGTGATCACATTGCGCTGATAAACAATGCCCGTAAGATCCTTGACGGAAATGTGAAATCGATCAAAGAGCGTTTCTCCACAAACACCTTCGAAGTGCGGTTCAACACCTTTGACCGGGATCTGCACGCAATTCTTCCCGAAACCTATGAAATCCTGCAAACAGGCATGGATGATACGTTACGGGTTGCCCGGATCCGGCTTCCCGAGGAATCCAAACCCAATGACCTGCTTTCCCTGCTCATGCCACATGCAACCATCCATTCGCTGAATGAGATCATCCCGAGCATGAACGACATTTTCATCCATGTGGTCACCAAAAAGGAGGCATCGGAATGAAAAAAATTCTGCTTATCATCCGCCGGGAGTACCTTACCCGTGTCAAAAAACGGTCCTTTATCGTCATGACCATCCTTGGCCCGCTGCTGATGGCGGCTATTGTGATCGTACCTATTTATCTTGCCACCACAACCAATGAAACGAAACAGGTAGCGGTGATTGATGAGACGGGCCTTTTCTTCGAGAAGTTTAAAAACTCCGACAACATTCAGTTCCATTACCTCAACACGGATATTCACAGTGCCAAGGAGGCATTCGGAAAGAGCAAGGACTATGCGCTCCTCTATATCCCGGCAGCAGATGTTGCGTTGCCAACAAACGCCATTCTGTATGCAGGAACGCAAGTGAATATCAACGTAAAAAGTTACATCCGGAATGTGATGTCGAAGCGGATCGAGGATCTCAAACTGGAAGCCCAGCTGGCGGATCTGACGAAAGGGAATAGTTCTCCGATCCAACTGGACGATCTCCTGCGATCGATCAAAACATCGGTGGATATCAGCACCATAAAAATCGGGGTGGACGGACAGGAAGAGAAGAGTTACACGGAGGTAAGCATGGTTCTGGCGATCTTCGGAGCCATCCTGATCTACTTTTTCATCTTTATGTTCGGTTCTCAGGTGATGCGCGGCGTGATTGAAGAGAAGACCAGCCGGATTGTTGAGGTCATTGTTTCATCTGTTAAACCCTTCCAGCTGATGATGGGTAAGATCATCGGAGTTGCCATGGTGGGATTGACCCAGTTTGCTCTTTGGGTCGTTCTTACTTTCATCATCATCACCGGAGTAACGACTGCCTTTATCGGCAACACACTTCCCCAAGGGAACGCTACCCAGCTGATCGGGCAATCGACTGGCGGGTTCGATCCCGGCAAGGTTATCAACATGCCTTCCGACCAACAGCCGGCAGGCGAAACCAATGAAGTTTTCGCCGCGCTCAACAGCATCGACTTCCCTGTGATGATTGGTTCTTTCCTCTTTTTCTTCCTCTTTGGATACCTGATGTACGCAGCCCTGTTTGCTGCCATTGGAGGAGCTGTTGACAGTGAAGCCGACACACAGCAATTTATTCTTCCGCTTACCGCTCCCCTGATCCTTGCCATCATTGTGGCCCAGTTCATTGTTCAGGATCCGGGTGGTCCCATGGCATTCTGGCTCTCCATCATCCCTTTCACATCCCCCGTAGTGATGATGATCCGGATTCCTTTCGGCGTTCCGATTCTTGAAGTGATCCTCTCGATGACGCTGTTGCTGCTGGGATTTCTTGCTACTACATGGATGGCATCAAAGATCTACCGTACCGGCATCCTGATGTATGGAAAAAAGGTGAGCTATAAGGAACTTTGGAAGTGGCTCAGGCACTGATGTAGAATTACGAATTACGAATTACGAGTTACGAACTGAATATTTTTGCCCAGTTGTAGCGTTTGCGTTTTTCCCAATCCCTTTTATGATACACGTAGCTTGCAATAAGCGGCACTACGGTTGTAGCTTCAGCGTAAACCATCTGCTCATACGTGGTGTCGACTTTCCCCCAGGATGCAGCCTCTTTCAGCGTTGAACTGGAGCAGGCTCCGTCGCGCGGGTCGGCTACCGTGATCTGAACGGCATATTTGTGCATGGGAACCTCTTTGCCAAGAACTTCCGCGCAGATTACCGTATCCTGAACAAAGTTTTTGGGAACACCGCCTCCGATCATAAAGAGTCCGGATTTCCCGGCAGCCATTTTAATTTGCGTCAGTTCAAGAAAATCAGCCACCGAATCGATTGACAGGTGTTTTTTGGGATGATCCCACTGGTGTTTAACCAGCCCGAAGCCTGCGCTGCTGTCGCTGAATGCGGGACAAAAGATCGGCACATTGTGTTCGAAACAGGTTTGGACCAGCGAATCCTTTTTCTTGGAATGTTTTGTGAGATACCGTCCCATCTCCCAGATAAACTCCCGGGAGGAGTAGGGCCTTGGCTCAAGGGAGTCGGCAATTTTGCCAATCGTCATGTCGCACACCTGCAACTCTTCCTCATCAATGTACGTATCGTAAATCCGGTCGATGTACTGTTCCCTCAATTCCATATCGTTTGCATAAGGGGATCCCTTGTAATGCTTGAATCCCAATGCTTCAAAAAAGTCCATGTCCACGATCGAGGCCCCGGTAGCTACGATGGCATCCACCATATTGTTTTTGACCATGTCGACATAAACCTGCATGCATCCTCCTGCACTGGTACTTCCGGCAAGGGTCAGGAAAATCGTGCAACCTTTATCCCTGATCATCCGGTTGAGAATATCTGCAGCAGCAGCCGTATCGCGCGACGTAAACGACATGTCGCGCATGGCATCAACAATCGGGGTTGAATCAATGGCTTTGATGTCAATATGCTTTACAACCTCTTTGAGGAGTTTCTTTTTTGATGTTCCCATAATCACTGAATAATTTTCACGAAATTAACAAATATTCTGAAATTGCCCTAGTATCCTAAAATCTTCAGCATCGACTTGTAACTCTGTTCTTTGGAGAAGAGTTTGGTGAAATACTCTCCCTCTTCATCCACATCGATCAACACATGTTTGGGAGCCGGTGTGAGGCAATGCTGAATCCCCCCATACCCGCCAATCGATTCCTGATAGGCTCCTGTGTGAAACAATCCAATGTAAAGTGGTTTCTCCCGGCTGAATTTAGGGAGGAAGACCGCATTTGAATGAGCTTCCGCATTGTAATAATCTTCGCTGTCGCAGGTGAGCCCTCCAAGGAAGACACGCTCATATTCCAACTCCCAGTTATTGATTCCAAGCAGAATAAACCGTTGTTGAATGGCCCAGGTGTCGGGTAAAGTTGTCATAAAAGAACTGTCGATCATATTCCATGCCTCACGGTCATTCTGTTTCTTTTGGTCAATTATGTTAAACAAAACTGCTCCGCTTTCGCCAACGGTATAGGATCCAAACTCCGTGAATATATCTGGATCCTCCACATTATTTCGTTCACACATACTTTTTATCTGGGCGATAATCTCTTCAGCCATGTACTCGTACTCGTAGCTAAAAGCGAGTGAATTCTTGATGGGGAATCCACCTCCGATGTTCAGGGAGTTCAGTTCGGGGCATACTTTCTTCAACTCGCAATAGACATTTACACTCTTATGCAACTCATTCCAGTAATAGGCGGTATCCTTGATGCCGGTATTGATAAAAAAGTGCAGCATTTTGAGTTCAAACTTCGGATTTTTCTTAATCTTTTCAAGGTAAAGAGGTACCACATCATTGTATCTGATTCCCAGTCGTGATGTATAGAAATCAAACTTCGGCTCCTCTTCCGAAGCGATTCGGATTCCAAGCTTCATTTTTACCGGGACTGAAGCATATGCCTCGATCTCTTCCAGGTTATCGAGAATGGGAATGGTATTTACAAACCCACTGTTTATCAGGTTTGTTATATTTTCAATATACCCCTCCCGCTTAAACCCATTGCAAATGATATGATGCTCCTTATCCAGCAATCCACGGGCATTAAGGTCCTCAATGATCTGAATGTCAAAGGCGGATGAAGTCTCAATGTGAATATCGTTCTTGAGTGCCTCCTCCATGATAAAACTGAAGTGGGAACTCTTGGTGCAGTAACAGTAGTGATAGTCTCCCTGGTAATCGACCTTCGCCATGGCTACATTGAACAGGCGCTTGGCTTTCTGTATCTGCTGACTGATCTTTGGCAGGTAGGTAATTTTCAGCGGTGTTCCGTATTGTTTGATGACATCCATCAAGGGAACATCGTTGAAATAGAGCTCATCATCAAGCACTTTGAATTCCTCCTGAGGGAAGTCAAAAGTCTGCTCAATCAGGTCGATATATTTATTTTTCATCGAAATATAATTTAATGTAACTTATCCGGATAGGATATTTTACATCCATCCAAGTGAGTTACATGATCATTTTTTTACAAATGTACCAATGTTTTTTAAATCTTTTAATTTGCAAGAAAGAAATTAAATTTGTCACCTCTTATTCAAATCCGGTCATTTCAATGACAACACAGGAGGTTACCGAATTAAAAAAGATCGCATCTTCCGGCTATGGGAGAGCCCATGCCGATCGGATTACCACCAACATTCCACGGTTTGAACACGACGGGATGAAACGTCACTCTCCCAGAATGCTGGCTCGTTCACCGTTGCCGGAAGAAAACCCAGGACTGCTCATCTCCCTCTGTTTCGGCTACCTTCTCTCGCCTGCGGAAACCCCGGCCGTAAAGGTTTATGCGATGGAGATCCTGTACAATGCCTCTTGCGCAGAGCCTGACCTCAGGCAGGAATTGATCGATACAATCGAATGGCGGTTCCGGGAGGAGTCGGCAGGAGTGAGAAGCAGGGGAGAAAAAATCCTGAAGCGACACTATAAGGATATTGGTTAATTCAAAAGAAACTTCTATCTTTGCACCCTCAAAAAAAAACCTATAAAATGCAACATAAAGGCGTTATTAAATTCTTTGCGATCATTTTTACACTGGTATGTCTTTTCCAGTTATCGTTCACCTTTATTGGCTGGAGATACAGCCTGAAAGCGGAAAAATATGCCCATGAGCCTCAGGTAACGGAGCAGGCAAAAATGATGTCAAAAGGAGATCTCAACCTCCAGGACTACCTGTACGACTCCATTGCCAATTCAAGGCTGGAGTATTTCAATGACTCGCTCGCCAACAGTGATGTGTTCAACATCCTGCTGAAGAAATATACACTGAAAGAGATCAAAGAGCGTGAAATCAACCTGGGTCTCGACCTGAAAGGCGGTATGAACGTTACGATGGAAGTTTCTGTGCCAGACATCATCCGCGCCCTTTCCGGCTACAACCAGGATCCGATATTCAACCAGGCACTTGCCCTGGCACTCGAAAAGGAGAAGACCAGTACAGCTGATTTTGTTGACATTTTCATTGAATCGTTTCGCGAAACTGATCCCAACGCCAAGCTGGCTTCTGTGTTTAACACCATGGAGCTGAAAGACCGGATCAATTACAGCTCTAGCAACGACGAGGTTATCGTTGTCATACGTGATGAGGTGAATGCTGCGATCGACCGGACCTTCAACATTCTGCGAACCCGAATCGACCGGTTTGGTGTGACCCAACCCAATATTAACCGTCTTCAGACCGCCCGACGCATTGTAATTGAACTTCCTGGAATCAAAGAGCCTGAGCGTGTAAGAAAACTCCTTCAGGGA
>JACZJJ010000169.1 GCA_014860625.1 Bacteroidales bacterium | reverse complement strand
ATCCAGTGATCCAGTGATCCAGTGATCCAGAATAAAGGATCCGGCGAAGGACGAAAAAATAAATATGCTATGGCCAGGGGGATTTTAATTTTCGGTTTATTTCTCGTCTGGCCGTTCTATTTGCTTGCCCAGACCCTGGTTGTGAGCAACGATACCACGATTTGCATTGGCGGTACTGCCAGCCTGGTTGCCACTCCGGGGATTGGTGGTTATGGAACCGATAGCTACACGTTCCAGATCATTCCCTATGCTCCTGAAGCCTATTCCGGAGGGACAGGTATCACATTTAACGGAAACGGCGACGACCAGATCGCAGGACCATTTGACATCGGCTTCAGCTTCTGTTTTTTCAACCAGTACTACACCCAGTTCTACGTCGGGTCCAACGGCTGGATAGGTTTTACTTACAATGCGGCCTGGACAACATTCTCTCCGACCGCGTTGCCCAATGCAGCCAATTCTGTCCCGAAAAACTGCATCATGGCACCCTGGCAGGACTGGTACCCTGGCAACGGGGGGACATTTACGCCTCCCTATGTCTTTTACAAGGTGGTTGGAACTGCTCCCTTCCGGAAACTGATCGTTTACTGGCTCGACTGCCCGATGTACGGATGCCTGGCCACACGGGGCAAATTCCAGATCGTGCTGAATGAACACAACAGCATCGTAGAGAACCACCTGACAAACAAACCCTACTGTGCATGGCAGAATAATGGGGCAACACAGGGGGTTCATAATGCTACAGGAACTGTGGCCTTCACTGCCACTGGCAGAAACTTTGGGGACTGGACCGCATCCAATGAAAGCACCCGTTTCGTCCCAAGCGGGGTCAAATGGTATGTAGGGGGGTATCCGGGAGGAACGATCGTGGGGTATGGACAGACCCTTGATATCTCTCCAACAGACACCACCACCTACACCGCCGTTGTTGAAACCTGCGGAGGGGGCGGGGATGCCTGGGCCGACGTTATCGTCAATGTGATCGATCCCGCATTTACCTATCCTTCAAATGCTTATTGCCATGATGATGCGAACCCTGTGCCGTCGTTTCCTCAATCCGGAGGCATCTTTTCCTCTTCGCCTCCGGGCCTTGTCCTTGTCAGTACCATCACCGGCGAAATTGACATCGCGGCAAGTTCACCGGGAACCTATACCATCACCCGGACCATCAATGTGCCTTGCACAGTTGCTGTCTCCCATCCGATGACCATCAACCCGCTGCCTTCAGCTCCAACTCCATCAGCACCTCTCTTTTTCCGATGTGGGCCAGGAGATATCACTGTTGAGGTGGTTCCGCAACCCAACGAGACCTACTGGTGGTTTGATGCTGCTATCGGTGGCATCCAGTACCCTTCTGCCGGGTCGAACCTGACGATTCCCGTCACTTCAACGATCACGGTGTTTGCGGAGGCCCACAACACACTTACCCAATGCGTCAGCTCCTCACGTACTCCGGTCCTTGCCGAGGTAAGGCCGGTACCGGATGTCACCAACAGCACAACTGCATTCCAGATCTGCTCGGGGGAACAAGCCAGCATCGCTCTCCTTTCCAGTATACCCGGATCCACCTTTTCGTGGGATGCCGCGGGAAGCTCGCCTCTCATCACCGGATTCAGCAACGGATCAGGAGACCAGATAGTCCAAGTCCTCACCAACGCGGACCCTGACCCACAGACAGCTACCTACACCGTAACAGCCACGTTAAACCAGTGCCCCAGCAACCCTCTTGACTTTGTTGTGACCGTATCACCTGTCGCCAACGTGATCTTCACCCCTAATGCCCAAAGCATATGCTCCGGTTACTGGACTGGAATCGGTCTGAGTTCGACTTCACCTGGTGTTACCTACTCATGGTTGGCGACCGGAACCGCCGGCATCAGTGGATTTACAGCAGGGGCAGGAATACTGATCCAGCAAAAACTATCAAATTCCGGCTATTTCCCCGGATTTGCCACCTACACAGTGACTCCAACGATTGGAACCTGTACCGGAATCGCAGCAACGGTGCCAGTCACTGTATTGCCTTCACCGCAGGTCACCCTGCGGCGTTGTGTGGATACGGTCACAACCACCCAGGCAGTTCCGATCTCATTAAAGGGAGGTATCCCATTGGGAGGACAATACAGCGGGCCTGGAGTCAACAGCGCCACCGGGATCTTCAGCCCTGTAGCAGCAGGATCGGGGGTTCACAAACTCTACTACAGTTATACCAACCTTCACGGATGCCTGAAAAAGGATTCTGTCAACATCACGGTTCAAACACCATTGCCTTTTCAATGCGGCGATACGCTCACCGATATCCGTGATTCGCGGAACTATCCAACGGTTCTGATCGGTTCCCAATGCTGGATGGCTGCCAACCTCAATGTTGGGACCCGCATCTCCGGAAGCCAAAGCCAACGCGATAACTGCATCGTTGAAAAGTATTGCTACAACAACGACCCTGCGCTCTGTGCCCTGGGCTCTGTGCTGTATCAATGGGATGAAGTGATGGCCTATCAAGCCCAGGAGATGGCACAGGGAATATGTCCGGCCGGTTGGCACATTCCTTCAGAAGGTGAATGGATTATCCTGTTCAACAATTTTATCAACAACGGCTTCGCGGGAAACGCCCTGAAGTCGAGTGGCTACTCCGGATTCAATGCACTCCTCACAGGCATCCGGTTTGAGAACAGAAGCTGGAAATTCCCGTCAACAGACGGTACGCTGCGTTCTACCCTCTTCTGGTCTTCCACCCTTGGCGGATCTTCCAAAGCCTGGGCTCACGGCA
Source organism: Bacteroidales bacterium (assembly GCA_014860625.1). Taxonomy (GTDB): domain Bacteria; phylum Bacteroidota; class Bacteroidia; order Bacteroidales; family FEN-979; genus QYOJ01. The sequence goes on along the minus strand of JACZJJ010000169.1, from coordinate 12,506 downwards.
TGAACGAAGTGGCGGATGACATCGAGTATACGCCCAGTGTATCGTTCTATCCTGCATTGATCAGCAATGGGTTTGCGGTGAGGTGTATCAGGGATTAATTAACCCCTAAATCCCCTAAAGGGGACTTGCTTCACGAAAAGCGAATGTTGAATTTCCGCTAATGTAATTTCTTGCAGGTTGATGGAGTATTACCACGAAGTGGAGTAAGTCCCCTTTAGGGGATTTAGGGGTAACATGACCAATACCAAGCAACCCCAGCCCTCTTTCGGTGTTATATAATTAGTATCTTTGTTGCTTATATTCGTAAAACTCGTATACTATTACCCTGCTTACCAGATATATTTCCATTTTTTTTCTCTTCCTGCTGACCTTCGCTGTTCTTCCGGGAAGAGCGCAACTCACTGTGGTTGAAGGTTCTGCTATGGCCATGACGCCAGAACAGCTCGTGACCAACTGGCTCCTTGGTGTCGGAGTAAGCGTGAGCAACGTCACCTTCAACGGTTCTTCCTCCCTGATCACCTCCCCTCAGATCGGAACGTTTCAGGCAGCAGGAAATGCCCTCTCACAATTAGGCATTGCAGAGGGGATCCTGATGACCAGCGGTCAAGCCAGTCTCGCCATCGGACCAAACTCGGGAAGTGGTGTCGGAGCCAGCCAGAATGGGCCCGGAGATCCAGACCTTACAGCTCTTGCTGGCACCTCTACTCACGACAAATGTATCATCGAGTTCGATTTCGTACCTGAATCCGACACCATCGAATTTAGGTATGTGTTCGGTTCTGACGAATTTTACGATTATTGCGAGTCAATTAATGACGCATTTGGATTCTTTTTAAGTGGACCAGGTATTTCGGGTCCCTATTCAAATAGCTCTATCAATATTGCGTTAATGCCAGGTTCAAATAATTCTGTGACAATTAACAATATGTGCCTTGATCCTACTTCCAATTGGTGTAATGATAATAATCCAAATCCTGGTATGGGTAATAATAACGTTCAATATCAGAGCTGTAATGAAGTCCCAGGAACCTATTTTCAATATGATGGGCTATCTTATGTATTCACTGCTACGCATGTGGTGATCCCCTGCTCAACATATCATATCAAGTTAGCCATTGCCGATGCCGTCGACTGGGTTTTCGACTCAGGGGTCTTCCTGGAGAAAAACAGCTTCACATCTGTCGGAATCGCCCTTAGCACCAGTTTCTCCTTACCCGCATTGGGAAACAGAGCTATTGAAGGATGTAGTAACGCAACGGTGAATGTGGTTTCCCCGGAACCTGTGGCACTACCCTATACAGTATATTTTACTATCGGTGGCACTGCCATTAACGGCGTGGACTATACCGAGATTCCCGATTCGGTAATCATTCCGGCAGGCGGAACAACTGCTTCTCTTGTCATTCAGCCTCTCTACGACGGCATCCCGGAAGGAGTTGAGACGGTAATCCTGGAGTTTGCACAACCGGGCTGCTCCAACAACGGCACCCTTACTGACACCATTCTGATCTCCGACAACACACCATTCTTTGTCAATGCCGGTGCTGATGACACCATCTGTGCGGGCGACTCAGCTACCCTGTCGGGGGTTGCCTGGGGAGGCCAGCGACCATACGATTATACCTGGCAAGGGTTTACTGCACACGACAGCATCGTCAAGGTTTCACCTCCGCCCGGGAGTTACGAGTACTACCTTCATGTAGAAGAGGGTTGCGGCGTTACCGAATCTGATACCATGTCGCTGCTGGTGAAACCGTTGCCGGAACTAACGGTTGGCGCCCATTCCGATACAATATGCTCTGGGGAGACCATCATCATCCCTCTTTCGGCTTCACTGCCAGGCTCATCAATATTATGGACCTCCTCGAATCTTTCCGGGAATGTCACGGGACATGCACCCGGTTCAGGCAGTTCGATTTCGCAAACACTTTTCAACAACAGTTTTGTCCTCGATTCCCTCAGGTATACCATTGGAGCATCAACCGACGGTTGCAGCGGCCCCGACACCTCCCTCTGGATCTATATCCGACCAATCCCCAACCTGATTTTTACACCACCCACGATGGAGGTCTGCAACGGCCAAACAACTGCCATCAGCATCTCATCAGGGGTGACAGGCACAACATACTCCTGGACAGCCACTTCCTCAAATCCAAATATTGCGGGATATAGTGACGGAACAGGAAGTTCCATTATGCAGACTTTGAATACGTCTGACCAAAACTCCGATACGGTGTTTTATCATGTCACTGCCTCAGCTAACAGCTGCACGAGCGATGTTACGGACTTTCCTGTTGTAGTGAATCCGGTTCCATCGGTAACAGTACAACCCATGTGGGACACTATCTGTTCCTATGCAACTACCAACATCCAGCTTTCGGCCAGTTGCTTCGGCACTTCGTACACCTGGACAGCTGCTCAGGGAACGGGCAACGTGTCAGGGTTCAGTGATGGAAGCGGATCGGTCATCGACCAGCAGTTGGTCAACCCTCTTCCAACTACCGGCAGTGTAGAATATTCCATTACACCCTCCACCTCCTCATGTACCGGACAAGATACCGTTTTCACGATGTGGGTTAAGCCCACACCTCAAGTGACCAATTCCCCACCGGGCGATTCGGTATGCAACAATACCACTGTCAATATTGTACTTACCTCTGATGTTACCGGAGCAACCTTCATCTGGACATGCACTCCGAGTTCAACCAACATCACCGGATGGAGTGAGCAACCTTTGCCGTCACTGGTCATCGACCAAACACTCTTGAATTCAGGGTATGACATCGAAACCGTCACTTACCACATCACCCCTGATATTTCCGGTTGTTCGGGGAATGTGGCAGACTATATTGTCACAGTCTATCCAACGCCGGATCTTTCGAATTCACCCTCCATTCACGCACAATGCAACGGACTGATTGTTGGTGGACAACCCAGCGGATTATCCCTTGAGTCGAATGTAACCAATACAACATTCACCTGGAGGTCGTTTTCCAGTTCGCCCGCAACCTTCGGATTTCATGACCAAACCGTTACAGGATCGCAATTCATCACGGATACGCTTGTGAACATCGGTTTTGAGATCGATACTGTCACCTACCGGATCCTGCCAACGACCAACGGCTGTCAGGGCGATTCGACCGACTACAGGGTGGTCGTTTACCCAACGCCGGATCTATCCAACACGCCGCTGATGCAATCGGAGTGCAACGGACAACCAACCGGGCTCACGCTGCAGTCAAATGTGCCAGGCACATTATTTACCTGGACCGCTATTGGCTCTTCGTCGTTCGTTTCAGGATTTTTCAACAGTGCGGTACCTGGGACCCAGATTGACCAGACCCTGGTGAATACCGGATATGACGTGGAAACTGTTACATACAGGATCGTACCTGGCGCCAACGGGTGTAACGGTGATACTACAGATTATACTGTTACTGTATTCCCTGTGGCCGATGTATTGTTCGTGCCAAACGGGGATACGTTGTGCAGCGGAGAGGTAACAAACCTGACGCTGCAATCAAACGTTCCTGGGACCTCATTTGTTTGGACTGCTACCGGTAGTTCCCCTAACGTGACCGGATATGCAAACGGGTCGGGGAACCTCATCCAGCAAACGCTTACCAATGCTGGATATATGCCCGAATGGGCATCCTGGCAGATCGCACCAACAGCCAACGGTTGTAGCGGAACACAAAATTCGGTTGTTGTGACCGTGAATCCGTTACCGGTTGTTTCATTGACCCCTTGCTTTGATACGATTACCACAACCAATGCCCAGCCCATCTGGTTAAACGGAGGGATTCCCCTGGCTGGAAACTACTCGGGTTTAACCGTCAATGGCCGGGAGTTTTTCCCCGCTCTCGCAGGCAGCGGCAGCCATGAAATCAAGTATACCTATATCAACGAATTCAATTGTATTGACAGTGCTTCCCTTTCAATACACATCACAGATCCCGGATCCCATATCTGCGGAGATACTCTACAGGATGTCAGAGACAGTCTGAAATATCCTACGGTCTCTATCGGCTCACAATGCTGGATGGCAGCCAACCTGAATTACGGACAGCAGATTGTCACCAGCAGCCCGATGCGGGATAACTGCATCTCTGAGAAATATTGTTACAATGATAATCCTGCGCTCTGTGCCCTGGGCGCTGTGCTATATCAGTGGAGTGAGGTGATGAGATACAGAATCCAGGAAGGTGTTCAGGGTCTCTGCCCACCCGGATGGCATCTGCCCACTGAGAGTGACTGGGATGCCCTTTTCAACAACTATATCTCCAATGGTTTTGCCGCTAACCCACTGAAATACAGTGGCTATTCAGGGTTCAACGCACTTTTAAACGGGATCAGGTTCCATAACCTTGAGTGGCGTTTCCCTGCCACCGACATTACCCTCAACTCCACGATTTTCTGGTCAGGCACCCTTCACGGCCCTGATAAAGCCTGGGCGCATGGCTTTAATGACGTAGTGGCTGATAAGGAATATACACCAAGTGTGTCGTTATATCCTGCGATGAGGAGTAATGCTTTTTCGGTGAGGTGTATAAATGATTAAAAAGAGAAATACGAAATACGAAATACGAAATTCTCTATCGTACAACCTTTTCCCAAAACCCTTGTCTTCTTATAAGCCTTATCCTACATGAATAATTTGTATCTTTACGACCTAAATTGGCAGCTATTGTGATATTTACACGCTCGAATGTTCCTCTTAATCATGACGGCGTCAAACCTTTTCGTTTGATCGCCGTTCTTCTGATTCTTTTCTTTGCACAAACTCAATTCTCCGTTGCCCAGCTACAAACCAATTGTGAAAATTCCAATTTTGAATATGGTGACTTTTCAAGGTGGGAGGGATGTTATGGGATTTTCGGAAATAATGGAAATACACTTGAACCGTGTGAATACCCTGGATACCATCCACAACGTCACGTCATCATACCAGCCCCTGGAACCTATGACCCAAATACATGCGACAGTTTAATCACCGTCTATCCGGGAGAACAATACTCTGCACGCCTTGGTGATACACAAAACGGAGGCCACGCCGAACAGCTTAAGTATACGCTGGATGTCACAAGTGACAGTTATCTCTTCATATACCGGTATGCGGTAGTTCTTGAAGACCCCAGCCACCAGCCACAACAGCAGCCTGCATTTAAAATTGAAATACAGGGGCCTGAAGGAACTGTTTTAGATTCCACCTGTGGATACTATTATGTGTATGCAGAGCCAGGACTTCCCGGATGGCATGCATGCGGAAATGTTTACTGGAAAGACTGGACCACGGTTGGAATGGACATGACCCCATATGTTGGACAAACTGTAAAAGTTGTATTTACTACAAGAGGATGTTGCTTCTCTGCTCACTTTGGGTATGCCTACATCAATACTTACTGTAGTAAACTCAACCTGGATGTCGCTCTCTGTGAAGGGGACACCAATGCCGTTCTTACCGCACCTCCCGGATTTTACTACGAGTGGTCAACCATAAACGGCGACCCATCCATTAACGGAGATACAACTGCCTCTATCACCATTGGGCAGCCTGTTACCGGGGATGAGTATTTCTGTAAACTTACTTCATACAACGGCTGTGAAGTGACCATCAGCCAAACCCTCAGCTACACGGTGATCCATGCCGGATTTGAAACCGTTGATCAGTGCGCCGGTTTACCTACCAACTTTTATGATACAAGTACCGTTACCCAGAATAATGTTGTGGACTGGAAATGGGATTTTGGCGATGGAACTCCCATCCTTGAAGGGGAACAGAATCCACAGCATACCTATGCTGTCCCCGATACCTTTGATGTTACGCTGATTGCATACTCAACAGAAGGTTGCAGCGACACGACTACAGTTTCTATCATCGTTGACTCCCTTCCTAATGTCAATAACGATACCCTGCGGAAAGCAGTTTGCAGTCGCAACGGAATTGATATTCCATTAACCGGAGAGGTCTCTAACACTCTTTTTACCTGGACAGCTTCAGCATCAAGTGCTAATATCACGGGATTTTTTAACAACTCCGTTCCCCAAAGTTACCTGAACGACACCCTGATCAATACAGGTGCTGTCATCGACAGCGTCATGTATACCATAACCCCCCACAACAGCGACTGCGATGGATTTGACACCCTCTATACAGTTCTTGTCTACCCACTCCCTGTCTTATCCAATACTACCCTTGTCAAATCGATCTGCGACAGTACCTCGACTAACATCGACCTGGAATCCAATAATGATACTACACGCTTCACATGGACCTGTACCGCCAGTTCAGTAAATGTGAGCGGCTATTTGGAAAACACAACTACTCCTGATACGCTGATAAATCAGATACTTCGAAATACAGGCTACGACATCGACACCGTTTATTACCATATTCTGCCTCAATCGTACGGGTGTTTCGGAGATACCATTATTTACAAGGTGGCTGTCTATCCGGTGCCTGATCTGTCGAACAGTCCGACCCAGTCGGCAGTATGCAGTGGGCAGTCGGCAGTAGTTAATCTGACATCACACGTCAGTGGAACACTCTTCACCTGGACAGCTTATAGATCATCTGCCAACGTGACCGGGTATTCCAACAGCAGCGTTCCGGGCACCACAATCAACCAGACCCTGACCAATTCCGGTACAGGGATCGATACCGTCACCTATCGGCTGATGCCATCGGCAAACAGCTGCTTCGGTGATTCAACGGATTACCGGGTTGTCGTCTTTCCAACACCGGATCTTTCCAATACGGCTGTTGTAGAAGCACAGTGCAACAACGTGCAGACAAACATCATATTGACATCCAACGTTGACAGCACACTTTTCACCTGGAGGGCATTTGCTACATCAGGAAACCTGAGCGGGTATAACAGCAACACCGGTCCATCTGATACACTGATCACCCAAACGCTGGTCAACTCAGGATATACTATCGATACAGTCTATTACCGTCTGGTTCCTCATGCCAATGGATGTGCTGGCGATTCGGTGGATTATAAGGTTGCCGTATATCCTACTCCAGATCTATCGAATAGTCCGGTTATTCAAACACAATGCAATAACCAATTAACAGGCATTGCATTAACATCCAATGTGGCCAATACCACCTTCACCTGGAAAGCCTATACCACATCGGCCAATATCACCGGATTTAGTGACAATACGGGTCCGGGCGCCATAACCATCGATCAAACCCTGGTCAATTCAGGATATAATATTGATACTGTTACTTACAGGTTGCTTCCCGTTGCAAACAATTGTATTGGCGACTCAATCGATTACCAAGTGATCGTCAATCCCATTCCTGACCTGTCCAATACTACCACCGTTGAGGCCCAATGCAACAACCTGGAGACCAATATCACCTTAACTTCGAATATTGCCAACACCCTTTTTACCTGGCGGGCATTTGCAACCACAGGCAACATCACCGGATTCAGCAGTAACACGGGTCCCGGCACAACAACTATCAACCATACCCTGGTCAATTCGGGCTATACGGTTGATACGGTGTATTACAGGATCCTCCCCACGGCAAACAGCTGTGCAGGGGATTCAATTGACCTCAAGGTAGCTGTTTATCCTACTCCCGATTTATCCAATACGCCACTCATCAAGCAGATCTGCAACGAGAACTTCACCAATATCAACCTTACTTCAAATGTACCCGGAACCCTATTCACCTGGACAATAACTCCAGGTGCTGGAAACATTACGGGGTATTCAGAAAACACCGGCTCGCCCACCACGATCCTTGACCAGCAGCTTTTCCTCAACGGTGTGATCAGCGACTCGATCTTCTACCACATTGCGCCCCATGCCAATGGTTGTGACGGACCGATCTACGATTACGAAGTCAAGGTAAATCCCTTCCCTATGGTCACAAACCACCCGATGTACGACACCATTTGTGATCTCAACTCACCTTTATTGGACCTTGAAGCCACCTGCGACGGCAGCACTTTCGTTTGGATTGCACAGCTTGGTTTTGGGAATGTAACAGGACAGGCCAATGGTGCCGGTCCGCTGATCGACCAAACTCTTGACAACCATATCACCACACCGGGCGAGGTCCAGTATATCGTGACACCAACAGCTTACGGTTGTCCTGGTCCCGATACTACATTCTACATCCTGATCAATCCCACTGCTCAACTTACAAATCCCTCACTTGTGGATACCATCTGTTCGGGGGAAACGACAGGGATAGCGCTCACATCCAATGTTTCACCGGTCGCCTTTATTTGGACCTGTGAAGCCAGTTCACCAAACCTTTTAGGCTTCAGTGATAATCTGATCCCAACAGATTCAATAAAGCAAACAGTAACCAACACGGGCTATACCATTGAAACGGTTACTTACCATGTGACGCCTGTAACCGACGGATGCAACGGGGATACAACAGATTTCATTTTGCAGGTTAATCCTATCCCAGATGTCTCCAATACTCCTCTTTTCTCGGAACTCTGCAATGGAACGAGCACCAACATTGCCCTGCTTTCTAATGTTGTGGGAGCAAATTTCAGCTGGGCAGCAACCCCAAGTTCGGCGAATATCATCGGATGGGGGCCCGGCTCAGGGCTGCTCATCGACCAGGTGCTGACCAACACCGGGTTTGTCCTTGAAAACGTCACCTACCATATTACTCCAACCGCCAACGGATGTGTTGGCCCAACGACTGATTATGTAGCAACGGTTGTCTCTCTGCCGGATGTCTATTTTGACCCTTCGGCTCAGACGATCTGTTCTGAAGACACCTCCAATATCCAGGTGCTATCTAACGTGACCAGCGCTACCTTCACCTGGACAGCTTTAGAAAGTTCTCCCAACCTCTCCGGCTTTTCCAACGGAAGCGGTCCATTGATAAAACAACCCATTACAAACTCGGGCAACACCATTGAAACTGTCACCTATACGGCTACGCCGGAAGCCTTTGGTTGCCCGTCAGGAATTCCGCAGAGTGTCATTCTCACAGTGAATCCTACACCGCATGTCACCACCACACCACTGAGCCAGTCGATCTGCACTGAAACAGCCACGAATACTCCACTTACGTCAACGGTTGCCGGCTCTACCTATGACTGGACAGCAGCAGCCAGCTCGGGGACCCTCTCCGGCTTCAGCGACGGATCCGGAGACCTGATTGCACAAACCATTGCAAACAGCGGATTTACTACAGAAACGGTCACCTACACCATCACCCCAACAGCCAACAGTTGTCAGGGACCGGATTCAATATACACAGTAACCATATTCCCGCGACCTGATATGGCAAACAATCCGCCCAGTCTGGCAGTTTGCAGTGGGCAGTCTACAGGAGTTAACCTGATTTCGAATGTTAGCGGAACACTGTTTACCTGGACAGCAACAGGTTCTTCGCTTTTCGTTTCCGGCTTTTCGAATAATGCGACACCCACCATTATCCTGGACCAGACCCTAACCAACTCAGGATATGATATTGAAACCGTGACCTACACGGTCACCCCGGCAGCAAATGGCTGTGATGGTACAGACACGATTTTTATCGTGTCTCTCTTCCCGGTGCCTGATATAGCAAACAATCCCCTCGCTAAGGAGATCTGTAATAACAACAATACCGATGTGGATCTGACATCGAATATCGCAGGAACCCTCTTTACCTGGACTGCAACCGGTTCTTCAGTCAACATCACCGGCTTCACGGATAATACCACCCCGTCCACGTATATCGGAGATAACCTGATTAACACCGGGGATGTTAATGAAACCGTTACCTACCATATCATCCCGCATGCCAATGGATGCGACGGCATCATGGTAGATTATACCGTTACCGTGGTTCCATCCCCATACCTGACCAACAGTCCCCTGGTCGACACCAGATGCAATGGGCAATCTACCGGGTTGTCGCTGCTATCAAATGTAGCCGGCACCCAGTTTTCGTGGACATGCACTCCCAGCTCGGGAAACATCTCCGGGTATTCAAACAGCACTATACCAGGCACACTCATCGATCAAACGCTGGTCAACTCGGGATTCGATACAGAGTCGGTCACCTACCACATCACTCCGGAAAACAGCGGATGCCCGGGTTCGGTTACTGATTACACCTTTACGTTATACCCGGTGCCTGATGTCTATTTTGTTCCAAATGGGGAGACCATTTGTGAAGGACAGGTCACGAATCTGTCCATTCTGTCACATGTGACCGGGACGACATACACATGGACGGCCAACCCCTCTTCACCCAATCTTGCCGGGTATTCCGACGGATCGGGCAACCTGATTGCACAGACCATTGACAACAATGGTTCAACGATTGAATTTGTGACCTACCAGGTCACCCCTGCAGCCAATGGCTGTGCACCCGGAACCACCATGCCAGTTGTCGCAACTGTCAATCCGCTGCCAGTGATTACGAATGCAACCACACGCTACCAGATTTGCAACAGCACTCTTACAGGCATCGGTCTGCAAGCGGATGTAAGCGGATCCACATTTGCGTGGCGGGCATTCAGCAGTTCCCCAAACATCACAGGCTTCAATGACGGCTCCGGATTTATCATTGCTCAAACCCTGCTGAACGGTGGCTATGAAATTGATTCTGTTACGTACCGTGTTGCAGCTTCGGCAAATGGGTGCACCGGCGATTCCACCGATTTTATTGTGGTAGTATTTCCGGTTGCTGATGTGATCTTCACACCACCCAGCCAGGCATTGTGCAGTGGGGAAACCACAGCGTTTACGATAACTTCCAATGTAGCCGGAACCTCCTTCACCTGGACAGCTACCGGAAGCTCCGGTGCAGTATCAGGATATTCGGGCGGATCGGGAACCCTGATCCAGCAGACGCTTACCAACTCGGGCTACCTCATTCCAACCGTTACCTACCTGGTAACGCCAGTGGCGAATGGGTGTACCGGAACACAGAACAATGTTGTGGTAGCCGTAAATCCATGGCCTGTTGTCACTCTGTCAGTCTGTTACGACACCCTGCTCACTACCGAATCAACCCCATTCACCCTGAAAGCGGGCAATCCCCCGGGAGGAACCTATGCAGGGACGGGAGTAAACACAGGCCGGTTCTATCCTGCCCTGGCTGATACCGGACGTCATACAATCACCTACTATTACGTGAACACCTACGGATGTGATGCCATTGATTCGATCCATATCACAGTGGCTGAACCCACCCCATTTGTTTGCGGCGATACGGTAACCGATATACGTGACAACCGAACCTATCCTACCGTGCAGTTGGGAACACAATGCTGGATGACTGCCAACCTGAATTACGGAAATGTGATTGTCTCATCCCTGGATCAGCGTGACAACTGCATCCCGGAGAAGTACTGCGTCAACGACAACCCGGCTAAATGCACCCAATATGGGGGTCTTTACCAGTGGACAGAAATTATGCGCTATACAACGGATAACAGTGCTCAGGGATTCTGTCCTCCCGGATGGCATCTTCCGACAGAAACGGAATGGAATACCCTGTTCAACCAGTATATTTCTAACGGGTTTGCCGGAAATGCACTGAAACCATCAGGGTATTCGGGATTCAACGCCTTGCTTGAAGGGATGCTTTTTCATTACAATAAATGGAAATTCAGAGCAACCGATACCCCCCTGAACTCAACCATGTTCTGGTCTTCCTCCCAGCATGGTCCGAATAAAGCCTGGGCACACGGCATGAATGAAGTGGTAATCAATGTTGATTATACTCCCAGTGTTTCGTTCTATCCATCGCAGCAGATCAACGCCTTCTCTGCCAGATGCCTGAAAGATTAATGACGAATCAAGAATTAAGAATGACGAATTAATTTCCTAATTTCGTATTTCGTATGTCAAAAAATACACCATGAAACCGACCCGTTATATTGTCACTATAGCAGCCGTTTTGCTTCTTTTTTATTCGGGCTGTTCTAAAAATGAAGATCCATCCCCCTCCACCGCTGTATACTCGGTAAATGGTGGTACCACCAGCCACAATAATGGCCAGATTTGTTTATCCTGTCATAAGGCTGGAGGGACTGGCACCTACAACTTCATTATTGCCGGGTCGGTATTTAAACCAAATCTTTCCACACCTTCACCCAATGGCGTTTTATACTTTTGGTCGAAACCAGGAGGTACCGGAGAGTTAGTTGCTACACTCCAGGTTGATGCAAATGGAAATTTCTTCACTACCTCTTCCCTTTTACCCGCTGAGGGAGCCTATCCACAAATGAATGGTGTCTCTGGCTCAGTTAAGGCAATGCCCATCCCGGCTTTTACAGGAGATTGCAACTCCTGTCATGGCGTGAATGAAGATCCGATCTGGATAAATTAACCCCTAAATCCCCTAAAGGGGACTTGCTCCTCCCTTTGGGAGGATTAAACTGCGAAGCAGAGTAAGCCCCCTTTTGGGGGTTTGGGGGCGAGTAGGGGATTTAGGGGTTAAGCGATTTTGCTCTCAACAATCGCCAGGATCTCCGCCTCCTTTACTTTCGTTTTCTCCACAATCTCATCCGCCT
>JACZJJ010000168.1 GCA_014860625.1 Bacteroidales bacterium | reverse complement strand
GTCATAAATCTCCTCCTTCGTTTTAGGCCGCTGATCCCCTAGCCAGTTGAACCCCTTCAGTACCAGATCATATGGAGAGATCTCATTTTCAGGATAAAGAGATCCCTCCGGCTTATCGATGTAGGTGATGGTTTGGATGTCGTTGTCTTCAACAAAGATCAGCATGTCGCTGGAAAAAAGCTTGTTGATTCCGATCAGTGTTCTGTCCTCTTCCCGGGCGAAATATACGGTCTCAGAGTTCCCGAGCACTTTGATCTTGTAAAGCTCATTTTTTACGAAGTAGGCGATCATGTCTTTTCCCTTGATCTGGTTGAATTTAGTCGAATCGTCCTGGGAAATGATAAATGCCGACCTTGACATCACCATGGTATCCAGTTCTCCGTTTCTGATGGTTATAGTGATGGTATCGGCCGTGAGCTGATTTTCACCCGACCAGATCACGGGTGAGTGGTACATATACATCGTTGAATCGGAACTGTGGTATGCAAGCGAATCACAGGCTCCCTGCAGGTCTTCCCTGAAAAACCTGACCTTGTAATAAATGAACATAGCCTTGATCTGCTGACTGTCGTCATCGGGATCGAAATAGGCTTTGATCGTGTCGCCATGAATAAAGAGCGTGTCATTCTTGTCGATCATCATCCCTGTTGCATGATCGGTCATGAAACCTACGCCCCGCTTGCGCTTCAGTTCGCCATAGTTGCCGGTAATGGCAATATTCTGGACGGTGTCGAGAAGCATGGCGTTGTTGAAGACCTGTCCGAATCCATTCAGGCGCTCATAATAGATTGTGTCTCCAGTCAGAAGTTGTGCCTGGTGATAAATTTCACCGCCGTAACGAAGGCGGGAAATATCTTTCTTCGTATCGTACCATCCGTCGGTACAGTAGATGGAGTCGATTTTATCAGTGGTTACCACAGAAGAGGGGCCGTAGAAATAGGCAATCACTGTCATGGTATTGTACATCAGGGTGTCCGACTTCATGTAAAAATCGGGATTGACCAGAATCACCTTCTCTTTGAAAAAGAACTTCTTGATGTTTGTGTAATAATAGCCGTATTGACTCACCAGGCAGTTTTCATCGCTCACGATTTTCCCCCAGTTGTCATACCAGGCAATCTCTGTTTTCCTGTCGAAGTCGAGGCTGTCAGTCGTGAGAATCGTCTGGTTGTCAACTAGTTTTACATTTCCCCAAACGTTGGCAATCTTTGTATTTCCATTATAGCGAAGTGAATCTCCATACAGATTGAGCGTGTCGGAGGCTTTGATATGGACGTTTCCATAGGCCTTCACGGTGTTTGTCATATCGTTCAGATATGCACTGTCGCAGTACAGGTAACCTGTATCATGCCTGAGAATTACATTTCCAATGATGCGCTGGATGTCGGGACCAATTGTCTTGTTGAACTCCCAGGAGTCGGCTTGTTCCAGCACAATCTTCGTCGTATCCTGGGCGGCCATGATGCCGGATGTCAGGATACCGGATGCCAGAAGAAGGAAGCAAACGACGGTATGGGTTAAACGGGGAAAAGGCATAATTCTATGTCAGCAACGCAAAGGTCGGATTTTTTCCGGAACCCTGTACTGACAGGAGATGTTTTAACTTCTTTTAACGGTAGTCTTTTGGTAGGAGTGAATAAGTTATCCTTGAAATGGCCTCTTTTTTTATTTATATTTGATAGATTTTAAAACCTGAACCTATGAAAAAATTAATGAAAATTGATGGCTGGATCGCAGCTATCATCGGGATTATTCTGCTGGCCGTAGGGATCATCATTTTCCTGATCGAGGCAAATTTTGAAGCAATGACATGGAAAGACTGGTATGAGGCATCCATTCCATTCATCCTTTGGGCGATATGCATGAGGATATTTGCCTATACCCACGAAGAGAAAAAGAAAGAATAGACCATAGTCTGGGCTGAGAGAGATGAAAAAAATGTAGTATGTTTGCATGTAATCGGTCAACAAATCTCTCACCCATGAAAACAATCTTTAAACTGAAAGGCTGGATCGCTCTTGTAATCGGAGCTATCCTGATGGTTGTCGGTATCATTATGATATTTACGACCTCAAGCGTTTGCAGCATCTCCTGGCAGGACTGGTATTATTCCTCGATGCCGTTTATCCTCTTTGCTATCGCCATGAGGATCTTTTACATTACCCATAAAGGACCGGCTAAGAAGGAGTAGGGTAGTTGGCAGTTGGCAGTTGGCAGATTGTCCTTATTTAGGGAGATAATTCTGCAGGGCTTCAACATAGTTTTCAAATGCTGTAACACCCTCAGGTGTAATTTGGCAGGTGGTTCGTGGCATTTTTCCACGGAATGATTTTTCCACGCTGATATAGCCCGCCTCCCTCAATTTTTCAATCTGAACACTCAGGTTACCGGCTGTGGCTCCTGTGGCCTTTCTGAGAAATACAAAGTCGGCTTCATCAGAACCGATCAGAATCGAAATGACCGCCAGCCTGAGTTGTGAATGCAGCAATGGATCAAGTTCAGGCAACATCGGAACTTTCCTTTTTGTTCAACAGGTGCCCTGGAATGATGTAGCCTGCAATGGCACAGAAGCAGAGGAAGATTTGCTGGATTTCCAGCACATGAGGATGGTGGATGGTGGCAAGCAGGATTAAAACAGATACCCAGCAGATGATCCCTCCCAGGTAGAGAGGCTTGAATCCATAGGCCTTCCCGGTGATGAAGAGAGCAATACCATAGAGGCAGAGCATGAACGGGGGGATGAACAGCCATTGGAACCAGAACTGAAAATGATCCACGGGCTGATTCGTGCCTGCAGAACCCGACATAAAGATCCACTGAAACAACTGTCCAACATCATTAGTTGCTTCAGCCGCAGAAAGAGCAGGGTATATAAAGAGGGAAGATAGGATCAATCCGATCACCACCGTGAGGATGGAGATGGTGAAAGCAATCCACACCCAGTGCATCATTTTATCGATATAGGTCTTGACCAGCCGCTCCCGCTCGATTTTTCTGATCAGCAGGTAATGGAGCGGCCCACCCAATACCATCAGGAACCAGAGGAAATAGGCATAATACCGGCTGTCACCAGGGAGTATGATCAGCAGGATGGTCGTGGCCAGACTGATCCCCGCTACAAGATAGCCCCAAAGCAGAAAGACTTTCCCCATACCCTGTTGCAGGTTGTTTTTTGCCGTATCGATCATCTGGCGGATCACCGCCAGGCTCTCTTTTTCAGAGAATGTATTTTCCATGACTGAAGTATTTTGCTTGCAAATATAAACTAGTTTATAGTATGAACCAAATTTATTGTCAATTATTTTTCATATTGTCCCAATTCCTCATTCTTCATTCCTCATTCCTCATTCCCCCTTCCTGTGGTTTGTTCGTTAATTCACAATTCCCTATTTTTGTACCTTCTTCCCAATTCAATCACGTACATGACAAAACTCCCTTTTAATCCTCGCAAAAACTATGAGGATACTCGCGAAGCCATTGGATACGTTTCACGTAAAGAAGCCACCCAGAAGGACTACGACCGCATCGGGTTTATGTCGGGGCTGGAAGTTCACCAGCAGCTGAAAACCAAGGAAAAACTCTTCTGCCACTGTCCGGCCGGGATCTTCCAGAAACCGGATGAATATGATGCCGAAGTAATCCGGCACATGCGACCCACGCTATCTGAACTTGGAGAGTATGACGGTACGGCACTGATGGAGTTCAAGACCAGGAAAGAGATTGTTTACCGGATCAGCAACAAGACTGCCTGTACTTATGATGTGGATGACACGCCTCCGTTTCCGTTGAACCGTGAAGCCCTGGGTATTGCCTGTGAAATCTCTCTGCTTTCTAAACTCAATATCGTTGGCGAGGTTCACATTACACGCAAGCAGTACCTCGACGGAAGCATCCCAACCGGTTTTCAGCGGACTGCCATCATCGGGGTTGAGGGTGAAATACAGCTAAAAAACAAAAAAGTAAGATTGATCCAGCTCAGTCTTGAAGAGGACTCCTGCCGGGAGGTTTCCGATATCGGGCATCAGCGGATCTACCGTACCGACCGTCTCGGGATGCCGCTGATCGAAACCGTCACCTATCCCGAATTCAAGAATCCCGACGAGGTGAAAGAGGGAGCCGATTACATCCGCTTCCTCAACCGGAGTACAGGAAAGGTTGCTACCGGTATTGGCTCCACCCGCGCCGACGTCAACGTGAGCTGTGCAGGAGGAACCCGCGTGGAGATCAAAGGGGTAGCACATAACCGCTGGATGCCTGAACTTACACACAATGAAGCGTTCCGGCAGTTTGCGCTACTGAGGATAAAAGAGGTGATGAACAAGCGGGTGACGGACACGAAAAGCTGGAAGATACATGCGATCAAACCCGCACCGAATGATCTTCCTGCCGGGATCCCATTATTGAACGAGGTGAAAGCCATAGGTTATCCGGTTTACATAATCAACCTTCCGGGATTCGGGGGGATGCTCTCCCATTTCCTGCAACCTGAGATGACATTCGCCGATGAGCTGACCAACCGGCTTAAAGTGATTGCCTGCATCGAAAAGCCCAACATGCTTCATTCGGAGATGTTCGATGATACTGTGGGGAAAGATAACTGGACAAAAATCCGACAGCTACTTGCAGCCGGTGAGCAGGATGCCCAGGTGATCCTCTGGGGCCCGGAAGCCGATATCCCAACCGCATTGGAGACGGTGGAAGAGCGGTGCCTGATGGCATTTACCGGGGTCCCCAATGAGACCAGGAAGTCGTTTGAGAACGGCACTACGATATTTGAACGTGTGCTTCCCGGTGCCGACCGGATGTATCCCGATACCGACACCGCCCCGATTCCCCTCGAGGACAAGGTACTTGACGAGATGGCAAAGCATCTTCCCATCGTCACAGCTGAGCGCTTTGCCCAGCTTCGCGACTGGAACGTTCCTGAAGATACATATACCTACATCCTGAAAAACAACCTTGTGCCGATTATTGAGAGAGCTCAGAACGAACTTGGTATCCCGGCCAGATTCACAGCTACCCTAATGGCTCACAAGCTGAACCACATGGAGCGGCAAATCGGGCCGGTTCAGGGATTTTCTGCAGAGAAGGTTTACGATCTTCTGGCATTCCAGAAGTCGTGTAACCTCGATCTGGAGATCGCAAAGAAGATGCTCTGGGTCGTCTACCGGCATCCGGAGAGAAATTTTGAAACGGTATTGGCAGAGGTGGACTATAAGAAATTATCCCAGGATGAGATCGTTAAAATGATTCCAACACTTTTGGAAGACTACAATGAGATAAGGACCTCGAAAAATGACGGAGCGGGAGCGAATTGGGTGATGGGGAAACTGAGGAAAGAGGCGTTGGGGAATGTTGCGCTGAAGGAGTTAAGAGGACTTATTTAACCCCCAATAACCCCTAAATCCCCAGCCTGTTTGGCGGACAAACCTGAAGGGGACTTTTTTGCCCCCAAACCCCCTGAAGGGGGCTTACTCTGCTTCGCAGAAATTATCCTCCCGGAGGGAGGAGCAAGTCCCCTTTAGGGGATTTAGGGGTTAACAGGGGGTAAAAAAAAGATTACTGAAAATAATATCGAAGAAATCAATTATGGCTGACGACAATTTCCAGGGCTACAAGGGACTGGCACTCGAAACACTGAAAAAGTTCAACGCCCGGGTGTGGGCAAAGGTGAAGGTAGATACCACGCGTGGCGTTTTTGAAGGGACCATTCTTCCCAGGGCTGAGAATACGGACGACATGCACCTCGTGATGAAGTTCTTTACCGGCTACAACATCGGGGTGGATGTAGGAACAATCACCAACATCGAAGAGCTGGGGTACAAAAAGGCCAATTATAAGATACCGGAAAAGGAATTTCCCTATTCCAAGGAGTTACCAAATGTCAAATTGCTCGGAACTGGGGGCACAATTGCATCCCGTCTGGATTACCGGACCGGAGCTGTCATCCCCGCTTTTTCTCCAGGCGAGCTTTACGGAGCAGTACCGGAGTTGGCTGATATCTGCAACCTCACCACCGAAAAACTTTTTGGCGTGTTCAGTGAGAATATGGGCCCGGCACAATACAAAGAACTTGCGATTGCCATTGGGAAAGAGATAGAGAAGGGAACCCAGGGGATCATCATCGGTCATGGTACCGATACCATGCATTACACGTCCGCAGCCCTCACATTCATGGTGCAAAATTCACCGATCCCGATCGTGATTGTTGGATCGCAGCGCTCCTCCGACCGCCCCAGCTCCGATGCCGCCCTCAACCTGATGCATGCCGCCACGGCAGCCGGTCATGGCGACATTGCTGAGACGATGGTCTGCATGTTTGGACCTACTTCGGATGAATATGGTTTCCTCCACCGGGGAACCCGTGTTCGGAAGATGCACTCCTCTTACCGTTCAACATTCAGAACAATTGGCGATACACCCCTCGCAACAGTGACCCGCGAAGGCGTTTTCCCGATCAAACAGGACTACAAACGCCGCCGGACGGATAAAAACGTTACCATCCTTCCTTATTTTGAAGAGAAGGTGGGTATGATCTACTACTACACCAACATGCAGCCCGACATGATCGATTCGATGGTCGACAACGGCTACAAAGGGATCATCATCATCGGAACCGGACTGGGGCACGTGAACAAACCGCTCTACCCTGCCATCGTAAGGGCAGCTGAAAAAGGAGTTGCCGTTTACATGACCGTACAAACACTATGGGGTTACGTCCACATGTTTGTTTACGACACCGGCCGCGACCTGATGGCGAAAGGGGTAGTTCCGGCTGAGAATATGCTGCCGGAAGTCGCCTATATCAAACTAGGCTGGGCATTAGGACAAACCAACGACCTGGAGAAAGTAAAAGAGATCATGCTCACGCCCATCAACGACGAGATCACCCTCCGTGAACCTTACAACGGCTACCTCATCTACCAGGGAGGTGTGCCGGAGGTAGAAGACTTCATCCGGAAATTCCATAAGTAACGAAGGACGAAGGGCGAGGGAGGATGTATGGGCTGGTTCTGAACCCGCCCATACAATGGCTTTTACCAGGGGCGGGTTTGGAACCCTCCCTTACTCCGGTATCCGGTCTTTACCCAAAATCAACCGCTATGCCGTATTCATTGAATTGGTTCCGCACAATTTCCTGTCTGGCAATGGGGTAAAGCGATCCAATCTCCTCATTCATCCCGTGATTGCCTGCCGGGCCGATGCAACCCAGCTTGTTCAGCCATAGGGGATTGTTTGGCAACAGTGTTGTTCGGGCTATCGAAAGGGATTTGTAGAATGCCGCGATTGAGGCAACATTCTCCCTGGTATCAGTGATGTTTGTGATCAACGGGGTTCGCGGTAGAAAGGTGAATTTCCGGGAGAGACTTTCTTTATGTAACCGGAGAAAATTCTCCAGGATCAGATCATTATCCATGCCGCACCATTTTTTATGCTCTGAGGATGAAATGAATTTGATGTCGTAATAAATGGTATCCACGTAGGGAAGGACCAACTCTTCGAACACGGTATAATCAAAACACCCTGCAGTCTGAAGCAGGGTATGTAACCCAATCCGTTTGAGTTTTTGTAACAATCCGGAAATGAACTTCAGGTAAAGGGTGGCTTCACCTCCTGATAATGTTACTCCGCCTCCCGAATTGTAAAGGTAGCTTTTGTAAGGCAGGATTTCACCGATAATGGCATCAACGGTTAAGGAGTTTCCCGAAACCTTCAATGCGGTGGAGGGGCATACATCAACACAGAGGAAACAGTTGGTGCAAAGGCCTCTGTCTATGAAGTCCGGGAAATCGAAGGAGATGGCAACTTCGGGACATTCATCTATGCAGCCACCATCGGCGATGCATTTTTTTTCTTCCCAGTACAATTCCGGGGTACGCTTTTTCCCCTCCGGATTTTGACACCACTTGCAATCGAGCGGACAACCTTTAAAGAAAACAACACTCCGGATCCCGGGGCCATCTTCCAGCGAGTTGTGTTTGATATCGAAGAGAGGAGCTTCCAGCAAACGGTCAGATCTTAAATTCGGTCCTGCCAATGATCTCCAGCTGCAGGTCCTGCTGCATCCTGGTATAGTAACCAGTATAACCCGACACCCTGGCGATAAGATCAGGATAGAATTCGGGATGAGCCATGGCATCTTTCAGCGTGTCGGTATCCACCACGTTGATCTGGATCTGCATGCCACCATTGATAAAATAGGTTTGAATATAATTGGCAATATGATCCACGTTTTGTTTGTGGGAATCACTTCTCGAGCAGGAGAGGCGCACATTGAAGGTGTAATTGTTCTCACAGTTCAACGGATCAATGCTGGCCACGTCATTCAGGTTATCGAGCAGGTTGGTTGAGGCCTGGGGGTTGGGTGTAAGGCCTGAGGTAAATGGTTTTCCTGCGTATCTTCCTGAAGCTGAAGCGCCTGAAACTCGTCCGTACACGGTGTGGTTGTTGTTTGTCCGGTAACCCGGGAAATAGCAACCTCCCCGGCCATTCTGATGACTGTGAAGGTAATCGGCGATCATGGTGGTAACGCGTTGAACCATTTCCCGTCCGCTTTCGTGACCTGAACCGAACTTAGGCACCCTGTTTTCAATATAGGCATGCTGTCGTTCGTATCCTACAAAATCTGCATCCATGGCATCTTTGAGTTCCCTGAAAGTGTATTTTTTGTCTTCGAACACAACCTTCTTGATTGCCAGAAGTGAGTCAACAACGTCTGAGAGAGCCGTAAACGCAGTGCCCGAAGAGTTGTATTTGGCTCCGCCATGGGTCATCCCCATGCCATCTTTGATACAGTTTTCCAGCATGGCTGAATACAGTGGCCCGGGCATCAAATATTGTTGTGCCCGAAGGATCTGCAGTGAGGCCTCGGTGGCCTGTTTGTAGATGAAGTTAAATTGTGCTTCGAAAGCCTTATAAAAAGAATCAAAGGTTTCAAAGTCTTGCACCTCACCGGTCTTCGGGCCGAAATCCCATCTGGCGGAGGGGTGGTATCCGTTGTAGATAGCCATCGTCAGCGGGACCATCAGGTTCGAGTCCATGTCGCCGGTAGCCGCAAAATGCTGACCATGGATCACAGGCTCCACGCACCCGCACGACACCCAGTTTCGGGCATCGCGGATATCCCATCCGTGCTGGCACAGGGAATCAATGATCGCTTTGTCGTTGTGGACCGACGGCGTTCCGCTAGTGATATAATTCAGCTCGGCCACCCGCCGGATATAGGTTGAGCTGTTCACGCCAACCATGTACCGGGCATCCATGTCGGGATCATTGAGAGACAGCATCTCAGCCACCTTCAATACGATGTAAGTCATGTCGTTTACAGCATCTTCGCCCTCCGGCGTAACGCCTCCAACCATGACCGACGTAACACCTGGAGCCCCGGAATTTTGCCACGAAGCCACAGTGGCAGCAGCCACCAGGTGGTTGGTGAACCGTAAAAACAGGCATCCTACAAGTTCCATGGCATGTGCAATGTAGCCCTCCCGTTCGTTTTCGGGCAGCTTTTTGATGTCGGCCTCAAAATAGGGTTGCAAAATCTGATCGAGCCTTCCAATGGTAATGCTCTCGTCCATGGCATCCAGGCAGATGCCGATAAACATGATCCAGAGCGATTGAACCGCTTCGTGAAGCGTGCGGGCAGGATGTTTCGGTACGCGTTGAAGGGTTTCATAAATCGTTTGGAGTTCAACTTTGCGTTTCGGATCTGTTGTGTCCGCCACTTCTTTCTTCACCAGTTCTGCCAGATGAGCCGTATAGGCCAGCATCCCGTCGATCGCGGCTGCCATGGCTTCCCAGGTGTTTTTCTTTGAATTGTTCTCTTTTTGAGATGCCGGAGATAACTTGCCGTACGCATCCAGGTTCGCATCAATCTCTTTCCTTAAGCTGTCAAGTCCTTCGTGAACAATTTTTTCGAACCCGGGGCTTCCGGGATTTAACGAAACGAGTCCCCAGAGGTTAAAGCAAAACATACGGTCGTTGATCTTTGCCGACAACGGGTAATCATTGACATCTTTCCACCGCTGCTGGACATACTTAGCCCTCCAGAAGGGGAACACATACCTGCTGAGTGTATTTTTCGTCTCTTCAGTAATAGAAAAAGGATCGAGTTCCCGGTATTGAATGGTGTTCAGTTCTCCCCAGATGGACCACCCAACGGTATAGGGCTGGTTGACCGAGCCGCAGATTGGGTTAGGTGTAACGGTGCCTGCAAGCAGATCATTTTCGCGGATTACCGGCTTTTTATTTTTCATCAGGTATTCAAACCCCTTTGCTGTACGCAGCATGGGATCCCACGGAGTGCCATCTTTTTGCGTCTCAAAGCCATGCTCAACGAAATAGTCGGTGAGCAGCTTGCCCTGTTCGGCCGTGACTTCCGGCATCGTGTTGAGGTGATCCTCCTTGAATTTTACCAGCCGGGGAAAATCATCGAGGGTATATTGAGATAAAAAAGGTTCTTTCAGCCATTTCACCCCCTTGTCGATCGACTCTGCCTTCAGCCTCGTTTCGATGCGTTCTTTTTTCATGCCTCGTACCGGCTGCAAGGCACTTCTGGCGGCTTCAAGATTCTGCTCTTTGTGCTGACTGATGATTTGTTTAAAATCCTTGATATCATCCTGCCATGTCAACAAACTGATTAAATAGTTCACATAACCAAAAATGGCAAGATTCCCTTCAATCCTCACCCGGCTGGCTAAAAACATCCTGATTGCCTCATCAGAGCTGGCATTCACATATTTTTCAAACTCTTCCGGGGAATCAAAGATAAGCATGGCATCCGCCTTGTCGTCGCAAATGTTTGGGATTACCCTGAACTCGCCATTCTGAACAACAACAGTCGTTTTCATCAACCCATCGTCCGTTTTGATCCCGATGACGGCATTGATAGGCCCCAGATCTCCAACCATCTCCTTGCGGAGGGTTTCATCACCATTCAGTGCTGCCGCGATGCCATTCAATGTATCATTCAATAATTTAGAGGCTTCAAACCCCTCATCCGTTTTTGTTTTTTTTGAAATTACTTTTTTTAATTGCTCCATTATCGCCTAAGTTAATTGTTCATAGTTTGGTTGTCAATTACTTTTGAGTATGTAAACAGACCTCTCAGCTTGTCGAGGAACTCGCCGCCCAGGATAAAAATACTTGAGATGAACAGGACATCAAATGCGAGCAAGATATAGAGGCTATTGGTATCGCCTATTAAATGGACGAAATCAAAGTAAAGCAACACCTCCATGAGGAGGGTCGGTACAGCCATACTGATCAGAAAGATGATGATCCCTATGCGATAGCGTAACCGGCTGATCGGCTTATACCCCGGATCTCCTTTTTCCCTAAAGAACTTCGTTCTCAGTTTGGTTTTGATCAGTTTGATAAACTCTTTGCCAAGGAGGACCACCGAGATGGCAAATGCCACCTCTGCCGAGATCAGTAAAGCGGAAGAGAGGGACAATGCAACGGTTGTCGAAAAACTCAAAAAGGGTTCGATCAGAAACACAAATATATAGGGTATCCATGAGTATGTGAACAATACAATACCAAGATAAAACTTCCAGTTTTTTTTCATAAAGCGTGGTTTTTATAAACTGATTTTGGCTCTTATGTTTCAAATATAGGAAAGTTACCCATGAAATGCAAGAAATAGGAGAGATCAAAAACAGAGGAGGTTGTTTCGTCCTGCCTGCTGCATCCGGCATTTTAAATCAAAAGCTCACTCCCCACAGAAACCGCCACGCCCAGGTTCCGGATTCGGGCAGGTAAACTCCCTGCACCCCCAATTCAAACGGAGCGACAAAGCGCAGTACGTGCATCTCGGAAGTGAGCTCAAAACCTGTCGATTGAGGTGTCTGATCTCCATGGACACCGGTACCCTGGGCCCAATCATAGAAAAGATTCAGTTTGAACCGCTTGATATATAGAAGAGACCCGACGCTGGCATCCAGGCGCAGGAAGGGGAATTTGTAGTTGGCGGAGAGGGATACCATCTCTTCGGGGTAGATGGTTTCCGTTCCGCGGGGCAATAAAATAAGGCTTGAGAATTGATACCCATACACCAGGTTGTCCCACCTTCGCTGGTATCCTCCATAAATCCGGATGCCGTGGTGACGAAATATCCCAGGGAAATAGAGGTTGGTGGAAATCCCGAATACAGAGCCCATGTCATTGCCTGTAAAGGGTGTGTGACGGAAATTGATATCGAGGTTCTGTCCCCACTTCGGGAACATGTCCTGGTAATTTGACCGGATATAGTTATACATATACAACCGGTAATCAAGCGTGTTGATGGATCCTTCCGTAAACTGTTCCGGGGTGTTCTTATCGTGGATCACGTAGATCCAGGATGTTCCCAAAGAGGGTTGGAATTTCCGGTACCAGATTCCCCGGGAGAGATTTAGCGGAACGCTGATGGTTGCCTGGAGGTTGCTTTCGTTCCAGGTATAACGAAAACTTTCACCGGTGTTGGAATACCTGCCGATCCCGGCTCGTTTGCCATACGAGTAGTTCACATCAATCACCGGAAACCATCCTTTATAGGAGAGATTGAGGTAAAGCCTGCCGGTCCGTTCACTCAGGTCGTATTCGTAACCGGCTCCCGCAAACATGGTGCTCAATAGGTTTTGGGAGAGAATAGACACCCCTGGCTTCAGCGTCAGGTTATCGGCATCGATCGACACCGGCGCCCAGGAATGGATGTCAAAGAGATGGGAGCCTTTGCGGTATGGCGATGTGGTGAGTGATGAATCGTAATTCGTAATTCCTAATTCGTAATTCTTTCTGATGCTATCTTGAATATTAACTCCTTCCTGCTCCGCCATCGCTTCCGCCAGTTCGAACCTATATTCAGGGATGGAATCCAGTGGTATCCATTGAGAAGGATCGGAGGTGCGGGTCACCACCATCATCCCATTAGCTGTGTAGTCGGAGTAAACAATTCCTGAACCGTCGGGAGAAACTGACGGATTCGTCGCCTGGAATCGGGCAGAGGTAACCTGGTAGAGTTGCCGTGTAAGGGTATCAATGGCAAAAATGTTTTCAATGCCGGTATAATCGGCCATGAAGAGCAGGTAGTTCCGGAAAAACAGCGGAGGACCGGATATCTCCTGGAAGGAGGGAGGCAGGAGGGAGGTAAAGGAACCTCCATACGAATCCATTGTGTGAAGCGATTTCCCGTCCTGAGTCAACAGGATAAATGCGATCTTTCGTCCATCAGGCGACCAGGCAGGCTGAAGGAACAGACCGTTATCAGGAGCAGCAATGGATAGCAGGAGCTCTCCGTCGCCGCTCTTCAGGATGTCGATAAACGATTGGTTCTCCTCCTTGATCTGTACTGCCGCGATGTAGCTGCCGTTCTGCGATAGGGCAGGGGAGAAGTAGCGGGATTTTCTGGTAAGATATGGATGCCGGATGCCGGATGCCGGATGTCGGATACCGGATATCGGATACCGGATGCCGGATACCTGCGCCCTGTGCCCTGCGCCCTGTGCACTCCACCCTGACCTCATTACTTCCTTCCCTCCTAACCTCCTGGTTTCCTGACCTCCTGACCAATTTCCTAATTTCCTAATTTCTAATTTCCTAATTACGGAATAGCTCCTATTCTCCCACCGGATATCCGGCCGGTACTCAGTCCACACAATGGCATCCTCCGAAACCGAGAGACTTCCGGGCTGATAGGCTCCAAGTTTTTTCAACGGTTTTGTCTCACCCTTTCGGTTGAGTATCATCAATTTCGGTACACCCTCGTTGCTCCACCGGGCAGCGATCAGGATTGAGTCGTTCACGAATTGCGGCCGATCCCAGGTAGTGTGATCTGCCGGGTTTGGTATTGTTACCGGGTTGAAGAAGGACCGCCAGGATTCATCTTCCTCTTTCTGCCACTCGATTAGCAACTCCTCCATCATTTTCCGGTAGAGGCCGGTTTTCCAGTATCCGCTTTTTTGCCTGATGCCGGCGTTGAATGGCACCACCATGAAGGGAAGTCTGGCAACTTTGTCCAGAACATGGTCCCAGAGCTCATATCCATACCTTTCCCTCCCTTTGGCAACCAGGTGATAACCCAGTGTGTAAGCATCCGGTGTGAAGGTTTTATAGGAGCCCATTGTTGCCAGATCATACGAATAGATTCCTTTTTGCAGGAACTGGGCTCTCAGTGGGGCCGTAAATGAAGCAACCCGACCCCTGCCGGAGTTCGAGAGAGCAGTCTCCGTCACGGTGGCATCCCCCTCCAGAAACCAGGTTGGAATATACATTCCGAGCACTGCACCTGTCGCCTGCTCCCCGAAAATATAGTACAAGGCCTTCGAAAAACCCTGCTTCATCTTGCTGGTCTGCACAGCATGTCTATATTCATGAAGCGCCAACTGTTCCAGCCACTCTTCGGCATAGATATCCTGGGGCGGACAGGTGTACAATTCAATCCGGCGGGGAGCCCATACCGTCAAGCCGTTTGAGATGGTTGAGCTGGTGTGCAGGAGAAACGGCATCCGGGGAACTGTTGCTTTCAATGATTTCGTTTCATACCTGGCGGTCAGCTTCAGGATGTTCGCCAGGTACTCACTATTGTAAACGAAGTTCTCAGGGAAGACGATCCGGAATGAGTCGGTCCTGATCTGGCTCCACTTCACGGATGCCGGATCCTGGCCGGTGGTATAGTATTGGGCTTGAAGGGAGGTGATGGATCCCAGAAAAAGAATGTTACAGAAGAGAAAGCGATTCAACATGCCGGTAGATCAGGACGTAAATTTAAGGATAATCACTGAACTGTTGGGCTAAATCCAATTCATCACCCCATGACCCCATGACCCCATGACCGTCCCTACATTATTTGTGTAATTTTCAAAAAAATCTCCTACTTTTGATCATAATTCGCATTCCTCCCATTATGCTTGACAAAATCATCACTTTCTCCATCAAAAACAAACTGGTCATCGGGCTGTTGACCATTGCTTTGATTGCCTGGGGGATCTTTAGCTTCGTCAATCTCCCTATTGATGCTGTCCCTGATATCACAAACAACCAGGTTCAGGTTATCACCATCTCTCCATCTCTTGCTCCCCAGGAGGTGGAACAATTCATCACCTTCCCTGTTGAAACGGCCATGGCCAATATCCAGGACGTGACGGAGATCCGATCTCTGTCGCGATTCGGACTTTCGGTTGTCACCATCGTCTTCAAAGATGATGTGGATGTAATGAGGGCCCGACAGATTGTCTCCGAACAAATTGTTCTGGCAGCCCAGCAGATTCCCGCCGAATACGGTTCTCCTGAGATGATGCCTGTTACTACCGGCCTGGGAGAGATTTATCAGTATGTCCTCGAGGCCAAGCCTGGTTATGAAGACCAGTATTCGCTTTTTGATCTCAGAACGATCCAGGATTGGATTGTAAAACGACAGCTTGCCGGAATTCCCGGCATCGTGGAGATCAGCTCTTTCGGTGGATTGCTGAAGCAGTTCGAGGTTGCTGTTGACCCGAAGCACCTGGTTGGAATGAACATCACGATCCCCGAGATCTTTGATGCTCTTGAGAACAACAATCAGAATTCGGGAGGAAGCTACATCGAGAAGCGACAGGAGGCTTATTATATCCGAACCGAAGGCATCGTCAAAGATAGCAGGGATATTGAACAGATTGTAGTCAAGGAGGTGAATGGGCTCCCCATTACCATCCGGGATGTGGCAGTTGTAAAAATCGGTGCGCCACCCCGTTTCGGTGCTATGACAAAAGATGGTAAGGGTGAAGCTGTTGGAGGGATTACCCTGATGCTGAAAGGGGCAAACAGCGATGAAGTGACCCGCCTTGTAAAGGAGAGAATCAGGAAGGTGGAGAAGATCTTGCCACCCGGACTTGAGATCAACCCTTATCTCGACAGATCGTTACTGATCGGAAAGACCATGCACACCGTCACAACAAACCTCATAGAGGGAGGGCTGATCGTCATCTTCGTGCTGGTTCTGTTACTCGGCAACATGCGCTCAGGACTTATCGTGGCTTCTGTCATCCCGCTTTCGATGCTTTTTGCCATCGCCATGATGAGGGTGTTCCATGTATCAGCCAACCTGATGAGCCTGGGAGCGATTGACTTCGGTTTGATTGTGGACGGAACTGTGATTGTGGTAGAAGGGATCATGCATCAGTTGCAGAAACATTTCAACCTGCAACGGCTCGACCAGCAGAAAATGGACGAAACCATCTTCAAGGCAACCAGCAGGGTGAGCCACTCCGCTGTCTTTGGTGTATTGATCATTCTCATCGTTTACGTCCCGATTTTTGCTTTTACCGGGATTGAAGGCAAGATGTTCAAGCCGATGGCCCAAACCGTCAGTTTCGCTTTGATTGGTGCGTTGATTCTCTCTTTTACCTATGTGCCGATGATCGCTTCCATCTTCCTCAGAAAGAAGGTCGTTTTCAAAAAAAATATCTCCGAAAAGATTATGGGTCACCTGCACCGATGGCATGATAAAACACTCGATGTCGCATTGCGCCTTCCGGTACTTGTCATCATTGGCGCTTCCATCATCGTGGTGATCAGCCTCTGGATCTTCTCCCGGATGGGAGGGGAGTTCCTCCCTACGCTGGAAGAGGGCGATCTAGCCTGTCAGTTGACATTGCCCCCAGGGTCATCCCTGTCGCAAAGCATTGCTACCACAACAATGGCGGAGAAAATCCTCACTGAGCAATTTCCTGAAGTCATTCATGTTGTCTCTAAAATTGGTTCAGCAGAAGTCCCCACCGACCCGATGGCTATTGAGGATGCCGATGTGATGATAACCATGAAGCCGAAGAAGGAGTGGCTGACTGCCCATACGCGGGAGGAGATGGTCGACAAAATGAAGGAAGCCCTCGCGGTTATCCCTGGAGCGAGTTTTGATTTCTCCCAACCTATTCAGCTTCGGTTTAATGAACTGATGACAGGGGTGAAGACCGATGTTGCCGTGAAAATTTTTGGAGAGGACCTCGACATTCTTTTCGATCAGGCAAACAAGGCGGCCTCGATCATCAGTAAAATCACGGGAGCAGGTGATGTAAAGGTGGATCAAATCGTTGGGTTGCCACAGTTGGTTGTTACATTCAACCGTGATAAAATAGCCCAAAATGGATTGAATATCAATGAGATGAATTCCATCATCCGAACGGCATTCGCAGGTCAGGCAGCCGGACTGGTCTTTGAAGGTGAGCGGCGGTTCGACCTGGTTGTCCGGCTGGATGAGGAGTACCGGAAAGATATCGACGCTCTTTATAACCTTCGGGTCAACCGGCCCAATGAAGAGCTGATCCTGCTTAGCCAGGTGGCGGATATTCACGAAGTAAGCGGACCAATGATGATCTCCCGGGAAGAGACCAAACGGCGTGCCACCATCGGGATCAATGTGAGAAACCGGGATGTAGAATCCTTTATCGATGAGGTTGACAGGGAGCTGACCCGTAGGATGGTGTTGCCTCCAGGATACTATTTTACTTACGGTGGACAGTTTGAGAACCTGAAATCAGCGAAAAGGACCTCTTCCATTGCTGTTCCGGTCGCTCTTGCAGCAATCTTTATCATGTTATTTTTTGCATTTAACTCTTTTAAACAATCTGTTATGGTATTTACTGCTATCCCCCTCGCTGCCGTTGGTGGAATCTTGGCGTTACTAATCCGAGGGATGCCTTTCAGCATCTCGGCAGGAGTCGGTTTTATTGCCCTATTCGGGATTGCCGTCCTGAATGGGATCGTGCTGATCTCTCATTACAACCAGCTTGAAAAGGAGGGGATAAGTGATATCTGGGAGCGGATCAAGCAAGGAACATCAGACAGGCTTCGTCCTGTCATCATGACATCCCTGGTAGCCGCTTTCGGTTTTGTGCCTATGGCCCTGAGCACCGCTGCCGGTGCGGAAGTCCAGAAACCATTAGCCACGGTGGTGATCGGAGGGATTCTTACCGCATCTGTTCTTACCCTCGTCGTGCTTCCCGTGTTGTATTTCACCTTCCAGGAGGGATTCCATTGCGCTCTCACAAGGATCCGGTTATGGCCCAGAAAGAAACTGCCTCCGGTTGCGATGTTCCTCCTCTTGTTGCTCTTCCCTTTCGCGATGTTTGGGCAGGACAGAGGGAAACCTACCATACTCACGATGCCGCAGGCTGTTGATAGAGCGCTTCAGAATGCCACTGAGATTAAAAATTTCGAGCTGGAGAAAAAAGCAGAGAAGAGCTTGATCATGTCTGAATTCGACCTGGCAGGCCCAACTGTATCAATCGAGACAGGGGAGATCAATTCAGCCTTGAAAGATTACAAGGTAGTCATCAGCCAGGAGATCGATTTTCCAATGGTTTATGTGGAGAAGGTGGCAGCGCAGAAGGCCAAAACCGAAGTGACATCTTTGCTCTCAGAGTTGAAAAAGGTGGAGCTTGTCACAGAGGTTAAATCGGTTTACATGGAGTGGTGGATCACTTCTGCCAAACTCCTGCTGAAAGAAAAGCAAGACAGCATTTTCGGGATCTTTTACAAGGCAACTTCACGTCAGTTTGAGGCTGGCGATGTGAATCAACTCGATGTATTGATCAGCGAGTCGAGAAAAGCAAAGACCGAACTGGATGTCAGATCCCTGCGGGCCGATGTGGAATCAATGATCAACGACCTGAAGACAATGATCCATTCGGATACTGATTATGTAACTCCTGCCGCTTTCCCTACCAGGCTTGATACCCCACTGCTTCCCCCCGATGGGTTGTCGGATAACCTCACAATGAACTATCTTGAGTCCTCTTTGAACTATGAAAAAGCAAATCTCCGAAAGGAGTCCTGGCAGTTGGCCCCTTCGTTCAGTATTGGATGGTTTACACAGAGCCTCGACGATATAGAGCCATTTACCGGGTGGACCTATGGGATCTCACTTCCGATATGGTTCTGGGTCCCAATGGGCAAAATCAAGTCGGCCAAAATCAGGCGGGATATAGCTTCCAACGAGATCGAAAACGGAATGCATCATCTGGAGAGCAGGTGGTACCGGTACAGGAAAGAGTTGGAGAAAGCGGAATACACACTCACCTATTTTGACGAGAAAGGATTATCTCTTTCACTTTCTATGATCTCATCTGCAGAGAAGAGTTATCGTGCCGGGGAGATCAACCTCTTTCAATATATATTCACCCTGAATGAAGCATTCGCACTGCAATTGGAATACCTGGATGCATTAAACAGTTACAATCAAACTGTCATCCGGATTAACAATCTGCTGGGAAATATTTAGCCATGAGAACAATAACAGGAATTTTCATCTGCCTCTTCCTTGCCGGCTGCCATTCTAATACGGTAACGGAAGAAACAAGCGACACAGTAATGCCCGAATCGGGGATGGTTGTCCTGACTAAGGAACAGATAGAGATTGGCAACATTACCTTTGGAACTCTCACACGTGAGGTGCTTTCCAAGGATATCAAGGCCAAGGGCAAACTGATCCTCAGGTGGCAAAAGAACGCCTCTGTGGGAACCATGATCGGGGGTACTGTCGAGTCTATTCTCGTGAATGTGGGAGATAACGTATTCAGGGGAAAACTTCTGGCTGCCATCACTTCGCCCGAGATCATCGAAATGCAACAGAAATATATTTCTACAAGATCTCTGCTGGCTTATCAAAAGAGTGAATTTGAAAGACAGGAGATGCTGAACAAGGATAAAATCAATGCGGATAAAAGGGTAGAGGAGGCACGAAAGGATCTGACAGATCTTGAAGCGAGGTATCAGTCCTTAAAAATGCAGATGGAGATGTTCAACATCCCATTGGAAGCTCTGGATGCCGGAACCATACAGCCTGTTGCTGGCGTTGTAAGTCCAATTGCCGGCACGGTTGAAGAGATGGCGATCACCATCGGACAATACGTTGAGCCCAACAAACTGATGTTCAGGATCATCGACAAAGATAATCTTCTCCTTGAGATTCGGGTTTTTGAGAAGGATGTTCCCTATATCTCAGTTGGTCAGCGTGTTACTTTTTCACTGGCCAATCTTGGCGCAGAAGTCTATGAGGCCAGGGTGACCAGCATCGGTAAAACGGTTGAGGAGGATGCCCGAACCGTTAAAGTCATTGCCAGTTTCAATAACACTTCGAAACATATTCTGCCTGGCATGTTTGCTTCCGCAGAGATTCACACGGATGAGCAGAAGGTGGATGCACTACCTGAAGAAGCCGTAGTTGGAGAGGGGACGGATGATGCCTATATCTACTATACCCTGTCTCCCTCGAGTGACTCAGTTTACGCCTTTGCACAAATGAGGGTTTCTACAGGCTTCTCTGAAGATGGATTTATCCAGATCATTCTCAAGGAGCCAATTCCTCCGGATGCCAGAGTGGTGATCAGCGGCAGCTATTTTGTAAAATCGGAAGAGCTCAAGCAGGGGGAGTAACCCCTACTTCACGATGATTTTCCTCACTACACGCTTTGTTTCTCCTGATATCAGTATGGTATAAACTCCGATAGGGAGTGGCCGCAGGTCGATTTGATGTTCTGTATTTCCCTGCTTAACCAGAAGTCGCTTTTCCGTCACCTTCATGCCCAGTTGATTCACAACAATGATCTCATAAGATTCATCCGCTCCCTGACTGAAGCGAATCGTAAAAGTTCCGTCGTTCGGATTGGGATAGAGTGAAATGCTCTCCAACTGATGGTTCTCAACGCCTGTGATCAGCACATAGATGTGGTTTGAAGTATCGGACGAACATCCGTTAATGCTTACGTGGTCCCAGTAATCGCCCTCTTCCACTGCAAGGTATGTTGAGCCTGTTGCTCCAGGTATGGGTGATCCGTTGAGGAACCACTGGTTTCCTGTATTCATGTTACTCTGAAGCATGTCTCCTAGCAGGGTGATCGCCGGTGCTGGAGGTATTTGTGTGACAGTAACTTCCAGTGGTACCGAAGGGGCTCCGTTTCCACATGCATTGCTGGCTGTTACGGTTACATTGCCCGAGGTGGCAGTTTCGGGATAGTCGACTAGAATTGTCGTTGTTCCTGCTCCGGAGGTGATGATGGCTCCTGGCGGAATAGTCCAGTTATAGGCCAGTACATTGGCAATCGGATTGGCTGAGTAGGAAATGCCGGTTGCCACTCCGCAGATCGTATCGATGCCGGAAACAGCGCCCATCTGACCTGGGACTCCGTCAACCGTTACGGTATACGTTGAAGCTGTGGCAGCAGTACAGCCTGTCGCGTTGGTGTAATTGACGCCAACCCATTGTGATCCGGTTGCCAGCCAGTTCACCTGTACCTGGGGAGTCCCCTGACCGGAAATGATCTGTCCGGATGAAGACGTGGTCCAAATATATCCTGTCATCCCCGTCTCGGTCGTATAGGTGTAATTGCCTCCATCCACACAGGCTGAGGATTCGCCTGAAATTGTCGGTGTCGGAAGCGGATGAACGGTCACCGTGTAGACTGATAGCGGTGCAGATGTACAGCCAGTAGCATTGGTATAGCCGGCGCTAACGGTTTGTGCTCCGGCCGAGTCCCAGGTAACGGTTACGAAATTCACCGAATCGCTGCCTCCTGCCGTAATGGTTCCTCCATTGGAGATTACCCACTGGTAGTTGGTCATCCCGGATGCCGTGGTATAGGTGTTGCCAGCCGATCCCTTGCATGCCGATGCGGGTCCGGTGATGATGGGTACCGGCAGAGTTAAAACATGTACATTGTAAACGACTGGTGCCGCTGCTGTGCATCCGTTACTATCGGTGTAGTTGACTGAAACCGAACGTGCTCCGGCCAGTGTCCAGGTGACAGTAATAGTATCGGTACCGGCCCCTGAAGTTATAGTCCCCCCTGCTGAAACAGCCCAGATATAGCTGAACATCCCCGGCTGTGTCCCGTAGATGTTCCCTGTAGTATTGACACACACCGTATCGGGGCCGCCGATCGTTGGCGTTGGCAATGGATTGACTTTTACCTTGTATGTGGCAGCTGTCTGGGAGGTACATCCGTTTAGCGCGGTATAGTTGACCGAAACAGTTTGGGTGTCTAATACGTTCCATGTGACTGTGATGAAGTTACTTCCGGGTGTCCCTCCTGATGTCGTTGTATTTCCTGAAGAGACATTCCAGATGTAATTCAGCATACCGCTCTGTGTGGTATAGGTGTTCCCCGAGATCCCTTTGCAAACAGGCGTTGGGCCTGTTATTACAGGAATTGGTTTTGGTTTGACGAAGACAGCATAGCTGGTTGGCGTAAGGGCGTTGCAACCGGTGGAGGGACTCGTATAATTTACCATCACCTGGCGGGCTCCAGCTGTGTCCCAGGTTACGGTGATGACATTAGTCCCGAAACCTGATATGATTGTGCCCCCACCCGAGAGTGTCCACTGATATCCTGTGTTCATTGGTTCAGTGCTGTAGATATGACCACCGGTGGCTTCACACACGGAAGCCGGACCGGAGATGGTAGGTGAGGGACGGGATTGAACGATCACAGCCATGGTATCGGGGATCGTACCGGTACATCCTGCCGGGGTGGTATAATTGACTGTTACATATCGATTCCCAATGGTATTCCATGATACAAGTATTGCGCTGGTATCGGTGGGAGAGGTGATTATACCACCGGGTGAGACGGACCAGTAATAGGCAGCCATGCCAGGTTGAGTAGAATAGATATGCCCGGTCGATTGTGCGCAGGCAATATTGGGGCCAAAAAGTTGTGGTGCAGGTACAGGACTGACCAAAACCGGCAAAATTGTAGCTGTTGCAGCTGTACACCCCAATGGATTTGTATAGATAACGCTCACAGAATGGCTGCCAAGGGTGGTCCATGTTATCGTAACACTCGGGCTTGCAGTTGTTCCTCCTGCAGTGACTACTCCTCCAGTGGAAACATTCCAGATGTAATTTAGCATCCCGGCTTCAGTCGAATAGACATTACCCGTGGTGTTCAGGCAGGTTGAATCAGCTCCTGATATGGAAGGTACAGGAAGGGGATGGATAGTAATCGGCAGTACTGTAGGGGCAAGGGCGTCGCAACCCGAAAGATTGATATAATTCACCGATACGATTTTGGCGCCTGCCGAATCCCAGCGGACTGTGATTGTTCTTGTGCCTAAACCAGCCAGAATCACACCACCCGGAGAAACAGTCCAGGAGTATCCTGTCATGGCTTGTTCCGTTTGATAGGTCCCGATAGTGGTTCTGCAAAGGGCGATGGGCCCTGATATTGTGGGAGTAGGCAGCGGATTCACAGTGACAGAATACGGAACAGGAGTCGTTCCTGAACACCCGTTTGTATTTGTATACGCCACCTTGACCCATCGGTTGGCAGGCAGTCCGGCTGTATCCCAGGTAACACTGATCAGGCTGTCGCTGGTTAATCCATGGATCGTTCCTCCTGATGAGATGGTCCAGAGATAGGATGCCATATTTTTCTGGGTCCGGTAGATGACAGTGTCATGCACGCAAACAGAAGTGGGCCCTGAGATTGTCGGAACGGGAAGAGGGTTAACCGCAACAGTCATGCTTGTTGGAGTATTCCCCTTGCATCCACTTGGGTTCGTGTAGTTCACACTAACTGTATGGGATCCGGTGGCCGACCATAACACTGTGATGGAAGAGGTTCCTGATCCGCTGGTTATGGTACCACCAGAAGAGACGGCCCATCCATAGGCAGTCATCCCGGATTCAGTTTGATAGGATGCAGAAGTATTTACGCAGACGGAGGTGTTGCTACGAAACACTTTTGCCAGGTCGAGGTAGCAGTCGTTCCCGAATTCTGAAGTGAATTTAAATGCAATATAAAGGGTTGCCTGTCCTGTTGTAAGGAAAGGCAGCTGTTGGTTTCGTATTTTCCAGCCACTATTGGCATTATACCGTGGAAATGTACCGGCGGATGTCCAAGTCGTTCCATCCAGCGACCATTCAACCTCAACACGATCATTGGCTGTTGAAAACCCTGAACTCTCCAGCCAGGCAAAGTTTACGTTTACATTGGTTGACCCAATGGTTGAGATAGGGGTGGTTCTTTTTAGTCGGATCACTCCGTTCCCGTTCTCGTATGAATTGAACCTCACGAGATAGGTCCCGTTATATGCAACGTATCCGACAGGATAACTGGTGCTGGTTGGGAATGTGATGGCGTTATTCGGAGCAAGGGTCTCTATCTCCCAACCCGTAGGGATTGAACCACCGTTCTCAAAGCTCTCTGTCATCAATGGGGAAGGACCTACTGTTGGAACCGGCAATGGGCTTGCGACAACATATTTGCTGCCTAAGGTACCATTGCCACAACTATTGGACGGGAACACAGTGACATCTCCGGAAGTCCCTGGAGTTGCAGTAAACGTTGTACCTGATCCTATGTTTGGGGTCCAATCTGCGGGTGCAGTCCAGGAATATGATGAAGCATTTGGGGCTGTTGCACTATATGTCAGTGCAGTTCCCGCGCAACCTGAACCCGGACCGGTTATAACAGCTTGCCCCGGAATGGAGTTAATGGTTACATTGATACTGCCGGAAGTGCCATTGCCACAATTATTTGATGGAGTGACAGTGATATTTCCGGAACTTCCGGGAGTAGATGAAAAACTTGATCCTGATCCTGTGTTTGGCGACCAGTCGGCGGGTGCGGTCCAATTAAATGTTGAAGCATTTGACGAACTTGCAGTAAATGTCAGTGAAACTCCTGAACAACCTGATCCTGGTCCCGTAACTGTTGCTGCCCCGGGTACCGAGGTTATAGTGATATTTTTACTGTCGGCAGGTCCATTCCCGCAACTATTTGATGGAGTGACAGTGATATTCCCGGAAGCCCCCGGAGTTGACGTAAACGTTGTTCCCGATCCCGTATTTGGAGACCATCCCGCGGGTGCGGTCCAGCTAAATGATGTAGCATTGGTGGAGGATGCACTAAAGGTCAGTGCGGTTCCGGCGCATGCGGTTCCGGCGCCAGAAATTGTTGCTGCTCCAGGGATGGAGGATATCGATACACTTTTGCTGCCTGTGGAACCTACGCCACAGGAATTTGATGGGAAGGCTGTTACATTCCCGGAACTTCCGGGAGTTGATGTAAATGTCGCACCCGATCCTGTATTTGGGACCCAGTCTGCAGGTGCGGTCCAAACAAAAGCTGAAGCATTTGTGGAAGTTGCATTAAATGTCAATGAAACGCCTGCACAACCCGAACCCGGACCGGTAACGGTGGCCGGTCCGGGCAGAGAGCTTACTGTGACATTTTTGCTGCCAGGAGTACCGTTACCACAACCATTGGAAGGAGTTACAGTGATGTTTCCTGAACTTCCGGGAGTGGAAATAAATGTGGTCCCCGAGCCTGTGTTCGGTGACCAGTCGGCAGGTGCTGTCCAGCTAAATGATGTTGCGTTTGACGAGCTCGCACTGAATGTTAATGCAACCCCTGTACAACCTGAGGCTGAACCTGAAACAGTTGCCGGGCCGGGCAAGGTTGTTATCGTGACACTTAAATTGCCAGTCGTTCCGTTTCCGCAAATATTAGAAGGTGTGGCAGTTACGTTCCCCGAACTTCCGGGAGTCGAAGTAAACGTTGATCCTGAACCCGTATTTGGGGACCAGCCAGCGGGCGCCGTCCAGCTGAATGATGTAGCATTTGAGGAGGTTGCACTAAATGTCATCGGGGTTCCTCCACAACCTGAACTTGAACCTGTAACAGCCGCCGCTCCCGGCACTGATGCTGTCACTGTCACGCTGCTGCTTCCTGCCGAACCAGTACCACAACTATTGGATGGAGTGGCAGTTACAGTTCCCGAACTTCCTGGGGTTGATGTAAAATTGGTGCCTGATCCCGTAGTGGGGGACCAGCCAGCGGGGGCCGTCCAGCTAAATGATGTCGCATTGGAGGAGCTGGCGGTGAATGTTAACGGGGACCCAGCACAACCTGAACCCGAACCGGTAACCGTTGCTACTCCCGGCACAGATGTCGCTATGGTGACAGGAGTATTGGTGATTGCTCCGTTTCCACAACTATTGGATGGTGTGACTGTAATAGTCCCGGAACTCCCAGGGGTTGTTGTAAACGAAGTGCCCGACCCGGAAGTTGGTGACCACCCGGTAGGCGCTGTCCAGCTATAGGATGTGGCATTTGAGGAAGTTGCAGTGTATGTCAATGAAACTCCGCTACAACCGGAACCCGGACCGCCGAGAACTGTCGAACCTGGGAGCGGGTTTACCGTCACATTTTTATTTCCGGATGTACCATTCCCACATCCATTTGACGGGGTGGCAATTACATTCCCCGAACTTCCGGGGGTGGATGTAAAAGATGTCCCTGAGCCAGTACTGGGTGACCAGTCAGCCGGTGCGATCCAGCTATATGATGAGGCATTTGTTGCGCTGGTGGTAAATGTCAACGGAGATCCGGCACAACCTGAACCCGGGCCGGTAACAGTTGCAGCCCCAGGCAAGATATTCGTTATCGTGACATTTAGCATGCCTAAAGGCCCATTTCCGCAACTATTGGATGGAACAGCAGTCACATTCCCCGAACTCCCGGGAGTTGATGTAAAGCTTGTGCCTGATCCTGTATTTGGCGACCAGTCGGCAGGCGCTGTCCAGCTGAATGAGGTTGCCCCTGTTGAAGTTGCACTAAATGTCAACGAAGCCCCAAGACAGCCAGAGCCTGGACCTGTAACGACTGCTGTTCCGGGAAGCGTGCAATTTACCGTTAACTGTGTGGCAGAAATATTGTTGGTTTCATTTGATTCTGACACAACCCCCGTACATCCATTTGTCATACACCCGTCAGCCCAGAAAAATATATAATAGACTCCGGCTGTGGCAGATGCCGGAATAGTCACTGACGTATTAAGCACGGAACTGGACGACCCG
Source organism: Bacteroidales bacterium (assembly GCA_014860625.1). GTDB lineage: Bacteria > Bacteroidota > Bacteroidia > Bacteroidales > FEN-979 > QYOJ01. Next base: position 12,327 of record JACZJJ010000168.1, on the reverse strand, counting down.
GCCAATAAAGCAGGGTATCCCGAAATGGATCCCAGAAAAACATCATTGATCGTATTCATGATGCCATCGGAGGAGAGCCATATGCCAACCACGTTACTGACTGATGAAGCTGTACCAATGTTATTTTCAGAGGCAGAAACCGTAATAGTTGATCCCGCTGTTACTGTAGTGGGAGAGACAGATTGGGATCCCGCTGTTATAATCAGATCAGGAAGAGGCTGGGTATAAATTGATGATGAGAACACCAATATAAGGGAGTATAAAATCAAAATTCTTTTCATTCGTTGAATATTTCTGGCTGAACTCAATTTGTATTACTGTTCCAACTTCCAAAATTAGCTGCACCCTGGCAAGCAGTCAAGTAAATCCCTTATAAGTTATTCCGTGTTATGAACAAAAAAAGCCCCGAGCTTCTGGCTCAGGGCTTAGAGCACAGGGCTCAGGGTTTTTTAGTTGGCAGTTAGCAGTAGGCAGTGGGCAGGTAACAAATTATGTAATTCCCTAATCCCTAATCGCTAATTGCTAATCGCTACTTATTTATCAGAATCTTCTTCACTTCCTGATGATCTGCATTACGGAAGATCACGTAGTAGATTCCTGTCGGTACATGCTGGATGTCAACCTGTGTTTCGGTGTATCCGTCTACATGAACTTCTCTCTTCTCGAATAACAGCACACCAAGTGTATTATACACAGAGATGGAGTAGTCATCTTCAAACGGAGCATCGATCGTAGTGGTGAACAATCCATTGTTAGGCACAGGGAATACATTGTATACTGTTGCATCCTCTGCAATCGAACCACCTGTTGGAGGTGTAATCGGATTGACGTTCTGGTTGGAATTGCAATCGTGCCAGTTCCAGGTGATGTATTTGCCTGTTGAATACACCTTCTCGGCTATAAACTGTCCGGTCATTGTTCCCGGGTTATTCACGGCTGCATTCTCCTTAACATGGATCTTTCCTCTTGGTACATAAGCGCTGGCGTTAAAGGAGGTACCTTCGGCTTTCACCGTCAGTGATCCTTTGTTGTCGCCCTTGTCTCCACCGTTGCCACCACCACTGTTGTGGTCGAGGTTTTCGTCGTTCCAATTGTCGTCGGCATAGGTCCAGTTATCATTTCCGTTTCCGTTTCCGCTGAAATCATCATCATCGTCATCGTCGTCCTTGTCGCCATGACCGCCATGGTTATACTTTGTACCGATGTAGAAGATGACATTTGAGTTGTAGGGGTTGACAAAGTTGTTCTTGCCAATCTCAACCTTATCCTTCACCCGTACCTGGGCATGGTAAGCGAATTCGATTGATGTTGGTTTGTACACCTTGCTGTCGTCAGTTTTCAACTCTTCAATATCAATGGATGAGCTGGTAAAGATGACAGTACTGCCCTTATCTACTTCAATCTCGCCATAGACGCTTCCGGTGATGGTTACGTGGCAGTTTTCTCCGATCTCGATGTCAACGTATTCAGTGCTGATCGTGGTGGTGGTATTCTTCTTCACCTTGATCTTTCCTGAGATGCCTGATGTTGTATTGTAGTACATCGTCGGCAGCGTTGTTGTCACAGGATCGTAGATCTTCTTCAGGATAACGGCTGTTCTGTGTGCATAAATCTTATCTGCTTTCACAAACGAACCCGGGCTGTTGATTACAGCTCCTTTCTTGATCTCAGCTTTCCTGTTTTTACCTGTAACACCTACTGATCCGTTCTGAACGATGTTTTGCTCTCCCAGTTTGACCTCTTTCAGGCCAAGGATGGTATAGGAGCTGGTAAGGTTCTGTGAAGCAAAGGTGTAATAAGCAGGGATCGGTGAAGTACATCCATTCTGGTCGGTAACATAGACAGAATAGAGTCCATCAGGATCAACCCCACTGTTGAGGAAGATAGATTGTGTAAGATCGCCTCTTGACCATGCATATTCCCATTCGGTAGTAGAGGAGTATGCAGTGAGTGTAACGCCATTACAGAACTCATCCGGTGTGCTGGCTTCGATGCTGGCTTCCGGAAGTGGATTCACGGTAAGTACCATCGAACTTACATCTACACAGCCGTTCTGATCGGTAACGGTGATTGTATAGGTTGTGGTGGTCAGAGGTCCGGCAATCGGGTTCGGGCTTGTTGGATCGTTCAAACCGGTGGTCGGACTCCATGAGTAAGTATAGGGACCAACACCGCCTGAAGCGCTCGGCAATCCGCCGATGGTTGTTTCAAATGTATAACAGATGGGCAGATCTGATCCGGCATCAGCTACCAGAACCGTAGGCTCGGTGAGCGTGATGGTAGCATCAATCGTACATCCGTAAACATCGGTCACGATTACCTCATAGGTTCCTGCAGTAAGATCTGTCAGGTCTTCTGTAGTGGCGCCGTTTGACCATACATAGGAGTAAGGTTCGGTTCCGCCTGTTACTGTAAGGTCAACTGAACCGTCGTTCCCTCCGTTGCAACGGATGTTGAATCCGCCGGCAAACTCAGGACTTGAAACTGTGGTCTCAAGGTTGTTCTCAACAGTAACTTCAAACGAACAGGTAACTTGATTCAGACTCTCGTCAGTCAATGTCCATGTGACCGTTGTAATGCCCAACTCAAAACTAATACCTGACAGGCTTGATCCTGTTCCTGTTGTTGCTCCTGTTAGTTCATAACTCAACACGAGGTTTGAACAGTTATCCATGAGAGCTGTCGGAGTAAACTCACCTGACATCTCTACATAACCACATCCTGCAAAGTTTGGATTGCGGAATTGAGGTTCTGTAATACATGTCATAGTTGGTGCTTCATTATCCTGAACTGTTACCGTTGCTGAACAGGTTGATACATTACTATTGTTATCAACTACGGTTAACGTTACAGTATTATCCCCAACATTGGTACAGTTGAAACTACTTGGCTCAACAGTTAAGCTTAATATACCACAGGCATCAAAAGAACCATTGTCTATTTGAGCCGATGTGATAGTGACATTACCGGTTGGATCAAGTTCAACAATAATGTCCTGGCAATTAGCTGTTGGAGGAGTATCATCAACAACCGTAACCGTTGCGGAGCAGATTGAACTGTATTCATAATCGCTCACTGTTAGGATTACTGTGTGTGTCCCAACGCCGAACGGGCCATAATTATTAAGTGTCATGGTCAATGGGTCTCCGTCAGGATCGTATGAGCCACCATCAATATTTGCTACAGATATCATGGCGTCGCAATTTTCTCCTGCCGAAACCAGGTAGTTCTGACAGATGGCAACAGGAGGATCATTGCATACACTGTTTGTATCTGTGATGAACACATTGGCAGTACATACTGAAATGTTTCCTGAAGGATCAGTAAATGTCAGAGAGACCGGGTAAGAGTTCCCTGCTGAGTTACAGTCATAAACTGTTGTACCGGAAGTAAGCTCGTAAGTGAATGAGCAGTTATCAGTACTTCCAAAAGCAATCTGGTCTATTTCCAGTTGAGTAAGGAAATAGCTGTTGCGATCTGGCAAATTGATCACGATATCGTTACATGCTGTAACCGGAGCTATTGTGTCGACCACTGAAACAGTAGTCGTGCAGGTTGATGAATTTCCGTATTGATCAGTGACTGTTAAAACAACGGTGTTTGGTCCGAGGTTTGAACAATTGAATTCGGAAAGATCAACCCCAAGAGCTGTTGAATCACAATTGTCGTAACTGCCCCCATCCACTTGATCAGGAGAAAGGGTTACATTGCCTGCTTCATCAAGATAAATATCAATGTTCTGACAAACGGCTACCGGTGGTGTTGCATCCACAACCGTTACCGTAAAACTGCAGCTGGTGGCGTTGTTGTTGCCATCGGTTGCGGTGTAGGTAACGGTGGTTTCTCCAACCGGGAAGAGTGACCCGCTGGCCAGTCCAGAAGTCAGTTCAACAGTTGGCAGTTGGCAGTTGTCAGTTGCAACGGGTTCGGGGTAAATTACTTCTACAAAGCAATCAACCATGTTTGTTGCATTGACCGTAATGTTGGCCGGACAGGTAATCTCCGGTGCAATGTTGTCGTTCTGCTCCACGGTGATCACCTGGTCGGCAGGGGTGCAATTGCTGGCATCCCTTACGCGGATGGTATAGTTACCCGGAAGAAGGTCGGCAAACACGTTGGAAGCCTGGTAGCTGATACCGGCATTCTTCGAATACTGGTAAGGAGCTGTTCCGCCCGAAGCCGAGATGGTAATTTTACCGTCTTCGTCATCCGGACAAACCACATTGTCAACCGATGCAGTAAACTGCAGTTCGGAAGCCGGCTGGGTGATATTCACCTGCTGCATGGCCGATTCACAGGCAATGGCATCGGTAACAAACACCGTGTAGCTTCCCGGTATCAGGTTGGTAAATGTCCCTGTGGGGAAGAAGGTTGTTCCACCATTGATGGAGTAGTTATAGGGCTGAACACCACCTGAAGCCGTAACCGTAATGCTTCCGTTGTTGGCGCCGTAGCACTTCACATTGGTGGAAGCAACGGTGGTGGTGATCTGGCTTACGACAACCGTATCCTTCACGATGTTCGGGCATCCTGTGGCATCTTTCGTTGAGAGAGATACAATGTATGTTCCGTAACCTGTGTAGGTATGTGAAGCTGTTTGGCCTGTAGCTGTCTGGAAGTCGCCGAAATCCCAGGTGTAGGAGATCGTCGGGGTGAAAGCTCCCGGTGATACCCATGCTGTGGTGGCATCCATGTTGCTGAGCGTACCATTCAGTCCGTTTGTTGATCTGTCAACTGCAACCGTGCTTCCTGCGAGTTCATCAAGCCTGTAATAGAGTGCCAGTCCGGCCTCTGTTCCAGCCTGCGGAACGGTCAGGTTCTGGTTGATATCGGAGAGGGAACGAACTGTATCCCATACCCGTACTTCGTCGAGAATTCCACTGAAGTAATGGGAAGGAAGTGTTCCAGCTGCGATGGTACCCAGAGCAAAGTCTGCATTTCCGTTGGATGTGTTGTAGGTAAGGGTTCCTGAATTGTCGTAAGCACCGTTTACATAGATAATGGTATTACCCGAACCCTCTTCAAGAACAACAGCAATGTGTGTCCAGTCTGAGGTGGGGATGGTTGCACTTGAAAAAAGCACATCCGTTCCATTACCTGAGACCTGAACCTGTCCGTTGTTCAATCCGACAAAGAAGTTGGATTGTGTTGCATCTCCGTTGAAGTATTTGCTTGCGATCATTCCGTTGGCATTTGATGCAGGATTGACCCATGCTTCAAATGTTACAGGCTGTGTAGCAGTAGGGGAGAGTGTGGCAAAATTTCCAACCAGTACATTGTCATCTGAACCGTCAAATGCCAGTGCATTGGAGATCACATCACCACCGGCGAAATCGATCGGAGTTCCCAGACAGATCTGATCGTCTGACATGGTGAAAACAATCGGATCCAGTACCGAAGGCCTGTTGAGCACGTCAATGGCTTCCGTGATGCTGCATCCTGCAGAGTCGGTTACCGTTACATAATAGGTGCCCGGGATCAAACCACCGATCGAATCGGTAGTTTCAGTTGTTGACCAGAGGTAGGTGAATGGTGCAGTACCTTGAATAACGGTGACTTTTGCCCATCCGTCGTTGTTCAGCACACAGTCAACCAACCCTGTCTCCTCGATCACTGAGATCACAGGAGCGGAGGTGAATGACCATCCGGATACGTTGCCAAGGTCGTTGCTAAGGTTAGCATTGAAACTGGCTCCACCGGTTGCTTCATTATCCTGAAGCGTGAGGAACTTTCCTACAACACTTCCTGAAGTCTGTTTCAGTGTGGCTGCAGTCCCTGGTACAGAAGACAACAGGGTTACATTCCTGTCGCAGGTTCCCAGTGCCTGGATTATTGTTGCTTCCTGTACTCCCGGATCCATGGTGGCAGTGATGCCTGCGCTGAATTTCAGGAGGTCATAGGTGTTTTCACCAGTAATGGCTGATGCCAGCTGACCAGGTGTGTTAAAGGTTACATTGTGGTATGAGAATCCCTGTCCGAAGAAGTTGCTGGAGCTGGTCCCTGTCACCGTGATGCTGGATGTTCCGGCATCAAATGTAAGATTTGTTGTTCCCGAAGGATTCCACTGACCGTCGTTGATGGTGATCTTGGATGATCCAAGGTTCAGATCACGTGTATTGATGGTGGTGGAGTTGAAGTTTTTGGTCTCCACTTCTTTCCCATTGGTGCTGAATGATCCGTTGCTCAGGCTGAGGTCGTTGCTGACCGTAAGGTTGTTTGAGAGAGTCCAAGCACCTTCACCGTCGTTGCCACCGATGAAATTCACGTTGGCGAGTGTATGTCCGCCCGAGTTGATCTCGTTACCGGTCGTGTCAGATTTGAAGTTGAATGATCCTGTGAAGTCCATATTCATATTGGAGACGAACTTCAGTGAACCATAAATGTTCATATCGCCCGAACCTACGACAGTAGGAGTAAAGAGAGATGAACTCCACGACATATTGTTGCAACGTGGATCGGCCAGATCAACTTCAACAATTTCTCCGGATGTTGTAAAGGAGTTGGCATCGAAGAATACGTTGTCGAACTGTGTTGGCAGTGTGGAGTGGAGCTGTGTGCCGCCTGAAGCTGTTGCCCAGTGACCGGTCTCCGACCATTTGCCGCTTCCGCCTACCCAATAGTAACCGTCGCATGAGCTGAAAGCCCAGTTGGGGTTGTTGCCCATGTTCACACTGTTGTTCCCGGCAAAGAAGGAAGTCTTCATGCTTCCGTTCGGATTAAGGTTGGAGGCTGCCTTGATGTCGCGCATCCACACGTAATCGAGACAAACGGTTCCCGTCGGCTTATAGATGGTAGCCAATGTTCCTTGGGTCTGTGACTGGAAGAATACCGGGAATCCGCCGGAACCAAGTGCCAGCACGTCGTTGACGGTCTGGGTTGTGTTCCCTGCAGGATAGAGCCTTGTTCCCAAACCGGCCGAAACCAGGTTGTTGAAGGTATTGTTGGCATAGAGCCAGATGTAAGGACCGGCATTACCGATGGAGGTGATGCTAAGGTCGTTGATCGTGTTGGTTCCATGGAAATAGACATTCGGGATGTTTGTTGAAGGGTTGTTGAACTGAACATCAACGTCATTATAGGTTGAATTTCCATAGAAACGGATGGTCTGATAACCGTTGGCTGTGATCCTTACATTGTCGATCACATTGTTGTAATTGAACTCAATGTAAGTGTTGCCGGTGCTGGTTGCTGTCATCTCAACATCGTTGAAGGTGTTGTTTCCTCCAATGAAATAGAATTGATTCGTTCCTGTAAAGATGACATCAGCTTTATCCATGATCAGGTTGAAATTATTCGGATAGATTCTGAACTGGTGCTCCACTTTAACCCAATCTGTTCCTGTCAGGTCAACAGTGGTCGGGGATCCTGTCCAGCAATAGAACATTCTTGCAGAGATGTTGTTGCTGTCAGAGATAAAGGTTCCGCGGTCGACGTAGATGTCATAATATGCATCCAGGTCACCTTGCAGTTTCCATTCACCGGTGCTGTAACCTTCGCCGTCGAAACGAACATACCAGAATTTCTTTCCAGCAGGATCAATTGTATTTCCGGCAGTTTTTGATCTGAAATACCACCATCCGCTCTCTTCCTGGCTCAGTTTCTCGTCCAGTTTGAGCGATCCGTAGATCTCCACCTGGTTTCCACCGTAGAACCTGGGGTAGTTAACGTTGTTCCAGATCATGTTTTTCACCTGGATGGTGGTGTTGGCATATACGATCTGGTTGGGGGCTGTAAAGGAGTTCACGTCGAAGAAGACATTGTCGAAGCGTGTAGGAAGCGGACAAACGCCCGGAGTTCCGCCACTGGTATAAGACCAATGGTTCGGGTCGTTCCAGTTTCCTGTACCACCTACCCAATAGAAGTTGGTGGGAGGAATGTTGTTGACATTCCAGCCAGGAATATTGTATGAGGTTCCCAGAATGTTGTTGGCATTGAATGTTGCGCCACCGGTTGCTTGAACGTTTGTCATGGTTGCCCAATTGACTTCGAATAATCCTGAAGCCATGTTCACACCGGTTCCGCCCCAGAAACTGAGCAGACGGTCGCAGGTGCCGGAGATGGCGTCTGCGCTTGTGAGGTATTGCCATCCGCCGAAATAGAGACCACTTACATTGTCAATATCCAGGTGACCAATGGTATTGGTTCCGTGGAGGTAGACAGTAGGCCTGTTGTTACCGATTCCCTGAACGGACAAGCTGTTGAAGGTGTTGCTTCCATTCATCTGGATCCACTGGCCGCTGGGTGATCCATTCAGGTAATTGATGGATACGTTACGTGCCTGCTTCTGGTCGTAGAAATACATATACTGATTTCCGGAGCAGGTTACCTTGATGTCTCTGGCTTTATTGGGATACTGCATATGGATGTAATATCCCGCATTAGCCTGTGAATTGAAGATGAGGTCGCGGTATTGTGCATCGTAGTCACCACTGTAGAAATACATGTGGTTGTTGTTGTTCTCCCAGATGATGTCAGTAGAATCCGCAAAGACATTCACATTGGTGGTCGGGTAGATTCTGAACTCGTACTGAACCTTTACAAAACTTGTATCGGACTGTGAGAAATGGATGTTCGCCGGTTGTCCGGTCCAGTTATAGAACGAATGAACATCTACGTTGTGACCGTTTGTACGGAATGTTCCACGCTCGAAATAGAGGTAGTTGTTGTGGGCATTGAAATCATCCAGCAGAATCCATTCACCTGTTGAAAGGTTCTGGCCTCTGAAAATCGTCTGCCTCATCTGAACACCGTTTGTCTTAACAGTGTTCCCAAGGTCGATAGCCTGGAAATAGAAGGTGCCGTAGTGATTGAAATTCATGCCACTGGCCAGCTGAAGCGAACCATAGATGTTCATGTCGTTTCCGCCGGTAATCCCTGCTCCGGACGTTACATTGTCCCAAGTCATGTTGTTTACCTCAGCAGAGACATTGATGTTTACAAACTGTCCGCTTGCCGAGAATGAGTTGGCATCGAAAATGGCATTGTCGGTACGGTTGGGTACCCCGCAAACGCCGGGAGTTCCGCCAGAGGTTTCCGACCAGTTGCCCGGAACATTCCAGTTTCCGTTGTTACCAACCCAGTAGAAATCACGAGGGGCAATGGAATTTACTGTCCATCCGGTAACATTCCCAAGATCTACGGTATTGTTGGCAATGAGAGAGCCACCACCTGTACCTTTTACATCCTGCATGACGAGCCAGTCACCCGAAAAAGTGCCGCTGGTCAGGGAGAAGGTCCCCTGCGAACCATACGTTTCTCCCTTGATAGGGATGGTCTTGTCGCAGGTTCCTGCAATAGGCCTCAGGGCATCGAAGGTTTGGGTGGTGTTGCTGCGCAGGATCCACTGGTTCAGGTTAGTTACATGGAAGGTGCCGAATGTGTTGTTGGCGTAACTGTTCAGGTTCATCCGCATGTTGGAGGGAGACTCCACATAGAAGCTGTCAGTCACATTCCAGTTCCCGCTAAAGTTAATATAGGGAGTGGCCGTGTAGTTATTCTTGTACTTCATCGTGAAATTGCGCACCGTGAAGTTGTTATTCAGCAGGGTATACTGAGTTCCGTAAGCATCAATGTTGATATCTCTTACAGTAACAGTATTCCCTTCGAAGTAAATTTGGGAACCACCCGTATTTTGTTCCTTGAAATAAAGGTCATTATAGGTGTTATTATATCCTCCATACAGGTAATGATGGTCAGTGCCGTGCCATTTAATAACGGCATCTCCCAGGGTCAGGTGGGTGTTGGAGGAGGGATACATACGGAACTGACTGCGTACATATACAGTATCTGTTCCCGTAAGATCCATCCATACTTCGCCGCCTGTCCAGGAGTAGAAATGGTAAACATCCACACCTTTTCCGTTGAAGAAGATCTTGTTTGCATAAAGGAAAATTCCATCGCTGGAGGCTTTCACGTCATCCAGAAATGTATATTCCGAATTGTAGTTGCTCCCGTCAAACTGGATCCGTTTGATGTCCCGGCCACCGGTTTTAATATCATACTGGCCATATTGATTTCCACGGAGATAGAGGTTGGCCCACCAGTTCAGGTTCGCTGCCGGATCGAGATCAATGGTTCCGTTGGTCAGATAGACTTCACTGTTGATGGTGGCCGTTGCACCGGCTTCAACAGTAAGGGATCCGTTGGCTGTTTCAAACCGGCTCACCGTAACTGTTGCTCCCGATTCAATGGTCATGGAGCCGTTTCCGGTATATAGGTTCCCAACAGGATTGAACTGTGTGGAGGAGTTGAATGTGAAGTCACCGCTGTTTACACGGAGATAGTTATAGTTTTGAATAAGGTTTGTATTGTCCCATATCAGGGTGCCGTTGTAAACATAAACACCACCGGAGTTTTTAAATGTAGCGTTGGCTCCAAGGATGAAGTTACCATTCCAGATCTGGTCGGTATAACCGTCTTTCTGGAAAGTTGAGTTTGCTCCGATGTTTACATTTCCGTTCCGGATATAGCAATCGGAATAGCTGTAGAACAAGGAATTCTCACCTACCACGAGGTCACCTGCAAACAACTGAGTGGATTCATAGTAGGTCCTGAAGTTCGTATAGTCTCCGATAACCAGGTTGCTGGTTGAAATGTAGAGTGTATGATAATTGGTGTAGTTGGTATGATTTCCAACATTCATCTGTCCACCATAAACATAAACACGGTAACCGGTAAATGTTGCGCTGTCGCCTACAGTAAGTTTCCCGGTGCTGATCGTCAGCTGGGACATCGTGGTGGTATTCTTGTTACCAATGAGGACATCCCCGTTTTTGACCTGGAGTACATAGGACCAGGGGTGTACAAAGGTGACATTCCGTCCGGTTGTGATACCACCTGATTCGATGACAATTGTTCCATAAACAGAGAAGCTGACGGGTATTCCTGCAGCGGTTCCCAATGTGATTCCACCTGAAAAGATGTTCAGGTTTCCTGTATGGTAATAGGTCATGTTCTGGTCAATCTCCAAACCACCATAAACATTCAATGTTTTGGTGCTTGTGAATTTGGCGCCTGAGATGACATCTCTGGAGTCGAATTGATTACAGAAACTTTCATAATTTACGGTCACCGTTTGTCCGGCAGCTGAAAAAGAGTTTGCGTCAAAAATGACGTTGTCGAACTGAGAAGGAACAGAGGGATGGAATACCAACCCGCCTGATGTTGTTGCCCAGTGGTGAGAGTGGTCTGACCAGTCGCCTGAACCACCTACCCAGAAATAATCTGCGGCAAATGTTAATCTTGCCAAAAATACCAGTGTCAGAATTGCGAACAATCTGAATATCCTGGACCTTTTGAAGAGCTTATCTGTAAATGTTGTTTTCATCATTCGAATGTTAATTTACTAGTTTAAAATATTTACGATGGAGGTTATTTTGGGTCACTGATAATCTGAAGTAAAAAGATGCGCTGTGTTTCACCCAACTTTTTTCCGTTCCGGGTTTCTGACACGCCGATCCCAACCAGGTACTGGCCTGCAGCCAGAGGCTTGGTGTCAATGGAACCGGTTTCGTTATTGATTGAAAAATTAGCCTTCCCCAGCGGGTTCTTAAAGGAGAACCCTTTGTTATATACGATCTTTTTAAAAGGCGGTCTTCCGACTGTCATAGGCTGAAATACCTCTTGCGCAGGGAAAATCTCAGGATGGATAACATTGCCGGGAAAGTCTTCCTGCTCATATGTATTCGGGTGGATTAATTGATAAGTTAATTGATCTCCGTCGGAATCCATGGCCGCTGAATTGATATTCAGGATTTTGTCTGCACATGCCAGCACGACAGGAGACTCCATGAAACTTGGGGAGGAGTTGGGCGCTGAATTGTCGACAAAAGGGACATGAAGTACAAGTGCGATTCCTTGTGGATGCAGATTGTCGATGTTCAATACCGACATATTCCAGCAACAGTAGCCCCAGGTGATATCGTACCCGCCAAACATGTTCTGCAGTACAATCTCCCCGGAGTAGGTAGCAGTTTTCAGACATTGTTCCGTTACACCGGCACAGCCTGCAGTTAGCATCTGATTGGTGGTTGAAACAGAATCCAGGGTTAGATTCACCAAAGCTGTCTGGCTCAAAGCCACAGATTCGTGAGCGGTGATTGTTTGCGAAGGGAAAAAGTCCTTTTGCATACAATTATAATATAGCTGCAGTACCATCCGGTATTTTACAGGATGTCCATAACCTATGGCAGATTCATTCACAGATGGATCAAGCATTGGTACCGGAATCGAATCAGTTGATTGATTGGTACTATGTGTGTAACTAAAGTCAGCTCCAAGGAATTGAGCTGAAACATTTGCAGTGAAAAGTAATAAGAACAAGAGTCC
>JACZJJ010000167.1 GCA_014860625.1 Bacteroidales bacterium | reverse complement strand
CACCTCATCACCTCATCACCCCATCACCCCATCCCTACATCCCTTTAAACGGATTTGGTCCGATCTCTTCAATCTCCTTCACATAGCTGTTGATGATCTCAGGGATTTTATGGTAATCGGTAATTTCAACAAATTCGGTCCTTATCCGCTCCGGTTCCAGCATCATGGTTTGGAGTGCCTCCTGGATGTTCTCGCCCCGTTTCTCTGTCAGTTCACTTCCGTGGATAAAGTGACATTGATAATCATCACCCGGTTTGCAACCAATCTGAAGAATACCATCATATCCGCATGAGAGGGCATCAGAGATCCATACTTTATTGATCGAACCCAGGCATCTTACTGGAATGATCCGTACAAAAGGGCTGTATTTCAATCGCTTGGTGCCGGCCATATCGATCGCCGGATAGGCATCGTTTTCGCATACAAAAACGAGGATTCGTGGCTTCTCCTCAAATTCATCGGGAATCTCCACTGCTTTGATCATGGCCGAGATGCTGTTGACAGAGAAGTTGGAGAAACTGATGACCCTTTCGGGACAGGAGCCCAGGCAAATGCCACAACGGCGGCATCGGTTCGGATTTGGAAGTGGTGTTCCTTTTGCAGTCTCATCGTAGGCGCCAAACGGACACTCTTCGGTGCATCGCTTGCAGTCGGTGCAACGGTCCATGTAGAGATCGGGAAAGGATTTATCTCCCGAGCGCGGATGGACTGCCTCGCCCCGTTTGGTAGCCTCAATGCATTGAATGGCTTTGAACATCGCACCTGCCGCATCCTCCATGCTGGCGGCGATATCCATGGGAGCTCTGACACATCCTGCCGCATAGATACCGGTTCGCCTGGTTTCATAGGGGAAACAGATGAAATGTGAATCGGAAAAGTTGTATTTCAGCTCCGGAAGCCCTTTCCCAAGCCTGTAATTCAGGTTGAGGTCATCGGTGCCGGCAGGTACCATCCCTGTTGCCAGGATGATCAAGTCGACCTGGAGCGAGATCTCCTCTCCCAGCAGGGTGTGTGTGACAGTAACCCGAAGATTCTCTTTTTCCGGAACTACTTCCCCAATCTCCCCTTTGGTAAAGAATATCTGGTCGTCATTCTGCACCTCATTGTAAAATGCCTCGCCAAGTCCGGGTGTTCTGATATCTTTATATACAATGTAGACAGAAGACTCAGGGCTCAGCTCCCGGATGTATTTTGCCTGCTTCAGGGATGTGCTGCAGCAGTAGGATGAACAGTAGGGAAGGTGGTTCGCATCCCGGGAGCCTGCGCATTGGATAAACAAAATGTTTTTGGGAAGCTGAAGTGAAGGGTTCTCCTTCACCATCTTTTCAAATTCGCCGATGGTAATCACCTGTTTCGATTTCCCGTAACCCAGGTGAGAGAGGTTGTTTGGGTCGTACGGCTTCCAGCCCATTGCAGCAACGACAGCTCCAACACGGAGTTGTTTTAACCCACTGTTCAGCAGGGTAACTTCAAATGCTCCGGGCTGACCCTTAATCTCTTCGATACCGGTGGAAGTATATACCATGATGTTCTCCAGGCTGTCAATCTCAGCTAACCCGGACGCCAGCAACGGATCCGTCAGTTTCCCGAAAGGCGCTTGAGTGGGATATTGTTTATACAACTCATGTTGTTTGCCACCCAGTGACTCTTCTTTTTCAACCAGATGAACCTTATAACCAGCCTTTGCCCCCTCAATGGCAGCTGTCATGCCTGCGATCCCTCCTCCAACAATGAGGATTTCATCACTGATAGTTCCTGAAATAAAAGGCTTTGGATTCGATGTATTTCTTACTTTTTCAATCCCAATCCGAAGAGTATCATCTGCAGCCATCCGGGTATCTTCCTCATTGGGTTCAAAGCACCAGGCAACCTGCTCTCTCAGGTTGACCCTTTCGATGAGAATATTTTCAGTGAAGTCAAACACCTCTGTTTTTACCCTGGGAGAACAGGCAGCGATCAACACGGCATCCAGGCTATGCTTTTCAATATTCCGTAGGATTAAATCATACCCTTCCACAGAGCAGAGAGCAGGATGAACACTGGCATCAGTCACCTTAAACTCTTCCTTTGCGACCAGGCAACTTTTCGCCACATCGATGCAATTCCCGATCTCACATCCGGAACAGATATAAACGCCTATATGCTTTTCTCCAGCCACTGCGGTTTTTAGTTATTGGTCATCGGTCATTGGCCATTGGTCATTAGTGAATCTCTTCCCTCTTCCCTCTTCCCTCTTCCCTCTTC
>JACZJJ010000166.1 GCA_014860625.1 Bacteroidales bacterium | reverse complement strand
GTTCTGCGACTTCATGGCATCCAGCGTACGGGCCACAAAAGCAGAATCTTTCATCTTGTTTTCTGGCAGATTTCCATAAGCGATCACCGAATTTTGTGTGCTGTCGGTGATGATGACTGGCACGGATGCCGAGTTGAGAACCACCTCAGAGAAGAAGGAGCTGATCAAGTCGTCGAGCGCGGTCTTCAACTCTGAGAAGATGTTGGAGTCTTTATAATAGAGATAGAATTTCTTGTTAGCCCAGTAATTTACCACAATGGGTGGGTAATAAGTAAATTCTTCACGTAATTTCCCAAGAAGGTGCGGAACTGTATCCATGTTGAAGCTGACATTCCTCACAGAGACAACATTGTTTCGTTCATCGGTCTGGATCAACGGGATCGTCGTGTTCTGTGAAATGACATCCAGGTAATAGTTGAGATCATCATTTGAAGATGCACTGTTGAGCCTCTTCTGCGCCTCAGCCAGCATGGATACACGTTTCCTCTCCTCGTTTTTGAGCTCCTCGAAAAGGATATTGGTAAAATTTACCAGGTCAATTTTCCGGTGAATGGCATCAGCCCAGATCTCCACATTCTTCCGTTCATCCTGACGGGTGTACTCCACCAGGATGTTGGTGTAGTAAAGGGAAGCTGAAACGATCAGAATGGCCACTCCGAAGAGGATCCATTTCCATCGCTTTTTTCGCAGGTAAATATCCATGATTCAACTAATAACGTACAAATCTAGCCATTTCTTACATTACCCTGATGAAAAAGTCAGGGGGTTTGTTAATAAAAAGAGGTCTCGTTACCCCTCAATTCCGATCATGGACCCGTACTTTTACCACTGTATTCAGGCTGTCAAAATCCACGAACCCAGGTATGAGAAAAACACGGTTAATTCTGGAAGACGGAACGGTATTTTACGGCCAGTCATTTGGCTGTGAGCGCTCCGTTGCAGGAGAGGTGGTTTTCAATACGTCGATGACAGGTTACCCCGAAAGCCTCACCGATCCATCCTACCGTGGTCAGATCCTTGTACTGACTTACCCCCTGATCGGCAATTACGGTGTGCCATCAGAGATTACCGAGAACGACCTGTTCAAATTTTACGAATCAGACAAGCTTCAGATTACCGGGCTGATCATCGCCGATTATTCGGAAGAGTACAGTCACTGGAATGCCGCCGAGAGTCTCGGACAGTGGCTTCAGCGCAGTGGGATTCCGGGGCTGACCGGCATCGACACAAGGGCGTTGACAAAGGTGATCCGCGAACGGGGAGCCATGCCCGGGAAGATCGAGTTTGTCGGCGAGCCTGTCGATTTTGTTGACCCCAATAAGGAAAACCTGGTAGCGCAGGTGAGTATATCTCAGAAAGAAGTTTACGGTGATGGACCCAGGCGGATCCTGCTGGTCGACTGTGGCGTGAAATACAACATCATCCGTCATTTCCTGAAACGCGACACGACGGTGATCAGGGTTCCGTGGGATTACGATTTTTCCGGCGAAGAGTACGACGGGCTGTTTATCTCTAATGGTCCGGGCGACCCGAAAATGTGTGTGGAGACAATCACGAACCTGAAGAGGGCTATCGGCCAGGATAAACCGGTTTTCGGTATTTGCCTGGGGAATCAGCTGCTGGCACTGGCTTCGGGAGCAGACACCTACAAACTGAAATATGGGCACCGGAGCCACAACCAGCCTGTCCTCATGAAGGGCACCAACAAGGCATTCATCACCTCGCAGAATCATGGTTTTGCTATTGACGACAGCAGTCTGGGCAACGACTGGGAGACATTTTTCATCAACCTCAATGATCAAACCAACGAAGGGATGCGGCATAAAACCCGTCCCATTTTCTCTGTTCAGTTTCACCCGGAAGCCTCCAGTGGTCCGACCGATACCGAGTACCTCTTCGACGAATTCCTGACCTTGATAGACCGGACACGATGAAACAGCTGGAGAACATACAAAAAGTACTGGTATTAGGCAGCGGAGCCCTCAAGATCGGGGAGGCTGGTGAGTTTGACTACAGTGGTTCGCAAGCGCTAAAAGCCCTCCGTGAAGAAGGGATTACATCCGTTCTGATCAATCCAAATATTGCAACTGTTCAGACATCCGAAGGGATTGCTGATAAAATCTACTTTCTGCCGGTAACCTCTTTTTTCGTCGAGCAGATCATAGAAAAGGAGCGGCCCGACAGCATTCTCCTGGCATTCGGGGGACAAACAGCGCTGAACTGCGGGATCGATCTTTTCCGGAAAGGCATCCTGGAAAAATATAGCGTGAAGGTACTTGGTACGCCGGTGGAGGCGATCATCGAGACAGAGGACCGGGAGCTGTTTGCCCGGAAGCTCCGGTCGATCGATGTAAAAACTCCCAAAAGTATTGCGGTCACCAGCACCGAAGAGGCGTTAAAGGCATCGCGCGAGCTGGGTTTTCCGGTGATCGTGAGGGCGGCGTTTACACTTGGCGGACAAGGTTCAGGGTTTTGCAACACTGAAAAGGAGTTGGACAGGCTGGCGGAGAAAGCATTTTCGTACTCCAGCCAGATCCTGGTGGAAGAGTCGCTCAAAGGCTGGAAAGAGGTGGAGTATGAAGTGGTACGCGACATTTACGACAACTGCATCACGGTGTGCAACATGGAGAATTTTGACCCGCTGGGCATTCACACGGGCGAGAGTATCGTGGTGGCTCCATCCCAAACCCTCACAAACAGCGAATATCACAAGCTCCGGCAGCTCTCGATCAGCATCATCCGCAGTGTGGGCATCGTGGGAGAGTGCAATGTTCAGTATGCACTGGATCCTGAGTCGGAAGATTACCGGGTGATCGAGGTCAATGCCCGGCTCTCCCGCTCTTCAGCGCTTGCTTCGAAAGCCACAGGCTACCCGCTGGCATTTGTAGCAGCCAAGCTGGCACTGGGCTACGGCCTTCACGAGCTGAAAAATTCGATCACCAAAACCACCACGGCTTTTTTTGAGCCTGCGCTGGACTATATCGTCTGCAAAATTCCCCGCTGGGATCTCAATAAGTTCATCGGCGTTTCCAAAGAGATTGGCTCGAGCATGAAGAGCGTAGGGGAGGTGATGGCCATTGGCCGTACCTTTGAAGAGGCGATCCAGAAGGGATTGCGGATGGTAGGGCAGGGGATGCATGGTTTCGTTGGCAACAACGACCTGGAGTTTCCCGATATCGAAACAGCTCTCTCTGAGCCTACCGACATGCGTATCTATTGCATCGCCAGTGCTTTTCAGGCCGGTTTTTCAATAGATAAAATCCATGAACTGACCCGGATCGACAGGTGGTTTCTGGTGAAATTGAAATCTGTGTTCGACCTGATGCAGGGGCTGAAGCAGTTTCATTCGCTGCAGGATGTTCCTTCCGAAACATTTATCCTGGCGAAGAAAAAGGGATTTTCCGACTTCCAGATTTCACGCTTTGTGCTGAAAGATGGCGGCAACATGAGGGAGAAGATGCTTCAGGTACGGGATTTCCGCAAGAAGGCCGGGATCTTGCCCTTTGTCAAGCAGATCGATACCCTGGCTGCGGAATACCCTGCCCAAACCAATTACCTCTACGTAACCTATAATGCCACCGAAAGCGATGTCATCCCCGAACAGGATAACCGGTCGGTGATTGTCATTGGATCTGGAGCTTACCGGATTGGGAGTTCGGTAGAGTTTGACTGGTGTTCGGTGAATGCCCTGATGACGGTTCGGCAGGAGGGATACCGGTCGGTGATGATCAATTTCAACCCCGAAACGGTCAGTACCGACTATGACATTTGCGACCGGCTCTACTTCGACGAGCTTTCGTATGAACGGGTGATGGACATCATTGAGATGGAAGAGCCCAAAGGAGTGATTGTCTCTACCGGAGGCCAGATTGCCAACAATCTGGCTATGCCACTGTTTCATGCCGGGGTTCAGATCCTGGGAACCTCTCCTGAACATATTGACCAGGCCGAAAACCGGCATCGGTTCTCCTCGCTGCTGGATGAGCTGGAGGTGGACCAGCCAAGATGGCAGGAGCTCTCTTCGATGGAAGAGATTCACGAATTTGTGAAGGATGTTGGATTTCCGGTGCTCATCAGGCCTTCCTACGTGCTCTCAGGCGCTGCTATGAACGTAGTTTCCAACTACGACGAGCTGGATCTGTTCCTCAACCTGGCCGCCCGCGTGTCGAAAGAGTATCCTGTGGTGGTATCGGAATTTATCCAGAATGCCAAAGAGATCGAAATTGATGCTGTAGCTCACGATGGAGAGATCATAGCCTACGCCATATCCGAGCACATTGAATTTGCAGGGGTTCACTCCGGGGATGCCACCATGGTGTTTCCAGCTCAGAAGATTTACTTTGAGACCGCCCGCCGGATCAAGCGTATTTCCAGGGATATCGCCCGCGCACTCCATATCTCAGGGCCTTTTAACATGCAATTCCTGGCAAAGGATAACGATATTAAAGTGATCGAATGCAATCTGCGGGCTTCCCGCTCTTTCCCCTTTGTCTCCAAGGTGATCAAGATCAACTTTATCGAACTGGCTACCCGGATCATGCTTGGAATTCCGACAGAGAAACCGAGCAAGACAGCGTTTGACCTCGATTATATCGGCGTGAAGGCTCCTCAGTTTTCCTTTTCACGACTGCAGAAAGCCGACCCCGTACTCGGTGTGGAAATGGCCTCTACCGGCGAAGTGGGTTGTATTGGCGAGAACTACTATGAAACCTTGCTGATGGCTATGCTTTCAGTTGGTTACAGAATTCCCGAAAAAAACATCCTCCTCTCTACCGGCGATGCACGTTCCAAGCTGGAACTCCTCCAAAGCGCCCTGATGCTTCACGAAAAAGGATTCCAGATCTATGCTACCCGGGGATCAGCGCTCTACCTCCAGGAAAACGGCATCCCGGCTACGGTACTTTACTGGCCTGACGAAGATAAGCAGCCCAACACCTTGACCTACCTCCGTGAAAAGAAAATTGACCTGGTGATCAACATCCCGAAAGATCTTTCCAAGACAGAATTGTTCAACGATTATACCATCCGCCGCGCAGCCGTGGATTTCAACATTCCACTCATCACCAATGCCCGCCTTGCCAGCGCATTTATTTACGGCATCTGCAAACTGGATGAAGGCATTAACATCAAGAGTTGGGACGAATATTAACAGGATATTAGTACCTTTGCACCCTTCCTCTATTTATAAGCAGTTTAAATTAAACCCCTCGTTATGAAAACAAGAATTATGATTAACCTCCTGCTGGTTGCCGTGCTGGGCATGGGAATGTTCCTTGGAGGCTGTAAAGAAAAACCGATGCAAGCAAAACAGATCCCGCTGGAAGATTTTTTTAAGAATCCGGAAAAATCCCGCTACCGTATCTCCCCTGACGGGAAGTATTACTCCTACATGGCTCCTTACGAAAACAGGATGAACATCTTTGTTCAGGAGATTGGAACAGACAGTTCAATCCGCCTTACTTCTGAAACCGATCGCGATATCTCCAATTATTTCTGGAAGAATCCTACACGGATTCTCTTTATGAAAGATACAGGTGGTGATGAGAATTTTCGCTTGTACGGAGTCAATGTAGATGGCTCAAACCTGGTCTGTTTTACTGATTTTCCGGAAGTCCGTACGGAGATCATCGACGATCTCGAGAATGTCCCCACCGAAGTCATCATCGGCATGAATAAACGGAATCCCCAGGTATTTGATCCTTACCGTCTTAATATTGAGACCGGGAAGATGGAGATGCTGGCAGAGAACCCGGGAAACATACAAGGCTGGATGTTTGACCACGATGGCAAACTCAGAGTCGCCATAGCTCTTGATGGAGTTAATTCTCAGATTCTTTACCGTGAAAAGGAGAGTGATCCCTTCAAAGTGATATTAACCACCAGTTTCAAGGAGACGATGAGCCCTCAGTTCTTCACATTTGACAATAAAAACGTGTATGCCGTTTCCAATCTCGGTCGCGACAAAACAGCTGCCGTTATTTTTGATCTTGCCAGTGGAAAAGAGATTGAAATGCTTTATGAGAATCCTGACAATGATGTTGACGCCCTTTCCTACTCTAAGAAAAGAAAGGTACTCACAACGGCTTTTTATGAATCCTGGAAAGGTGAACGCTATTTCTTCGACGATGAGGTTAAATCGCTTTATGACCGTCTGAACCAGGAGTTGGGCAATTATGAGATTGCCATTACAGGCATCACGAAAGAGGAAGATAAGTACATTATCCGTACTTACAGCGACCGTTCTCTCGGCTCCTACTACATCTATGATAAAAACACCGATCAGCTGACCAAAATCGTTGAAGTCAGCCCGTGGATCGATGAAAACGAGATGGCTTCACAGGTACCTGTAGAATACCAATCGCGTGATGGTCTTACCATCCACGGATACCTCACCTTACCTCTTGGCTACACCATGGAAAATGCTGAAGACCTTCCGGTTGTCGTAAATCCTCACGGAGGCCCCTGGGCACGCGATAGCTGGGGATTCAACCCGGAGATCCAGTTTTTGGCCAACCGCGGCTATGCAGTATTCCAAATGAATTTCAGGGGATCAACCGGATATGGCAAGAAGTTCTGGGAAGAGAGCTTCAAGCAGTGGGGACTTGCCATGCAGGACGACATCACCGATGGAGCACAATGGCTGATTGAAAAAGGCATTGCCGACAAAGACCGGATTGCCATCTACGGCGGAAGCTACGGTGGATATGCCACCCTCGAAGGGCTGGTCAAGACCCCGGATCTCTATGCCGCCGGCGTTGACTATGTAGGTGTTTCCAACCTCTTCACCTTTATGCAAACGATTCCTCCTTACTGGAAGCCTTACCTCGAGATGATGTATGAGATGGTGGGGAACCCGGTTACCGACAGCATTCAGTTCGTAGAGACTTCACCAGCGTTGAACGCTGATAAAATTACCACACCGTTGTTTATAGCTCAGGGTGCAAACGACCCGCGCGTAAACAAGGATGAATCGGATCAGGTGGTGGAAGCGCTCAAAGCACGTGGAATCGTGGTTGAGTATCTGGTAAAAGATAATGAAGGACACGGTTTTCATAACGAAGAGAACCGGTTTGATTTCTACCGTGCCATGGAGAAGTTCCTTGGCGAAAACATGAAATAACAGTAAGGGCGGGTTCCAAACCCGCCCCTGCTGTTTCGTTTTCCAGGGGCGGGTTTGGAACCCGCCCTTACTGTTTCGTTTTCCAGGGGCGGGTTTGGAACCCGCCCTTGCTGTTTCGTTTTCCAGGGGCGGGTTTGGAACCCGCCCTTACGCCCGGTGTTACACGAACTTTTCCCCTTTTTCAAGTCTCACGTCGTTCACAAACTGCCTGATTTGCTGCTCGTCCGATTTCTTGCAGATCAGAAGAACCTCCTGCGATTCGACAACGATGTAATCGTTGAGGCCTTCCAGAACCACCAGCTTGTTGTCAGGCATGTTGACAATGCAGTTGGATGAGTCGTACATCATGACATTCTTTCCAACCACGGCATTTCCATTGGCATCCTGCAGGCGGTTTTCATAGAGCGAACCCCATGTCCCAAGGTCGGACCAGCCAAAATCGGCAGCCAGCACAAATACATTGGGAGCCTTCTCCATCACACCGTAATCGATGGAGATACTTTTGCACACCATGTATGTTTTGGAGATGAAATCTTTCTCGCCTGAAGTACCGTATTGACCGATTCCTTGTTTGAACAGGGTATCCACTTCAGGCAGGTAGGATTCGAATGCCTGCATAATGGATTTCAATGACCAGATAAAGATTCCCGAATTCCAGAGAAAATCCCCGCATTTCAGGAACGTTTTGGCCAGGTCGAGGTCGGGTTTCTCCGTGAAGGTCTTGACTTTCCTGATCTGAGGATCTTTCGGATACACCTCTCCGTCGGAGAACTGGATGTAGCCATACCCGGTATCTGGCCGGCTTGGCTTGATACCAAGTGTTAACAGCCAGTTATGTTCAGAAACTGCCTGAAGGCCGGAGCGAATGTTCTCCAGGAAGATATCCTCCTTCAGTATGATGTGGTCGGAAGGGGCAACTACGATCAACGCTTCCGGATCGCGTGCAAGGATGCAATAATTTGCATAGGCAACGCATGGGGCCGTATTGCGCCTGGAGGGTTCGCAGAGAATCTGCTCCGGAGCGATTCCTGGAATTTGCTCCTGAACCATCTCCCTGTAAATGTCGTTGGTGACGATGTATATATTTTCTTTCGGACAGATTCTGGCAAACCGGTTAAACGTTTGTTGAATCAATGTCTCGCCTGTTCCCAGGATATCGATGAACTGTTTTGGATGGGATGTCCGGCTCATAGGCCAGAAACGGGCTCCGATGCCGCCCGCCATGATCACACAGAAATTATGTTTCGACATAGCTAGGAGAGTTGGTTTATTGCAAATATAAAATAATTTAAGTCTCTGCAGGGAAAACACGGGCAAGCGGTGAAAAAAGGTAGATCTTACGGTCTTTTAACCGGAGGCACCGGTATCGTCTCCGTAACTTTTCCTCTTTACGGAATAGCATTCCAGACGATGTTGTAAAGTGTGCTCCTGTTGAAAGCTCTTCCATCAGGATGCCTGAAACCGGATCATCGAACTCCAGAAGTAATCTGGCAAGATGCGGATCACTGTAAGTTGAAGCCTTGGGATTGTTCATATGGCGGTCAAGCACTTCGAGAATTTTCTCAGGGAATATTTCCTGCGTGAGAAAAGGATTCATCAGCTGCCTGAAATCCTCTTTCCACTCCTTCCCATGAGGCTGAACCCTTCGTTTTCGTTTCAGAAAAGCCGGCTTATAATGTTTTTCAAAGACATGAAAATGAGCCATCTCATGAACCAGTGTAATCAAAAATGCATATCTGTTCAGCGTTTTATTGACAGAGATGACAGGAAGAGACCCTTTTTTAGGTGGCCTGAAGTCGCCTGATTTGGACTTCCTTCCCCAGGTGACCAACAGGATAACCTGGTGGGTTTTAAACCAATCGATAATGGCTGGCAAGGCAACGGAAGGAATTTGTTCCGAGAGAAGGGATCGGACCTTCAGGATGGAAGGATCATCGTGTTCGAGGGCAGGGGCAGGTGCTGGCTGAAAGAGGGACAATTGCAATTTTTCCTTGATTTTGGGTATCGTCTCGGGTACTGATGTGAGGTACAACTTTCAAAAATAGTCGAAATCGCGATGAATAGGAAGAACAGAAAAAGGTAGTTCAGGCGTGATTTCATGGCACTATTTATATTTTCTGGCTTTTTTCGCCCCCTTATCCTGCATTTTACATGGCTTATCTTTGTTGTACCGGTTATAATATCTGGTGTTTGAACAGGCTGTGGCGAAAAGAAAAATCCCTGAAGCCAGAATCACAAGAATCTGAGAAAGCCTTCTTTTTGTTAGGATGAGTCGCATATAAAATAAAACTCCGGAGAATTTGTTTTAGTATATAACCTTCCTGATATCCTGAAAAGTTATAAATTAGCGTTGCGAAAATATGTATAAATTTCTACATACCGTCGGGGATTATGTGCTCTTAATGAGCCGGGTATTTACCCGTCCGCAAAAAGGAAAAATATTCTGGACGCATCTTTTCAATGAACTCCAGTCCCTTGGGGTTGAATCACTCGGCATTGTGGCGATCATCTCCACTTTCATGGGAGCAGTTGTGGCAATACAAACGGCTTTCAACATCGACAGTCCGCTGATCCCACTCTCGATGGTGGGATATACAACAGCACAATCGGTAATCCTTGAGTTTTCGCCAACAGTGATCAGCCTGATCCTTGCCGGCAAAGTAGGCTCAAGGATCGCATCGGAGATCGGGACAATGAGGGTGACTGAGCAGATTGACGCACTGGAGATCATGGGCGTTAATTCAGCCAATTACCTGATCTTTCCTAAAGTTGTAGCCTGCCTTTTGATCAACCCCGTACTGATCGTTTTCAGCATGTGGCTGGGGGTCCTGGGAGGTTGGATCGCCATGGAGGCATCATCGCTGGTAACCACAACAGATTATCTCTACGGAATCCGCTACGATTTCAGGCCTTACACCGTTTTTTACGCCCTCATTAAGACGGTCTTTTTCGCCTATATCATTGCTTCGGTGGCCGGATTTTACGGGTATTTTACCGACGGCGGTGCGCTGGAGGTAGGACAGGCCAGTACCAAGGCAGTAGTTTCCAGCAGCATCCTGATCATTCTCGTTAACCTGATTCTGACACAAATCCTGCTTACATGATCGAAGCCATACATATTAACAAATATTTTGGCGGCAATCATGTCCTGAAGAATATCTCCTGCCTCTTTGAGAAAGGCCGTACCAACCTGATCATCGGCCAGAGCGGGTCAGGGAAAACCGTATTAATGAAATGCCTGGTTGGGTTGTATGAGGTGGACTCGGGAAAGGTGCTCTACAACGACCGGAATTTCTCTGCCATGAAGACCGAGCAGCGTAAAATGATCCGGCAGGAGATCGGCATGCTGTTTCAGCAGGGCGCCCTTTTCGACATGATGAATGTTGAGGAGAATGTGATGTTTCCTCTCAGCATGTTTACCAATAAATCCATTGAAGAGAATAAAGATCGGGCCAACCTGGTGCTGAAACGGGTGAACCTGGAGAATGCCAATGACCTGATGCCTTCTGAACTCAGTGGCGGAATGCGGAAACGGGTGGCGATTGCACGGGCCATCGCCATGAACCCCCAGTACCTCTTTTGCGATGAGCCCAACAGTGGCCTCGATCCGCAAACCGCTGGCGTAATCGACCATCTGATCCAGGAGATCACCCTGGAGTATGACATCACCACCATTGTCAACACCCACGACATGAACTCCGTTCTCAGCATTGGCGACCAGGTGAACTTTATCTACAAGGGAGAGTTGTGGTGGCAGGGTACCAAAGATGAGATCCTGGAAACGACCAATCCGGAACTCAATGAATTTGTCTTCGGGACAGAGCTTACATCTCGACTTAAAAAATCCATCTCCTGATGCAGGTCATCGATATCGTCATCCTGGTTTTCGCGGCCCTGATGGTGATCTTAGGTTTTCGGAAAGGCCTGATCATCAGTCTGGCCACGCTGGTAGCCCTGATCCTTGGAATTTATGCAGCAGTTTACTTCTCGCACATTGCTTCAGGCTTTTTACGCACCACCTTCGACATCTCCTCTACTTACCTTCCAATGATCTCCTTTACCGTGACCTTTCTGGCTGTTCTGATTGCCGTTTTACTGATTGGTAAACTGATAGAGAAACTGGTGGATGTGGTGGGGATCGGATTTATCAACCATATTGCAGGAGCTCTTCTTGGTCTGGTCAAAAGCATCCTGATCCTCAGCGTCATCTTTTTCCTCATATCTCTCGCCGACACAAACCAGAAGCTGATTACCCCGGCTGCCAAAGAGAAGTCGATCCTCTACAAACACATCTCACCTGTATTCCCCACCATCATGAAATGGACCGGCACCGAGCTGAAGATGCCGGAGCTGTTTAACTAGCAAACATCAGCCGCTCCGCCACTTCCTCCGCCCTGATCTCCTTCATGCAATGACAATCCATGGTTTTACGGCAGTCATTACATTCCTTCACTGCAACAAAGTAGGATGCTTTGGCGCCCAGCGGCGCCCAGCGGG
This sequence comes from Bacteroidales bacterium, assembly GCA_014860625.1. Classification (GTDB taxonomy): domain Bacteria; phylum Bacteroidota; class Bacteroidia; order Bacteroidales; family FEN-979; genus QYOJ01. The sequence continues at coordinate 930 of JACZJJ010000166.1, read as the reverse complement.
TTGGATAGATGGGGCGCATGGGGGCATAAAGACCAATGGCTACTTTTCCAAAAGCCGCTGCCAGGTGAAGAGGGCCCGTGCTGGCGGCTACCAGTCCGTCGCACTCCCTGATGAAATCCATGAATTCTTGCAGGTTCATCTTCCCTGTCATGTTGGTGACTTCATCCCGGTGCTTCTTCAGGAATTCGTTCATCATCTCCCCCTCCTCTTTCGTTCCGGTGATGTAAATGTTGAATCGGTCCTTAGGTAACAGTTCAATCAGCCTTGAGAAATTCTCCAGCCCCCACTCGCGTGCCGAGCCCTTCGATTTTGGGTGTAGGATTAGTTTGAATTGCGATCCGTACGACCCCTCCCCAACCCTCCTCTGAAGGGGAGGGAGTAAGTCCCCTTTAGGGGATTTAGGGGTTGTCAGCCCATAATAATCCGGAATTCTCTCCCTCTCCAGCATCACTTCAACTCCCAGTGGCTTCAGCAATTTCAGGTTGAGCTGGGCTTCGTGGAGGTCAGATTGCCTGCGGCTGAACCAAACCAGCTTGTTGCAGTAAAGCCAGCTGAAGAGTCGGTGGGTGGTACCAACTTTGACAGGGATATCAGCCGCATCAGCCAGCTTGGCGATCGCGCCAACCATAAAAACGTGAATGATCGCATCAGCACGGAAAGCCTTGAATGCAGCCACCTGATCCCTGTAGGACATGGTCCTGACCGGATCCCAGTCGATGAACTCATCCACGAAGGAGCAGGCTTCAATCACCGGCCGGGTGTAACTTCGGCCCAGAAAAAGGATGTTGATATGAGGGAAGTATTTTTTCAGCACACCGGCCAGCGGGAGGGTTAACAAAACATCTCCGATGCTGTCGGTCCGGCTGAGGATGATCCGTTTCAATCGAGGATGGCTTTGATACCCGGCAGCTCTTTCCCTTCAATATATTC
>JACZJJ010000165.1 GCA_014860625.1 Bacteroidales bacterium | reverse complement strand
GATTAGGGCACAATAGTTCTACGGTTTTCTAATGTGATCTATTGTGACTATTGTGGTTTTTTCGCTATTTCGCTATTTCGCTATTTCGCTATTTCGCTATTTCGCTATTTCGCTATTTCGGTATTTCGCTATTTCGCTTTTCTTCTTCTCCGGCATCAGCAGCGAAAATAGCACCGCCATCACAAAGGCAACTACAAAGCTTGCCAATCGTTCGGAGACCCCTGTATCGGCTTCAAAGAAGTTTTTCCAGATGATGGTGCCGGTGGTTCCGCAAATCAGGGAGGCGTAAACTCCTGCCCTTGAGATTCGCTTCCAGAAGAGGATCAGCAGCATCGCCGGACCAAAACTCGACCCGATTCCCGACCAGGCATAGGAGACCAGGCTGTAGACAGTATCGGTGAGTGTGATCGCCAGCAGAAAGGCGGCAATGCCAATTGCCAGTGTCAGTAGTTTATTCAGTAACAATTTCTGCTTGTTGTTCATCAGGATACGTCTCAATTTCCCAACGATATCTTCTCCCATGGAGGAGGAAGAGACGGTGAGTTCGGTAGCTGCGGTCGACATCATGGCAGAGATCACGCCGGAGAGCAGGAATCCCGCCAGAATAGGGTTGACCAGGGTGAGAACCATCACCGGGAGGATCTTCTCCGAATCGGCTGCCAGTTTCGCCTCCTCGTGCCCCAGGTAGCCGTGCTGCACAAAGGCAATCCCGAAGAGGCCGATCAGAATGGCCCCCGCGTAGGCGAATATTGTCCAGGTAGTAGCCACCCATTTTGCTGTTCTTACATCCCGATCATTGCGTATCGCCATCATCCGCGTAAGCAACTGTGGCTGGCCCGTATAACCGAATGCCCAGCTTAACCCGCTGAGAATGAAGAGCACTGCCGCAAGTCCAGTCTTCCCTTCCGTGAGAGAGAGGTATGCAGGTCCCGCGCTGTCGATGCTTTGAATGATGTGGATGTTGTACGACTCGGCGATAAACAGGGCGATGATCGGAAATGCCACCAGCGTAATGATCATCAGAACAGCCTGAAACACATCCGTGACCACCACGGCTATAAACCCTCCCATCATGCAGTAGGTGATCACGACGACAGAGCCGATGATCACACCCCAGATCGGGTCCAGGCCAAAGGTCTTTTGGAGAACTTTTCCGGCACCGCTGAATTGTGCGGCAATGTAAAAGAGGAAAAAGAAGATGATGATTACTGCGGAAAGAACACTGATGTTTCGTTCCGCCCCTGGAAATTTCCGGGCAATCAGGCTCGATACCGTCATAGCTCCGGTCTTTTCTGTTTCCCGGCGCAACCGCTTCGCCATCACCTGCCAGATAAAGAGGATCCCAATCACGCAACCCAGGGCTACCCAGATGGCGCCGATCCCTTCGGCATAGGCATGGCCCGTAAGGCCGAGAAGCAGCCAGGCCGATTCGCCGGTTGCGCGTTCTGACAAGGCAAGGGCTGTTCCGCCGAACCTCTTGCCACCGATTACAAACTCTTCATTGGTCTTCGCCCCGCGGGAATACCACCAGGCAATTCCCATCGTGGCGGCGAGATACAGGACAAATACAAAAATCATAATTCAGGGATTAGGGATTAGCGTTCCTACGTTCCTTCAGCCTCCCGAAATGAGATGCAGCACCTGCACGTCATCTCCCTCCGTTATCCTGGCAGAATCATACTGATGTTTTTCGATCAGCTTCCCGTTTATCTTAATAATCAGCATCTTAAACGTAAAATTCTTCACCTTCAGCAACTCCGAAACCGTCATTCGATCCCCCTCCAACTCCTCAATCCTATTATTTAACGTGATCTGCATTTCGTATTTCGTATTTCGTATTTCGTATTTCGTGTTTCGTGTTTCGTATTTCGTATTTCGTATTTCGTATTTCGCTATTTCGCTATTTCACTATTTCGCTATTTAATAAAATCTCCAACACCACATTCGCCTGCATATTGGCAACCATTCCCACCCGCGGTGCCAGAGGAGGAAGTTCTTCACTGATTTCGCTGACTTCATCGCCACAGATATAGAGATTGTCCGACTTCCGTAGGTGGATCAGTTCACTCTTCCCCCAACCCGCCATACCCAATCCCACCACAAGAGGCTTCCCGGGAAAAAACTTCAGCATCGTTTCAATCAGTATCTCTTTCTGACCGGCCAGGTCAAACGCCTCCACCACCACGTCGCACGAAGAAAACACCGCCGGAATATTTCCGGCCGTCAGCTTCATATCCAACGCTTCCACCATAACGGAGGGATCTATTCGCCGGATAGTTTCCCTTAGCGCAGCTGTTTTTTTCTCCCCGATCTGATCACGGAAAAAATATTGCCGGTTGAGGTTGCTCTCACTCACACTGTCAAAATCGGCAATGATAAGTCTTCCCACTCCCACACGGGCCAGCGCAACAGCGCAATTTGAGCCCAATCCGCCGCATCCGGCGATGCCGACGGTTTTTTTGGAGAGGATGGATTTTATCTGGTCGAAAGTCATACTATCATGGTTGCCCCTAAGTCTCCTGTTTGCCCCTAAATCCCCTAAAGGGGACTTGCTTCCCCGAAGGGGGGATCTTCTCCCCCTTTAGGGGGTTGGGGGGTACCCGCGAAGCGGAGTAAGTCCCCTTCAGGGGATTTAGGGGTAACCATACAAAAATACAAAAATCCAAATACCGCTTCCGATATGCCCGAAAAAACATATCGAACTTTTTGATATTCTACTTTTTACCCTCTCTTTTTTTCCTAATTTTGCCTGAAAGAAACCAATAAAAGAAAAACTCATATGAATTTCGAAGAATTCAAGAAAACACACAAACTACTCAAGCAGTACAAGTATACATGGGCGCCGATTGACAAAGGTTACAACAACCGTACAGTTCATATCAACGTTGGCGACCTCGAGGTAAAGGAGAAGCCTGTTCCCCGGGAGATGAAAGAAAAATTTATCGGAGGCAAAGGCTTTGACCTCCGCCTGTTGTGGGATGCTACAAAACCGGAAACCAAGTGGAACGATCCTGAAAATGAGATCGTAATTTCCGGAGGCCCATGCTGCGGCATTACCCAGTATTCAGGCTCAGGAAAAGCCATCTGCTGCACCATCAGCCCGCAGACCGACATCGTGGTCGACTCCAACGTGGGTGGTTTTTTCGGACCATTCCTCAAGTTCTGTGGATTTGATGCCCTGGAGGTCCAGGGAAAATCTGATGAGGAGATCCTCATTATTTTCGACGAAGAGCGTGAGGTGATTGAGTTTTACGAAGCCGGTGATCTTCCTTCGGATAGTCACGTGCTGGCCGAAGAGTTGCACGAGATGCTCGCCGATCCCGAAAACGAAAAAGATAAATACAATGTTTCGGTGGTCTCTTCCGGAACCGCTGCCGAACACTCCCTGATAGGGATGCTGAACTTCAGCTTCTACGACATCAAACGGAAAAAGGTCAGGCTGAAACAAGCCGGCCGTGGAGGAATCGGAACTGTGCTTCGCGACAAGAAGATCAAAGCCATCGCCGCCCATGTAAAACCGATTGGAGGCAACAGAAACAATGTTGTCGACATGGAGCCCATCAAGGAGCGTGGCCGCAAATTTAACACAGAGATGCGTGAGCTGGATGACCAGCAGTGCGAGATGAAGAAAAAGGGGACTGCCCACCTCACCAACATCATGAACGATTACGACCTGCTGCCCGTTCACAACTTCAGGTTTGGGAGTCACCCCGATGCCGACAAGATCACGGGTGATGTATGGATGTCCTACTTCACGCAAAATGTACCCGACGGATGCTGGGTTGGGTGCAACATGGCCTGCTCCAAAGGAGTTGACAACTACCTGCTCCGCAGTGGTCCCTATGCCGGCGACCGTGTAATCGTGGATGGACCCGAATATGAAACCACCTCTTCACTCGGTTCAATTGCCGGGATCTTCAACCCCGATTTTACGATTGAAGCCAATTTCTATTGCGACACCTATGGCATCTGTACCATCACCTGGGGAACGATCCTGGGGTTTATCATGGATTGTTTCGAAAGCGGCATCCTGAACGAGTCTCGTACAGGAGGGCTGAAACTCAACTTCGGCAATGCGGATACAGCGATGGAGTTGCTGCACCAGCTTGCCAAAGGGGAAGGATTTGGGCTGATTGCCGGTCAGGGCGTAAGGAAAATGAAACAGATCTTCGCCGAAAAAGGATGGGGCGATCCCCGGTACATGCAGGATATCGGAATGGAGAACAAAGGGCTGGAGTATTCGCAGTACGTCTCCAAAGAATCGCTCGCTCAGCAGGGTGGGTATGCCATGACCAACAAAGGACCTCAGCACGACGAAGCCTGGCTGATCTTCATGGACATGGTCAACAACCAGATCCCTACTTTTGAGAAGAAAGCCGAAGCGCTTCATTACTTCCCGATGTTCCGCACCTGGTTCGGACTGGCCGGATTTTGCAAGCTTCCCTGGAACGACGTGGAACCTGTAGGCAATGCCGAAACGGATGAACCGGCAAAGGTCCCCGAACATGTCGACAATTATGTAACCATCTTCAATGCCGTTACCGGTCAGAATATCAGGAAAGAAGACATCGTACGTCAATCGGAACGGGTCTATAACTTCCAGCGGATTTTCAACATCCGCCGGGGATACGGTCTGCGGAAACACGACGCCCAACCTTACCGTGCTGCCGGTCCTGTAACAGCTGAAGAGTACGAATCAAGGGCAGAACGGTATGACAAACAATTGAAAGAGATCCTGAATGTGGATCCCGAAGGAAAAACGACCGAAGAGAAAATGGTCATCACGCGTGAATACCGGGAAAGCCAATACGAGAAATTGCTGGATGCCGTCTACGAACGACGGGGCTGGACCAAAAACGGCGTCCCGAAGATTGAACACCTGAAGAGCCTGGGAATGGACCTGCCGGAACTGCTAGAGGTTGTGACCCCGCTTCAGGACTAACAGAACAACCCCTCCCCTGAAGGGGAGGGCGCAAGTCCCCTTTAGGGGATTTAGGGGTTACAATTGCTTTCGTACTCTAACCGAAAGCGACATCTAACAGCATCATCGTAGCAAAGCCAAGCATGGCTCCGATTGTCGAGAAATCCGTCTCATGTCCGGTTTGCGATTCGGGTATTAATTCTTCGACGACAACAAAAATCATGGCTCCTGCCGCAAAGGAAAGGGCATATGGCAATAGAGGCGTAATAGTCAATACCAGGTAAGCGCCAATAACACCGGCAATCGGTTCAACCACACCGGAAAGCTGACCGTAATTAAATGCTTTTAATCGGGAAAGACCCTCTCTGCGAAGAGGAATTGAGATGGCTGCACCTTCAGGAAAATTTTGCAATCCAATTCCAATAGCCAGGGCAATTGCTCCTGCAAGCATACCAACATCCGGATTATTTGCCAGTGCTCCAAAAGCAACTCCAACAGCCAACCCTTCCGGGATATTATGCAACGTGATGGCAAGTACAAGCAAAATACTCCTTTGCCAGGATGTTTTGATTCCTTCTGCCTTGTCAGTAGACAACCCCAGATGCAGGTGAGGCAAAATTTTATCTATCAGAAGTAAAAAAGCTCCTCCTGATAAAAATCCAATCACCGCAGGCAACCAGGGAATGCCACCACTGGCTTCCGACATTTCAATTGCAGGCTTAAGCAAAGACCAGAAACTGGCAGCAATCATTACTCCAGCGGCAAAACCCAGCATTGAGTTCAGGATCTTTTTGTTGATCGTTTTAAAAAAGAAAACCATTGAAGCTCCTGCCGCCGTAACAAACCAGGTAAAAAGTGTTGCTCCCAGTGCCAGCAGTATCGGATTATAATCAAGTAACCAATCAATTTTTACCATTGGTAATCAATATTGAAGAAAATTGGCTGCAATATACTACATAATTGGATTCGTACTTCCCACTTCGTACCTATAACTTACAATCGTAATTCGTAATTCCTAATTCCTAATTGAATTAATGGCAGCTATCCTTCTTCATGAACGGATAGGTAAACTCCGTAGCAGGGATCAGCGTCTCTTTGATGGTTCGTGGGTTCGTCCAGCGCAAAAGATTCAGGTAACTTCCTGATTTATCGTTTGTTCCAGACCCCCTGGCGCCTCCGAAAGGCTGCTGTCCAACCACGGCTCCCGAAGGCTTGTCGTTGAAGTAGAAATTGCCTGCCGCATAGCGAAGGATCCGGCAAGCCTGGTTCAGTGCCTGGCGGTCGCGTGAAAAGACCGAGCCCGTCAGCGCGTAAGGCGATGTCTGATCGCAAATGCTGAGGGTCTTCTCAAAATCATTGTCTTTGTAAACATAAATGGTCAGAACCGGACCAAAGATCTCCTCCTCCATGGTTTTGAAATGGGGATCGGTGGTGAGAATGACCGTTGGCTGAATGAAATATCCTACCGATTTATCACCGGTTCCGCCAAACAGAATCGTGGCATCCGGAGATTTCCCGGCATAATCGATATAACTCATGATGTTGTCGAACGATTTCTCATCGATCACGGCATTCATGAAGTGATGGAACTCACGAACCGGTCCGACAGTAATCTGTGAGATCATTTCGCCTACCCGGTCGTGGATATCGTTCCACAGCGACTCGGGGATATAGGTGCGGGATGCCGCCGAGCATTTCTGCCCCTGATACTCGAACGCGCCGCGCACCATGGCAACAGCAACCTCCTGCGGATCGGCCGACGGGTGAACGAAAATAAAATCCTTGCCTCCCGTTTCACCTACGATGCGGGGATAGGATTTGAAGTTTGAGATATTTTCTGAAGTCTGCTTCCATATTTGATTGAAGGTAGAGGTAGAACCCGTGAAATGGATACCGGCCAGGTCGCGGTGACTTAACACCTGCTTCCCGATTGCGCCTCCCGATCCCGGGATGAAGTTGATCACCCCATCAGGTAACCCCGCTTCATGGAAAACTTTCATCAAAATATAGTTGGATAACAGCGAGGTCGTTGCCGGCTTCCATACCACCGTATTTCCCATCACCACAGGAGCCATATTGAGATTGGAGGCAATCGCTGTGAAATTAAACGGAGTGACTGTGAACACGAACCCTTCCAGTGGCCGGTATTCAAACCGGTTGATAATACCCGGCGACGAGTGAGGCTGATCCCCGTAAATCTCGGAAGTAAACCGGGCATTAAACCGGAGAAAGTCGATCGTTTCACAGGCGGCATCAATCTCAGCCTGGTAAACACTTTTTCCCTGACCCAGCATGGTGGCTGTATTGATTAGGGGACGGTAAGTGGTAGCCAGCAATTCGGCTGCCTTCAGACTGATCGACACCCGTTCCACCCAGGAGATACTCTCCCATTCGTCATGCGCCTTTTTGGCTGCATCAATGGCCATTTGCACTTCAGCCTCCCCGGCCATATGATATGTTGCCAGTACATGCTGGTGGTTGTGGGGCATGACCACCTTGCCCATCTTACCGGTCCTCACCTCTTTCCCTCCAATGATCAGAGGAATATCTTCGGTATTGGCACTGATCCGGTCGAGCTCGGCACTCAGTAATTTCCGCTCCCGCGATCCGGGAGAGTGGTTCAACGTCTTCTCGTTGGAAGGACGCTCAAAATATATCGCTGCATTGTTCATAATAGTTTCGCTTTTCGTATTTCGTATTTCGTATTTCCGTATTTCCTATTTCATTTCCCCTTGAATCTCTTTCCTCCTCGATTTAAGAAACAGCGCACTGAGCATCAGCAACAGGGATAATCCGGCCATTCCGAGGAACGTGTAGGAAAATCCAAGATCTTTTCCCCATGAGGAGGAGGTAATCACACCAACAATGGCTGCACCGCTAAGTTGTCCGACACTGATAAAGATGATGAGGATGCCCTGCGTGCTGGCTCTTTCGGAGGGACCAACCTCGTTGAGCATGATATAGTTCAGTGCTGCCCGCATCGACAACCCGAGTCCGAGGAGGGCTCCACCCACATAAAAGAGGTTCATATTTCCGGCAATGCGGCTCAGAATATAGAGGGCAATCGTTGCAAAAACCAGTCCGGTTACGATGATAACCCTCGAACCAAGCTTATCCACAAGCCGGCCATTGATAGGGGATCCGAAAGCGGTAAGCAGAACAACGGGCAGCAGCATGAAGCTCGCTTTACTGGGATCCACACCGAAAGAGGTAACGGCCAGCGATGGCAGAAACACGATAGCCGACTGAAACAAGCCCAAGCCCAGCGCGATAAAACCAACAAGACGTATCTGCATGGACTTGAACAAACGGACGTTGAACACCGGAGCTTTGTTGTAATACTCCATCATGATCATCAACGGAGTTAGAATTAAAACCACGAGCAGCAGAGGTAAAATAGGCCATGTACTGAGGCTTTCCGTGAGGTTGTCGGCATCTACCAGGTTGATTCCGAACGTAAATGCTCCGAGGATGACAGCCATCATGATCATCCCCTCCACATCCACTCTTCCGGTAGCTTTCATCGGAACGGAAGGAAGCAAAAAAACAGAGGCGATCATCAGGACGATGACAACCGGTATGTTAATTAGAAACAGGGCATTCCAGGAATAGGACATCAGGATAAAACCGGCAATAAATGGTCCCATGATGAAAGCCAGGCCAAATACGGCACCGATAAGTCCCAAAACCCTGCCCCGCTTTTCAACAGGAAACACATCGCCTATCACTGCGGATGCCACAGGGAAAATACCGCTGGCGCCAAAACCCTGTACAGCCCTTCCAGCCAGCAGCCAGGTGATATCGGTGGATAAACTGACGATCAGTGATCCGGTCCCGAAAATACCCAGAGCCAGGATATAGATCCATCGGCGACCAAAAAGGTCAGACAGTTTTGCCATGATCGAAATGCCAACCAAGCTGAATAATACATAGATGGAGAATACCCAACTGAGGTCTTTCTCATTCACATGCAACGTCTCCTCAATACTGGGAATGGCAGGCCCCACGATGGAAATATCCAGAGCTCCCATAAGGACGCCAAAGAAAAGTAAAACAAGAAGTCCGCTCTCTTTTTTCATCCAGCTTTTTTTGCAAAGATACAATTTTATTTATATTAGTTCTAAATAATGGACATGCACAAACCAACATATCGTTAATTGCGTTAACTTTGCTTGAAATACGATGTCATGAAAACCAAATTTGAATCCAAACTGGACAACATCCAGCTCCACTATAAAATGTGGATGGAAGACTTGGCCGGGAAAGGCATTCTGGGAGACGGAAAATGGCAAATGCTGAAGCTGATCGAAGAAAAGGGTTCCATGAAAGCGGCCTGTGATGAATTGGGTTATACCTACCGGCGCACCTGGGGAAATTTGAAGAAGATTGAAGATTTTTTTGGATTTCCCCTCCTGGAAAAACACCGGGGAGGAGCCGAAGGAGGCAACACGCAGCTCACTCCCGAAGGGAAACGGCTTGTCAAGGCTTTTGATCAGTTTCATGCCCGCGTTGACCGTGTTATTCATGAAGGGTTTGACACCTTTCTAAAGGAGCTGCAAGGCTGAACCGAGTGATGATGATTTCCTTTAAAGAAGCCCTGGATTGTTTGCTTGAGAGTGCCTCCCCCCTGGGAACAGAACAAACCACTCTCCCCTCCTCTCCCGGACGGGTGTTGGCTGAAGATATCCACTCCGACATCGACATGCCCCCCTTCAACAA
>JACZJJ010000164.1 GCA_014860625.1 Bacteroidales bacterium | reverse complement strand
ACCCTGAGAAAAGCTTACCAATATTCACAAAGATAAGGAAAATCTGCCTATGATCAAAATAACCACTATTTTAGTACTTCGAAATGCACATCTCATCCCGACAGTTATCCAACATCTTTCTCCTCTATGACAGGCATCCTTATTGAATCATACGACGAACTCCCGCTTTGGTCTGCCCCATTCGGACTGATGCTCCTTGAAACAATAAGGTTAAGGGCTGGAATGAAAGTGCTGGATATTGGCAGCGGCCATGGATTCCCCCTGCTCGAAATCGCCGATCGCCTCGGAATACCGGGTCATGTCACCGGCTTGGACCCGCTGGAGGATGCCTGCCAGATAATCACTGCAAAAATCACGCATCGGGAAGTCAAAAATGCCACTATCGTTGAGGGTGTAGCTGAAAAGATACCTTTTGACAATGACCAATTTGACCTGATCACATCCAATAACGGACTGAACAATGTCAATGATCAATGTGTGGCCTTAAAGGAGTGCTATCGTGTTGCCAAACCAGGAGCTCAGATGGTAATGACCATGAACCTGCCCTATACCATGATTGAGTTCTATGACTTCTTTGAAGAGGTGTTGCGGGAGAAAGGGCTGACCAAAGAGGTGGATCAAATGCAGGTTCATATTGCCTCGAAGCGAAAACCGGTTGAATTCCTGAAGGATCTGATCATTTCAGCAGGGTTCGCAATAAAAAGCATTGATGTCGATGGATTTAAGTACAGGTTTACAGATGCAGAAGCAATGCTCCGCCACTTCACGATTAAAAATTACTTCCTCCCCTCGTGGAAATCCATTCTTCCGGCAGACAAGGCAGATGAGATTATTGGAGAAACCGCAAACCGCATCAATAATCTGTGCCGGCAAAAGGGTGAATTCACCCTCTCTATCCCCTTCGTCTGCTTCGACTGTTACAAATAACGAGCTTCCAATCAAAACTGCTACCTTCGTATCCAATATAATCACTCATCATTCGTCATTCATCATTCATCATTCGTCATTCGTCATTCGTCATTCGTCATTCGTAATTCGTAATTCGTAATTCGTAATTCGTAATTCGTAATTCGTAATTGAAATGCTTCCCCACTCCTTCTACCTCCAACCCGATGTCGTTTCACTTGCCCGAGACCTCCTTGGGAAACGACTCTCCACAAGAATAGAGGGAGAAAAAACCTCCGGCATCATTACCGAAACTGAAGCCTATGCCGGCATCACCGACAGGGCTTCGCATGCTTTCGGAGGACGAAAGACGCGACGCACGGAGATCATGTATGTCAAAGGAGGAACTGCTTACGTTTACCTGTGTTATGGGATGCATTCTCTCTTTAACGTTGTTACCAATCAGGAGGGAATCCCGCATGCTGTATTGATCCGTGCGATAGAGCCTTTTGAAGGTATTGAAATAATGAAGCAACGTCGAAAAAAGGAGAAAATTGGGATTGATTTCTCCAATGGTCCTGGAAAGGTCACCGAAGCGCTGGGAATACATTTTTCATACTCGGGGCTAGACCTCACTCAGATCCCATCGGATTCCGAAAGACCAGCTATCTGGATTGAAGATGTAGGAAAAATGATTCCAGCAGATCAGATTCTTGTCACCCCCCGGATCGGAGTCGGTTATGCAGGAGAAGATGCCAGCCTTCCATACAGGTTTCTGCTAAAAAAAGATGGGCCTGAAAAGAAATAGGAGCTGCCTCAACGTTTGAAACAGCCCCTACTTCTTTCGTGCGTTGCAGCCTTACTTAACTTTCTTGGCTAACTCAGCACCAGCTTTGAATTTTACCACTTTCTTAGCGGCAATCTTGATCTCTTTGCCATTCTGAGGATTACGGCCTTTACGGGCAGCTCTCTTTGATACTGCAAAAGAACCGAAACCAACTAAAGCAACTCTTTCACCTTTGGCAAGTGCCTTGGTGGTTGCACCAACAACAGCTTCCAATGCCCTTTTGGCATCAGCTTTTGTCATTTTTGCTTCAGATGCGATTGCTTCGATTAATTGAGCCTTGTTCATTTTTGTTCAATTTAAGTGAATATTCATTTTTTAGACCCGACAAATATACACTATTTACGGGCATTGTCAAGGCTCGATCGTCGAAAACAGGCATAAATGTTAATAAATCGGTTATTTTGTTAATAACTGATGTCGAAAAGCCACAACCAGCAAGGGTTTCATGCAAGAAG
>JACZJJ010000021.1 GCA_014860625.1 Bacteroidales bacterium | reverse complement strand
ATTGCTGCCAATTCATTGACCTCTTTAACGGTCAGGTTAACTAACTGTTCAGCAAAAGCTTTTAAGTCTGCCATTTCAATTGTTGTTTTGGTTTCCGGTCATTCCGGACGGTTTATAATTCTTGTTGTTTAACTCAATGATTATTCGGGACGTTCCGACAATGTCTTCACGATGCCCGAGAGATTCGCTCCACCAGACTGCAAAGCCGAGATAACGTTCTTAGCAGGCGATTGCAACAGGGCAACCAGGTCTGCCACCAGTTCATTCTTCGACTTGATACTAGCCAGTGTTAACAGCTGATCGTCTCCAAGGTATGCAGTCTCTTCAACCCATGCTCCTTTCAGGATGGGCTTCGGTGACTTTTTCCGGAACTCCTGGATCAGCAGAGCAGGGTCGTTTGCGACCTCTGAAAACATGATAGAGGTAGATCCGTTAAGGATACTGTAAAAAGGTTCAAATTCCTTTCCGCTTTTCTCCATTGCCTTCTTGAGGAGGGTATTCTTGATCATCTGCAGCTTTATATCGCGTTTGAAGCAAAGTCGCCGCAGTCGTCCGGAAGTTTCCACATTCAGGTCAGAGATATCGGTAAGGTAGAAAATATTGGCCTCTTTCAGCTTCTCAACCATTGATTCGATTAACTGATTTTTTTCTTCTTTTTTCATGATTGATGTTCAGGTTACTGAAATATTAAGCCGTAACAGATTTGGGTTCCACCTGCACACCGGGACTCATTGTACTTGAGAGGTAAATACTTTTAACATAAGTCCCCTTTGCGGAAGCAGGCTTCAATTTGACTACTGTCTGGATAAGTTCCTTGGTGTTCTCTTCAATTTTGTCAGGTTCAAATGAAACTTTGGCAACAGAAGCATGGATGATTCCAAATTTGTCAACTTTAAAATCGATCTTACCGGCTTTCACATCCTGGACGGCTTTTCCCACCTCCATTGTGACGGTTCCGGTTTTAGGGTTTGGCATCAACCCGCGGGGGCCCAGGATCTTTCCTAAGGCTCCAACTTTAGCCATAACGCTGGGCATGGTGATAACAACATCAACATCTGTCCAGCCACCCTTGATCTTTGCAATGTAATCATCCAGTCCGACAAAGTCAGCGCCGGCCAACGTGGCTTCTTCTTCTTTATCGGGTGTACACAACACCAATACCCGGATAGTTTTCCCGGTTCCGTGAGGAAGCGTCACGGTACCACGAACCATTTGGTTTGCCTTACGGGGATCTACACCCAGGCGGATGTCTATATCAATGGAGGAATCAAATTTCGTATCGGTAATGTCTTTGACAATCCCTATTGCATCAGTCAGTGAGTAAACAGCCTCACGGTCGTATTTCTCAAAAGCTGCTTTTCTCTTCTTAGTCAATTTTGTCATAGTATTTCTTTTTTAAGTAGAGATGCAATTCCTAGCATCTCTCCAATATTAAAATGGTGCAGTTCCTGTTACGTTGATTCCCATGCTGCGCGCTGTTCCTGCAACCATTCTCATCGCTGCCTCAACGGTGAAAGCATTGAGGTCAACCATCTTATCTTCAGCAATCTGCTTAACCTGATTCCATGAGACAGCTCCCACCTTCAGTCGGTTTGGTTCAGCTGAACCCTTTTGCAGTTTTACCGCTTCCATCAGCTGGATGGCTACCGGAGGCGTCTTGATAATGAAATCAAACGACTTATCACGGTAAACAGTAATGATAACGGGAATTACCTTCCCACCTTTATCCTGTGTACGGGCGTTAAACTGCTTGCAGAATTCCATGATGTTCACACCCTTGGCGCCCAGAGCGGGACCAACCGGGGGTGATGGATTAGCAGAACCACCCTTGATTTGCAACTTAATTAAAGCTGATACTTCTTTTGCCATGTTACTTATTTTTACTCTTTTTGTACCTGCATGAAGCCAAGTTCGAGCGGGGTTTTCCGTCCGAAGATCTTGACCATCACTTTCAGTTTTTTCTTCTCTTCATTTATCTCTTCAATCACGCCGCTGAAGCTGTTGAAAGGACCATCCACCACTGTCACCGTTTCGCCAACGATGTATGGAATGTTGATCTCTTCACCCTGCTCCGACAGTTCGTCAAACTTCCCTAGCAGACGTTTCACTTCCGAAGGGCGAAGCGGATGAGCTTCTCCTTTGGCGCCAAGAAATCCCAGAACTCCGGGAACATTCCTGATGATATGGGGCACTTCGCCGACAAGATTGGCTTCAATGAGCACATAACCTGGAAAATAGTTCCGCTCCTTGCTTACTTTTTTCCCGTTACGAATCATGTAAACCTTCTCAGTGGGGATCAGAACCTGGGTAATGTAATCCTGAAGATTGTGATTGGCAATCTCACTTTCGAGATATTGCTTTACCTTCTTCTCATTACCACTGATAGCTCTGACTACGTACCACTTTTTATCCTGTTCACTCATGCCTTCGTGCAATTGTATCGACGTGTAGAATCCTGTATACTCTTAGATAAATCTTCAATGGACGGCTAGAAAAGCTTGTAGAACTGCATCAGAACATTCCGGAAGACTTCGTCCATTGCAAAAACGACCAGGGCAATGATAAGTGAAGCTACAGATACGACGATTGCGCTACTTTGCAACTCAGACCATGTAGGCCAGGATGCTTTATGGACCAATTCGTCGTAGCTCTCTTGAACGTAGGTAACCAATTTAAACTTAGCCATTTATCTAAATATTTGCACGGGTGGTAGGAGTCGAACCCACAGCCTACGGTTTTGGAGACCGCCACTCTACCAATTGAGCTACACCCGTGTGCAATTAATCTTTAATTCAACAGGTTAATTAGTCAAGAATCTCTGTAACCTGACCGGCACCAACAGTACGTCCACCTTCACGGATAGCGAAACGAAGACCTTTGCTCATGGCGATCTCAGAGATCAATTGTACTTCAATACCCAGGTTATCGCCAGGCATTACCATTTCAACACCTTCGGGAAGGATAATCTCACCCGTAACATCGGTGGTTCTGAAATAGAACTGCGGACGATATTTGTTATGGAATGGAGTGTGACGTCCACCTTCTTCTTTCTTCAGGATATAAACCTCTGCTTTGAAGTGTTTGTGAGGTGTAACAGAACCGGGTTTTGCGATGACCATACCACGGCGGATTTCATCCTTGTCAATTCCACGAAGGAGCAGACCAGCGTTGTCACCAGCTTCTCCTCTGTCGAGGATCTTACGGAACATCTCAACTCCGGTAACAACTGATTTCATCTTCTCAGCACCCATACCGATAATGTCAACAGGGTCGCCGGTATTGATAACACCTAGTTCGATTCTTCCGGTAGCAACAGTACCACGGCCAGTAATTGAGAATACGTCCTCAACGGGCATCAGGAAAGGCTTGTCAATATCGCGCGGAGGCAGTGGGATATAGGTGTCAACAGCATCCATCAATTCCATGATTCTATCCACCCATTCCGGCTCCTTGTTGAGACCGCCCAATGCAGATCCACGGATAATCGGAGTGTTGTCGCCATCAAAACCGTAGAAGGTAAGACGGTCGCGAATCTCCATCTCCACGAGGTCGAGGAGTTCAGGGTCATCAACACTGTCGCATTTGTTCATAAAAACTACCATACGAGGTACACCTACCTGACGTGCAAGCAGAATGTGCTCGTTGGTCTGCGGCATAGGACCATCGGTAGCAGCTACAACAAGGATAGCGCCGTCCATCTGGGCAGCACCGGTAACCATGTTTTTAATGTAGTCAGCGTGTCCCGGACAGTCAACGTGCGCATAGTGACGATTCGCGGTTGAATACTCAATGTGTGCAGTATTAATAGTAATACCTCTTTCTTTCTCCTCAGGAGCATTGTCAATCGAGTCAAACGACCGGAAAGCAGAGAGTCCTTTTTCTGCGAGTACGAGTGTAATAGCAGCTGTTAAGGTTGTTTTACCATGGTCAATGTGTCCGATTGTTCCAACATTGACGTGTGGTTTTGAACGTTCGAATTTTTCTTTAGCCATTTTGAATTAAAGTTTAATTACGTGATTTTTGATTAATTGCAAGATTTTTTATGAGCCTTTGAGCAGAATTGAACTGCTGACCCCTTCCTTACCAAGGAAGTGCTCTACCCCTGAGCTACAAAGGCTTTTATTCATCCCGGACAATAACCGGGATCAAGTAGAAACCCGGTTTGTGGCCCAGATTTGAGCGGAAGACGGGGCTCGAACCCGCCACCTGAAGCTTGGAAGGCTTCCGCTCTACCAAATGAGCTACTTCCGCAATCTAGGTAGCGAAATTTCGCTATTTCGCTACTTTAGTGGTGGGGAGAGGAGGATTCGAACCTCCGAAGGCTTAGCCAACAGATTTACAGTCTGCCCCATTTGACCGCTCTGGTATCTCCCCGTGTATTCTGTAGAGACGAGGCATGCCTCGTCTCTACAGAGCCGATGGACGGACTCGAACCGCCGACCAGCTGATTACAAATCAGCTGCTCTACCAACTGAGCTACATCGGCATTTTTGTCCGCCCACACTATATAAAAAAACAGTCCTTCACGAAAAAGGACTGCAAAAGTATAAAGAATTAGAAAATTATCAAAGAGAATTCTGAAAATTTAGTGATTATTATTTACCCCGTTGCTTCTCTTTGTACTTTCTTAGCTGCCTGCGGAGG
>JACZJJ010000163.1 GCA_014860625.1 Bacteroidales bacterium | reverse complement strand
GTGATGATGAATGGATGAATTTATAAATCGTAAATCGTAAATCCTTGATGCGTTTAATTTTAAGTATACTTTTTCTGTGTTGTTTAGGTAGTTCTTTCGCCCAGGAGGTGCTTGTGGGATTGGAGATGAATCCTGTTATTCAGGCGAAAGCTGCGGAGCTAAACAGGTTGAAGGATGTCTCGAACGGGTTGGATACAGTTCCGATGGAGCTTCCCTTTTTTGATGACTTCAGGGAGGCAACCATATTTCCCAGTGATGCCCGCTGGATCGACAACTATGCGTTTGTCAACACCGACATCCCTGTCTACCCTGTTAACCGCGGTGCAGTAACCCTTGATGCCATCAGCGACTCTGGTCAGATGTATCCCATCGCTGTACCCGGACCTACTACCTTTCTTGCAGACCACCTTACTTCCAGGTACATCCGTCTCGACAGCATTTTTACCCCAGCTGCCAGGGCGCTTACTCCTGCGGATTCAGTCTATCTGAGTTTCTGGTACCAGCCTGAAGGAAGAGGCAAACCGCCACACGTGGCCGACTCGCTGATGCTCCGGTTCCTCGTGACCCCCGAATGGGACAGCATCACCTCTACCGATACCACACATATTGATGCCGTATGGCAGGAGATATGGAGAACACAGGGAATGTCGCTCGACACGTTCTACATCCACCACAACCAGTATTTTGTGCAGGTGATGATCCCCATTGTCGACACACAGTTTTTCAGGAAGAAATTCCGGTTTCAATTCTACAACTATGTGAGTCTGGCCAGTTCGGCCGAGCCCAGCTGGCAAAGCAACTGCTCTCAGTGGAACCTTGACGAAATCTATTTGAATATCAACAGATCCACCGCTGATACCTTGCGTCCGGAGATCACATTTATAGAGCGTTCTCCTTCGATGCTGAAGACATACACATCGATGCCATTCCCTCAATACACAGATAACCCGACGAACGAGATGTCTGATACCCTCGACATCCTGATCAGCAACCGCGACCTGATCGACCATAACTCAACCTACGGGTACACGATGCAGCAGGTAAACGGCGTTTGGTTGTCAGACTACTCGGGAGGCCAGTATGTGATAAAGCCCTTCTATACCTATGGCTATGTTACGTATATTCCATTTGCACATCCACCTGTTCTTCAGCTATTTCCAATCAGTGCGGCCGACAGTGCCACCTTCCTGATCACCCATCATGTGGAAGCCGTTGACGGATCGTTGCTGGGGGATACCATGCAGGCGTACCAGCGTTTTTACAACTATTTTGCCTATGATGACGGAACGCCTGATGCCGGTTACGGACTCACTCCTGCCGGATCCCTTCTTGCCTATCGGTTCAAGCTGAATAAAACACCCGACACCCTTCGCGCAGTTCAGTTCCTCTTCAACCGAACCCTGAGTGGAAACAACGTTCAGTTCTTCTACCTGAAAATATGGAACGATGCCAACGGGAAGCCTGACCAGGTAATGTATGAAGAACTTGTACGCCCCAGGTTTGCCGACAGCCTGAATAAATTTGTCACCTATCACCTTGATCCTCCTCTTAGGGTCTCAAACACCTTCTATGTGGGATGGGAACAAACCACAAACGACAACCTCAACCTCGGGTTTGACCGGTACAACAACAGTCGCGAACAGATTCTCTTTAATGTAAGCGGACAATGGCTCACAAGCACCTTCAACGGTTCGTTGATGATCCGTCCGATCGTTGGAAAACCAATCCCTCTGGGCATCCCGGAGAGGAGAGACGAAATTGCAACACTGAAGATTTACCCGAATCCGGCATCCGGGGAAGTTCAGATTAACCTCCCCGGCTCTACCAGCAAATCAGAAGTTTACACAATCCAACTGTATAACCTGTTCGGACAGGAAGTTCTAAGGGAAATCTACGGCGGAAAAATCGATGTCTCCGGATTAGGTCCAGGAATCTATATTGTCACTCTTTCCGGTTCATCCCGACAGGTAGTTGGCACTGCTAAACTGGTTGTCAATCGGTAACGATCTTAAAACAGTCCTCCCTTTTCATGAGTGATCCAAATGAACATACAGACGAATCGGGTGAACTTTATGAGCATTACAGGTTTACGGTAGACGCAGGACAAGCTCCTCTCCGAATTGACAAATACCTGTTTACCAAGCTTTCTGATGCCTCCCGCAACCGAATCCAAAACGCGGCTAAGGCAGGGAATATCCTGGTAAACGACCAGGCAGTCAAACCGAATTACAAAGTCAGGCCTGTTGACGTCATCACCATCGTGTTGGCCTATCCTCCCAGGGATACAGAGATCTATCCAGAAGATATCCCGATCCATGTGGTTTATGAAGACAAGGATATCCTGGTGATCAATAAGGAGGCTGGCATGGTTGTGCATCCGGGACATGGAAATTTTTCGGGAACCCTGCTGAATGCCCTCGTCTTCTATTTTCAGAACACGGCGGAGAACAAGGCCATGGATGCCAAGCCCTTTCTTGCTCACCGGATTGACAAAGACACGACCGGCATTCTCCTCATTGCAAAAAACGAGCTGATTCAGTCGAAACTTGCCAGGCAATTCTACGATCACACCATCGCACGCACTTACATTGCCCTTGTTTGGGGAGATCTGAAGGATGATACAGGAACCATCACCGGGAATATTGCCCGCAGCGGTCGCGACCGGACTGTCATGGCTATTTACGAAGATGAGGAGATAGGAAGACATGCTGTCACGCATTACAAGGTGCTTGAGCGGTTTGGGTATGTCACCCTGGTAGAGTGTAAATTGGAGACCGGCCGCACCCACCAGATCCGTGCTCACTTCAAGCACATCGGGCATCCGCTCTTCAACGATGCAAAATATGGCGGGGACGAGGTCCTGAGAGGAACGACTTTCACAAAGTACAAGCAGTTTGTACAGAATTGTTTCGACATGATACCCCGGCAGGCATTGCATGCAAAATCTCTGGGGTTTGTTCATCCGGCATCACGGGAGAATATGGTGTTCGACTCTGAGTTGCCGGAGGATCTTCAGGCGGTGTTGGAGAAATGGAGGAAGTATACTTACCCCCACCCCCAAACCCCCTAAAGGGGGCTTACTCCTCCCTTCGGAAGGATATGACTGCGAAGCAGAGCAAGTCCCCTTCAGGGGATTTAGGGGTAAGTCAGGGGACTTAGGGGTAAGTCAGGGGACTTAGGGGTGAGATAGAGGAGTGAAGAATGAGGAATTAAATATATGAGGAAGTTTTGGACATATCTCTATTCCGTTTGGTTCTGGATTGAGTTGTTCGGGACCTCGGCAATCCTTTTTCCGGCAGCTTTACTGATATGGATTGTTACGATGCCATTTGACAGCCGGAGGTATTACCTGCATCAGTTCTCCTGCACCTGGTCCAACCTTGCTTTCTGGTTAAATCCACTCTGGCGGCTGAATGTTTCCGGGAAGGAAAAGATCGATAAAAAAGGGACTTACGTCATTGTCTCAAACCATCAATCGGGGGCGGATATCCTTGTTCTGTTCACCCTGCGCCTGCATTTCAAGTGGGTGGCAAAACGCTCTCTCTTTTTCGTCCCGTTCCTTGGGTGGAACATGGCGATGAACCGATACATCGCGTTACGCCGGGGGAAAAAGTCAAGTATGCATAAGATGATGGAACGGGCGAAGCGCGATCTGCTGAAAGGCAATTCCATGATGATTTTTCCGGAAGGCACCCGGTCGAGAGACGGAAATCTCCAACCATTTAAAAGCGGCGCCTTTCATCTGGCACTCGACACACATATCCCGATTCTTCCTATTGTTATTTCAGGTACGTCAGAAGCAATCAGGAAAGGTGGTTACCTGATCTCGAAACAACACAACCTTCGGGTCCGGATTCTCGATCCGATCCCTTATGAGGACTACAAGGGCATGGAACCCAAAGAACTGGCGGAAGTGGTGCATCAAAAGATCGAGAAAGAACTTACAGTATCCACCCCCTAGCTATTGAAGGAGCAAATGTACCACCCCCTAACCCCCTCTCCTGAAGGAGAGGGGGAGGGTTATAGGGGATTGTAAAGCGAATCCCGTTCAACCGGTTCACGGCCTGCCGAACGAATGAATTCCTGCATCTCAGAAACAGTGAAAACCGGGCTCTGTTCCTCGGCACCGGCAAGGGAGTATATTTTCGTCGAATCGTTGAT
Source organism: Bacteroidales bacterium (assembly GCA_014860625.1). GTDB lineage: Bacteria > Bacteroidota > Bacteroidia > Bacteroidales > FEN-979 > QYOJ01. The sequence goes on along the minus strand of JACZJJ010000163.1, from coordinate 17,977 downwards.
CGTACCGTCCATGTCATCCACACCGAAGGAGAGGGATATCCTGGAATTTTGCTTGCCAATGGCAGGCCAGTAGGCCTTCAGGTGAGAGATGTTATCCAGGTAAATCCTTGAAACAGCATAATTCCGCATATCTTCCGTAATAGCGACTTCGGGGAGCTGATCCATTTCGTTGTTCCAATTCTTGAACTTCAGTGGGATGAAAGCATTAAAGCCTTTTGTCTGGTCCTGCAGTTGGCGTAGTCTTTCCAAATGGTCGATCCGGTGCGCATAGGTTTCAAGGTGACCGTAAAGCATGGTTGCATTGGATGAAATCCCAAGTTTATGGGCTGTTTCATGAATCTTCAGCCAGGTTTCCGACGAGGACTTCATTCCCGCAATATCCCGTCGAACGGTTTCGTCAAATATCTCCGCTCCTCCGCCCGGGACAGAGTCAAGTCCACACTCCTTCAGGTAGGTCAGCCCATCCTTAAACGATAACTTCGCCCTGGTTATCATGTAGTCGAGCTCAACGGCAGAGTAAGCCTTGATATGCAACTCAGGACGGATTTTGCGGATTGCCTTTAAAATATCTCCATAATAGTATAGATCTCTTCCCGGATGTACGGCTCCGGTGATGTGGAGCTCTTTTACCCCGTCAGGCTGTTGTTGAACTCTTTCAAGGATCTGATCAACCGAAAGCTCCCATTGCTCCTTGCTGAAATGATGTGAAAACGAGCAGAAGCGACATTTGTTGACACACACATTGGTTGGCTCGATATGGAAATTCCGGATATAAAAGACCTTGTTCCCGTTGTTCCTTTGCCGAACAATATCGGCCAGCATTCCAAGCCATCCCAGCTCTCCCTGTTCGAATAGCCAGAGACCCTCTTCCGGGGTCAATCGTATATTCGCTTCCACCTTGCCGGCAATGAGCAAGCCTTCCGTTGAATGTTCCGATGACAGGAGTGATCTATGCACGATGTTCTTCAGAGCTTAATGATTCTTCCGGTGAGAGATAACTCCTCTGTGGCGAGAGTGATCAGGTAAAACCCATTGGGAAGTGATGAAATATCGATGGAGAGATGACCAGAGCGATCACTGGCCTGGGTGAATGAGGCAACCATCCTCCCCCACGAATCGAGTATATTTATATGGATTCCTGTCTGCTCTTTCAAGTGGGTTGATTTCAGGTTCAATATCCCGGATGCCGGATTGGGGTACATCTGCAACTCCGAAGAGATCATTTCAGGTTCTTCAATCGTTAGGGCAATCCCGTCGAGCACCATCACACCGGTGCTGTCAGGATCAAGCCAGTAGCTGAGACGCTGAGTATTGTCGGGCCCATTCATATCCCACGAATAGCTGAACTTGCCGTAAAAGTCGGGGCTGTTGAGGAGGGCAGAGTCGCAAAGAGCCTCACCACCGGTTAGTGTTCCTGCCACCCTTCCGTCAGCGTCAAAGATTGGTGAACCGGAAGAGCCTCCTTCTGTAACACCATGTCCGTTAGGAGTTGCACTCCATGTTACCTGCCAGTGGGTCGTTTCGGTGTGTCCGTTCCAGTTTGTTGAAATCAAGGGTTCTGCGTAGGTTGAGATCTTTTTAATATCACCCATGGGATGATGAATCCCCACTCCAAAAGGGCTGGCAATATCTTCCCTGTTCCATCCATTGAACCAAACATCAAACGTGTCGGGGATCATCTGGTTCAGCAACAGCAAGAGAAAATCTGATCCTTTGAAATTTACATCGCCAGCGGCCGATTTTACCTCAGTTCCCACCATTGTTCTGAATCCCGGCTCAACGGGTGGATCTTCACATGTGGGAGAGTTGTAGTTAAAATAAAATATCCATTGGCTGTAATCTGAAGGTTTTGCCCCTTTGCTGCAATGATCAGCTGACAGGAAATAGGGTGTTTTATCCTGGCGGGTATTATTCATCAGCGAGCCTGAGCACCAGTAGGTAGCACCGTTTTTTTTCACCGCAACCCGGGCAATTCCCTTTTGCTGATTTTGCCATGGATCGGCTTCAGCGCAGGGGATATTCACCTCACAGGGACCGGAGGAGCCAAACCCTGTTTTGTCGGACAGGTCAGAAACTCCCCTGTATGCGTAAGCGATCTCGGCGATATGCAGATCGGGAATGCCGGATGTTTCAACCGGCTGGTTGTACTCGAGAGTAACCTGGTCGCCGGCAATCAGTGCAGTGGAAAAGCGCCCGGAGGAATGATTGTTCAAATCGGTGAAGGCACCCAGTAAGATTGTTTTTTCGCTATTATAAACGAAAAGTCTTCCTCCCGGGGGGATGTAAAACCGGTCGAAATAGACCGTGATGGCTTTGGCTCCGGGAGCGTGGATGGTGAAGAGCCAAATACTGTCATCTGCCAACTGCTCACTGCCAACTGCCAACTGTGGACTGATCATTCGGTTCACCGGCAAATTGACAGCGAACCTGTACGGGACAGGGTGAATGAGATCTTCTGCCGCAAGGGCTTCCATATCAGGTGGTGTAACAACCAGATCGACCGTTGGTAGTTGTCCTCTGTGGTGGTTGAAGCTACATGGCACACCTCCCCTGTTAAGTTGTGCATGAACTGTGACAACAACAAAAAAAAACAGAATCGTTAAAAATCTGAACATCATACCCGTCCCTAATCTTTTGGTGCCACTTGTGCATTGGACGGGAGTTCCAGTCCGTACCCTGAGGTTTTATCATCCCATTTCAGGAACAGGGCAAATATGAATCCCAAAATCCCAAATCCGACGAACATCAGCATCGTAGGTGTGTAAATGAGTCGGGAACCAGCCTCTATCGCTTGGGAGTTAATACCCGGATTGGTTTCATCGAGGATATACCCTGCCAGAATCGGTACCGCAAAAAGACCGAGGTTCTGCAATGAAAACATCGTACCGTAAGCTGTTCCAATGCGGTATTCGGGGACGATCTTCGCAACTGAAGGCCACATGGCTGCAGGCACCAGCGAGAAAGCGATGCCCAGTAACACCATCAGCACATAGGGGTTAAACATGGTGAATGTGAATAGCAGATGGATGATCACCAGCATCAGCGACCCATAGATCATGAGCGAAGCGCTTTTCCCTTTTTTATCCACAAACCAACCGAAGAGCGGCGTAAACAAAACTGTTCCGTAAGGCAACAACGATGCGATATCACCGCTTGATGCCCGGGAGATGCCAAATTTATGGTAAAAGAAATCCGGTGCATATTTCAGGAAGGGGAAAACGGCTGCATAAAACGTGACACAGAGAAAGGTGATAAATAAGAACGACCGGTTGGTGAAAAGTTTCCCTAAATCGGCCAGTTTGAACTTCTCTTCGGCATCCAGAAGTGATGCCTGGCTATGTTGTTGCCTGTCGAGTTTCACGTCAAACATGGTATAAATCAGGAAAGAGAGAAAGCCGATGAGGAGGAGCATCACAGCAAACCAAATGGGGAATGTCCAGAAATCGGGCATGACAAGTCGTGGCGAAAGGTTGAATGCCAGGGCAGTTCCAATTCGGGCGATGCCAAGATTGATCGCAAAAGCAAGGGCAATTTCATATCCTTTAAACCATTTCACCAGGATCTTGCTGATCACCACAATACTCGTCTCGGCACCCAGGCCGAAAATCAGCATACCCAGCGCCATCATCTTCAAACCGGGCGAATAACCGGACCAGAAAGAGTTCAGGAAAGCATATCCGAAACCACCGTTGTTAAAATATTCTGTTGCGCCATAGGCGGTGAGAAACGCTCCAATCAGCATAAAAACGGCAAATAGCAGTCCCGTAGGCCGGATTCCCATCTTGTCGAGGATAATCCCGCCAAGGATCGCCATCAGAAGGAATGTATTTGGGAAGGCATAGAAACCGGCAACGATGCCGTAATCCTGTGAGCTGAAGTGAAGATGTTCCTGAAGGATCGACTTCAGTGGTGAAAGTGCGTCATAAAAGTAGTAGTTTGCAGCCATTAGCAAACTTACCAGGAGCATCATCGACCAGCGCATCCTTGCTGAATCCCTGAGTGTGGCTTTTATTTTCTCCATAGAATTGTTCTTTGATTTTGCATTACGGGTCCAAATGTACAATAAATTTTGTACGTATCTTTGTTTCCATGAAGATCCTGATTGTCTCGGCAACCCTCTTTGAGGTAAAGAATCTGGTCGAACGATGGACCCCGGTTGTGGTCATCCCAAATCGTCTCTATCATTTTAACGGGAAGGGGTTGCAGGTGGATATTCTAGCCACGGGAATCGGCATGGTGCCTGCAGCTTTTCACATCGGAAAACGCATTGCAGGAAATAGATATGATCTGGCAATCAATGCGGGTATCTGCGGTTCTTATCACCCGGATATCGCTCTTGGAAGTGTGTTTCATGTGATTGAGGAACGGCTTCCTGAAGCAGGGGTTGTAGAGAAAGGAGTGTTGAGAAACTTGTTTGACCTTGGGCTGGTATCTCCTGATGAAGACCCTTATGAGGATGGAAGGCTGATTAACAGAAGCATCCCTGAGATAAAGACCATTGACCGCCTGAAAAAAGTGACCGGTAACACGGTGAACACCTTGCAAACTGATCCCGTTCAGATCAAAAGACTTTTAGCACATTCTCCCGCTGATGTAGAGAGTATGGAGGGGGCAGCCTTTCTGTTCGCCTGTCTGAACGAAAAAATACCCAGTGCCCAGATTCGTGCCGTTTCAAATTATGTGGGAGAACTTGACAAAAGGAAGTGGGAGATCAGGTTGGCGGTTAGGAACCTGGATGAGACGCTGATGGAGATTCTGGGAGAAATGAGGAATAAGGAATGAGGAATGAATTACGAATTAAGAATTAAGAATTAAGAATTACGAAAATTCTCCTGACTTCCTGATTCCCTGACTTCCTGACTCCCTGACTTTCTGACTTTCTGCCATATACAAATAATGATATAATCACGTGATTACTAAACCAATTCGTAATTCATAATTCGTAATTCGTAATTGACTATGCTTTCCCTCGCCTTTTCACCTTGTCCGAACGACACCTTCATCTTTGCTGCACTGGTTCATGGATGGATCGACCGGGAAGGGCTCACGTTTGACTATCAGATGGCTGATGTGGAGGAGTTGAACCTGATGGCATTGTCGGGAAACGCCGACATGATCAAAGTCAGCTTCCATGCCTGGTTATCCATCCGCGAACATTACGAATTACTTGAAAGTGGCAGTGCATTAGGCTTTGGAAACGGGCCATTGGTTGTGGCGAAATCCCGGATACCGTCGTTTCGTTTCCCAGGGAATGGGGAAGGTTCGCAAGGTCAGATATCTGATATACGGGTGGCACTTCCGGGAGAGCATACAACGGCACACCTCCTTTTCAACCTGGCATATCCCCAGGTTACAAAGAAAGAATTTATGTTATTTTCTGATATTGAAAGAGCCGTGTTATCGGGAGAAGTTGATGCCGGTGTCATCATCCATGAAAGCCGGTTCACTTATCAGCAAAAGGGACTTGTAAAACTGATGGACCTGGGGGAGTTTTGGGAGGAGAAGAGCGCCAGTCCCATTCCATTGGGCGGCATCATCGCCAAACGGCATCTGGGAGAAGAGACCCTCGACAGGCTGAACCGGATTATGCGACGGAGCGTACAGTTTGCCATTAAAAACCCCGACGGAGTGATGAATTTTGTGAGGGAGCACGCTCAGGAGATGGACGATTCGGTGATTCGGAAACATATTGATCTGTATGTAAACAGGTTTACGCTGGATTTGGGTGAAGACGGGAGCAGAGCTATTCAAACGCTGATCGATATCTATGATTGAAAACATCCCACGTGAAGCTGTTGCAACCGTCGTTCAACAAGCATTGAGAGAGGGAATGATCCGTGAAGAGGATACCGCCGTACTTTTCTACGACCTCGATCATCTTGCTTCCCGGATCGCATATCTCAGATCCTGTTTCCCTTCAACCACGCTTCACGGGCTGGCTGTAAAGGCGAACCCTCTTCTGCGGATTCTGGAATTTACGCTGGGACTGGGTAGTGGTGCGGAGGCAGCCACCATCGGTGAGATTGCCATTGCCCTGAGAGCTGGATACGTTCCCAACCAGATTGTTTTTGACTCCCCTGTCAAAACCCTTTCCGATCTTCGTTTCGCTATGGAAAGAGGAGTTCATCTGAATTGTGACAACCTTGAGGAGGTAAAACGAGTTAATATTCTACTCAATGAGATATCCACCTCCTCTACTTTCGGCATCCGGATCAACCCGCAGATAGGCGTTGGATCCATTCTTGAATCGAGTGTTGCGGGGGAATATTCCAAATTTGGGGTTCCCATCAACACGCAGAGAAAGGAATTGGAAAACGCTTTCATCAATTATCCATGGTTAACAGGAGTGCATCTTCATGTCGGGTCGCAGGGATGCGCGATGGAGATGCTGACAGAAGGAGTTGGGATCCTGTATGACTTCATGCAGGAAATGAATGAGAAGCGAGAAGCGAATAGCGAAAAGCGAATTAACATTTTTGACATTGGAGGAGGGTTACCTGTCTCCTATTCGTACCATCAGGAGCCTCTGCGGATGGAGGATTATGTGGAGGCGCTGAAAGCAAGGGCGCCGGGATTGTTCGAGAGCACAGGGCGCAGGGCGCAGGGCACAGGGCTCAGGGCTCAGGGCTCAGGGCGCAGGGCTCAGGGGGCGGGGCGCAGGGCGCAGAGTACAGGGGGTACAGTAGAGGATTTGAGGCGCCCTGGCGCCTGATCACTGAGTTTGGGCGGTGGGTTTATGTGAACAGCGGGTGGACCGTTAGCCGGGTAGAGTATGTAAAGCGTGATCCGGGGATCAATACGGCGATGCTGCATGTTGGGGCTGATCTGTTTGTGCGGGAGTGCCTGAATCCGTCGGACTGGAAGCATGAGTACAGTGTACTTGATTCGAGGGGCAATTTGAAAACCGGGAGGGATGACCATCCCTACAACCTTGCCGGTCCATTGTGTTTTGCCGGTGACGTCATAGCCAAACATGTTGTACTCCCTCCTGTTGAAGAAGGCGATTATATTGTAATCCACGACACTGGAGGCTATACCTTCTCGATGTGGTCCCGATATAACAGCCGGCAAACGCCAAGAATCCTGAGTTGGCTTGACGGGAAACTGATGGTGGTGAAGGAGAGGGAGAGTTTAGAAAATTTGGTGGGATTTTGGGAGTAGGCCAGTGGGTAAGTGGGCTAGTGGCCCAATCGCTTACTTTCATTATCTTTGTCCTTTAAATTCAAACACACATGATTATCGTTACCGGCGCTGCAGGTTTTATCGGAAGCTGTCTTGTAGGAAAACTCAATAACCGAGGGATCAAGGAGATTGGAATTGTGGATGACTTTTCCCATCCCTCCAAAGCCAGAAATACTGAAAACAAGGCATTTGAGATTTCTGTCGACCGGCAGGAATTTGCTGATTGGTTCCGGAAAAATCATGAACTGGTAGAGATCGTTTTCCATATCGGGGCCCGCACAGATACGACAGAATTTAACATGGCTATCTTTGACGAACTCAACCTGGGTTACTCCAAAGAGGTGTGGAACCTCTGTGTTCAGTATAGTATTCCGCTTATCTATGCCTCCTCGGCGGCCACATACGGAGATGGTTTACTGGGATATGCCGATGACCAGGCGCTTATTCCACAACTTCAGCCATTGAATTCTTACGGCATCTCGAAAAATGAGTTTGACAAATGGGTTCTGAAGCAGGAGAAGGCTCCACCATTCTGGTACGGGTTAAAATTTTTCAATGTTTACGGCCCGAATGAATACCACAAAGGAAGGATGGCATCGGTGGTGTTCCATGCATTTAATCAGATACGGGATACGGGATCTTCGAAATTGTTCAGGTCACATCATCCGGCATACAGGGATGGAGAGCAGCTCAGAGACTTTATTTATGTGAAGGATGTGGAGGAAGTTCTGTTATTTCTGATGACCTATGGGAGAGATTCCGGAATTTATAACCTGGGGACCGGGAAAGCCCGCACATTTCTTGATCTGGTTCACGCCGTATTCAACGCTTCTTCAAAGGAACCTATGATTGAATTCATCGATACTCCTATTGATATCCGGGAAAAATACCAGTACTTCACAGAAGCCGATATGAAAAAACTCCGATCCATTGGGTATCAAAAACCGTTTACGTCGCTTGAAGAAGGCATCAGGGAATATGTACAAGAGTATCTGACTGAAACGAATTGCCTGTAGGAATGAGGAATTAAATTTTAAAAATTTAAGATATGAAGATCTTGATTGTTGAAGACGAACCCAAAGTTGTGGCATTCCTGAAACAGGGTCTCGAAGAACTTGGATATAAAACAATGGTTGCGGGCGATGGCAGAGCCGGGAAGGAGCTGATTGAACTTGAACCATTCGACCTGTATCTGCTTGATATCCTGCTACCTTATGTTGACGGGAACGAGCTATGCAAACTCATCAAAATGAAGTACCCGAAATCTCCGGTTATCATGATTACTGCATTGGGTTCCCTGCAAAACAAACTTGAAGGGTTTGATGCCGGCGCCGATGATTACATTGTGAAGCCTTTTGAATTCAAGGAGCTGATTGCCCGGATCAAGGTGTTGACCAAACGGGGCACCGATCCCGAAGTCAAATCAAGAAATACTATCCGGACAGGAGACCTGGAACTTGATCTGGATAAAAAAATGGCTTTCAGGGGCAAGCGGGAAATCTACCTGTCGGCCAAAGAGTTTGCCCTTCTTGAGCACCTGATGCGGAACTGCGGCAGGGTGGTTTCAAGGCCCGAGATTGCTGAAAAGATCTGGGATATCACCTTCGATACCGGAACCAATGTTGTTGATGTTTATATCAACCTGTTGCGAAAGAAAATTAACAAAGATTCTGAAGTTAAACTGATCCACACACGGATCGGGCATGGTTACATCTTTGAAGAGGAATAAATGGAAATCCGGAAGCGGCTGACCCTTCAGTTCACTATTATCGTCGCAGTAATTCTTTTCCTCGCTGAGCTATCCATTTTCATCTTTTCCGAGTTAAAATGGAAGGAGGATTTTAACTCCCGCCTCCAGAGCAAGGCAACGGCAGTGACCAAACTGCTACTGGATGTTGAAGGGGTTGATGCCGACATTCTGCGCCTGATCGAAAAAAATAACCTCTCGACGATGCCTTTTGAAGAGATACATATCTTCAACAATGCCAATGAAGAGATCTTTTCGAGCCGCGACAGTTCGAACCTCCTGATCACTCCCGAGATGCTTGAACTCATCAGGGTAAACAAATATATCGATCCTGTGCAAGGCAGGTATACGTTAGTGGGATTCGAATACTTCGGGATCAAAGACCGGATCATCGTTGTAGCCGGAGCAATTGATATCTACGGATTGCGGAAACTCACAAACCTGAGAAATATCCTGATCATTGTCTTTATGGTCTCTCTTCTGATCCTCTATTTGAGCGGACGGTTATTCTCCAACCGTGCCCTCCGTCCTATTCTCAAAGTCATTCATGAAGTGCCGGCAATCACCGAGAGTACGTTACACCTGCGAGTAGATGAAGGGAACGGAAGGGATGAGATAGCCAGACTTGCCCAAACCTTCAACAAAATGCTGGAACGGTTGGAGGCGGTGTTCAAGGTTCAGCAAAGCTTTATTGCCAACGCATCCCATGAGATCCGTACCCCCCTTGCGCACATCAGCGGTCAGATGGAAGTAGCACTTTTGAAAGAACGTACCAGGGAGGAGTATGTGACATTGATCTCCAATGTGCTTGAGGATATTATAAACCTTGGAAATACTGCAAACCGCCTGCTTCTTCTAACTATGGCAAACTCAGAATCGTATCAAATCCCGAAAGATACTGTTCGCATGGATGAATTGCTCTGGGAGGCACATGCGGAACTTATCAAAACGCATCCAACATACCGTGTGACGATCCAATTCCAGGAAGATTTCGAAGGGGACTCTGAGACCGAACAGCTTCTTTCAGTTATAGGGAATGATCAACTGTTGCGAATTGTTATCCTGAATCTGATGGAGAACGGCTGTAAATATTCGGCCGGCCATCGGGTTCAGATCACCCTTGAACATCCCAATCAACTGATTCGGATCCGATTCAGTGACCAGGGGGTTGGGATCCCGATAGAGGAACAGGAGCTTGTTTTTGAGCCTTTTTACAGAGGAAAGAATGTTGCTTCTGTCCAGGGCAGCGGTCTTGGGCTCTCACTTGTCAGACGCATCACCCAATTGCATGGAGGAACAATCACACTGAGGTCTGTTCCTGGAGAAGGATCTGAATTCATCCTTGAGATCCCGATTCTTTTCGAAGAATTCAACCTGTAACTCCCCTTCTCTCATCACAATTTAATCTCACTCTTATCACAATTTAATCCTCGCTTAACTACCTTTTAATTTAGGTTTCATAGCGTTTTAATAGCGTTGGAATACATTTGTACTCAACAAATTCCAGCTCTAATTGGATTGAAATCAGTTCCCCTTAAAATCGTATCACTTGCAGGTTATGCCGTTGCCATCCTCGCTATCGGGATAACGATCGCCCTCTATTCACGTACACTGAATTTCAAGGCCAGGCTTGATGAGACCCGTCAGGACTACGAGAGTCTGCTTTCCGAGAAACTTCAGCTCGAAAGATCCTATTACAGGTTAAAAGAGGAGCGGATCCTTGAAAGCGCACCAGGGGCAGAATCTACCAGTGCCAGTCAGTTCAGCGATTCCCTCAAAGCCCTGAAAATCCAGCAGGAGGAAGAAGTGGCTAAGCTTTACAAAAAGATTGAAGAGTTACATCAGCAGATTATCCAATACCAGAAAATGAAATAAATCGAAATCAACCACCCATGTCAAACAACAAATCAATTATCATGAAAAAATCCCTACTTCTTTTATTGGCCCTGATAATCACAGGATTATCATATGGCCAGCTTACCGGGATCAAAACAATTCCGGGCGCCTACGCAACTGTTGCTCTAGCTATCGCCGACCTGAATGCACAGGGTGTGGGAGCAGGAGGAGTAACATTCAGCGTCATCGCAGGCCACACCGAAACATTGTCTTCGGTGACTGCCGGTTTGATTACTGCAACAGGGACTGCTGCCAATCCGATTGTGTTCCAGAAAAGCGGTGCAGGAGCAAACCCACTCGTCACTGCTGGAACCCCCGGTACCGGGACCATGGACAACATTTTCTGTTTCCTTGGAACCGACTATATCACCTTCGATGGTATCGACATCCAGGAGAATGCTGCGAATACAACAACCACACAGCAGATGGAACGTGGTTACGCAGTCTTGAAAGCCTCGGCAACAGACGGTTCCCAGCATGTTACGATTAAGAACTGTGCTATCTCACTGAACAAGGCAAATACCGCTACCTATGGGATTTACTCCAACAACATCACCAACATTTCAACCACGGCGCTCACCGTTACGGCGCTCAGCGGAACAAACTCCTATAACAAGTTCTACAGCAACACCTTTACAAATGTCTACAACGGGATCTATCTCTACGGATATGCTGCCGCCTCCCCTTACGATTATTATGACCAGGGGAACGAGATCGGGAAAGACGGCGCCAATACGCTAACAAGCTATGGTGGCGGGACAGCCACATCCTATGGAATCTACGGGTATTATCAGAACGACCTTACCATTGCTAACACCAGTTTCCTTGGAACAATTACAAGTACGTCAGGCGCTTGCTACGGGATGTATCTCGGGACCATGGTCAATTCAAGCCTCGATATCTATAGTAATACGATAACGCTGACCTACAACGGCACGGGCTCTTTTTACGGGATATACTGCCTGTCCGGGGCATCAGGCACAAGCAATACCACCAACATCTACAACAATTCGGTAACCGGTTGTTCGCTTCCAAATGCCACATCCGGAACTTTCTATGGCCTTTATATGTATGGAGGAATGTTTTCAAATTTCTACAATAACTCGGTCACAAACAATTCATATGGCGGAGGCACCACAACAGCAACCGGATCCATGTATGGAATATATCATTATTGCAGTCCCAGTAGTCCCGGAGTCATGAATGTATACGGGAATACAGTGTCAGGTAACAGTCGTAACCAATCGGTTATCGGAACGGGCACAGGATATCACTTTTATATGAGCGGGGGTAACGGTACCATGAGCTGTTACGACAACATCGTGGACAATCAAACCATAGGATCCACTTCAACCCAGTACATCTGTTATATTCTGTACTCCGGTGCGAAAAATTTTCACGACAACACCATCTCCAATATTCTCAACAGCAATGGAGGTACATTGTACAGCCTCTACAATGGGAATGGAGCAGGAGATGCACTCTTTTACAATAACAAGTGGCAAAATATCAACGGGAACGGCACAACCAGTCTTGTTTATGGAATCTATCAATCCAGTGGCGCCAACGTCTACTATTTCAACAACTTCATCTCCGAATTGAATGCTCCGGCAGCCACGGGCAACCCGGCAGTTTACGGAGCCTATCTGTCAGGAGGCACCAACATAGGTATGTATAACAATACTATTTACCTGAATGCCTCTTCTACCGGAGCCTCTTTCGGAGCAACCGGGATCTATGCCAGCACCACTCCGACAGTGGAACTGCGGAACAACATCGTAGTGAACAACTCCACCCCGGGAGCCACCGGAAGAGTTGTAGCCTATCAACGGAGCACTACAACCCTGACAACCTATGCCGGCACCTCCAACAACAATAACTGGTGGGCAGGAACACCGGGAGCCAGTAACCTGATTTTCTGGGACGGAACCAACGCAGATCAGACATTGGGTGATTTTAAAGCCAGGGTATCCCCCAGTGATGCATCATCAGTAAGTGCAATGCCGCCTTTTATCAATGTGGCCACAAATCCTTATGATCTGCACATCAACACGACCGTCCTCACCCAGATGGAGAGTGGCGGCGCAACGGTATCCACTCCTGTTAATATCACGACTGATTATGACAACAACCCACGGTATCCCAATCCCGGGTATCCTAGCAATCCGCTCTCCCCTCCTACGGCACCGGATATCGGAGCAGATGAGTTTGCAGGCCGTCTCCTTGACCTGACGCCTCCCAATATTTCCTATACACCGTTTTTGAACACTTCCTCAACCATCCAGCGTACCCTGACAACAACCATCACTGATGCAACAGGTGTTCCCACTGCAGGAACCGGTCTTCCTCGACTTTACTGGAGGATTAACTCCGGAGCCTGGCAGTCATCAACGGCAGCCGCCCCGGTTGGCGACCAGTACCAGTTTACCTTTGGCGGCGGTGTGGTCCTTGGCGATGTAGTCTCTTATTACATCGTTGCCCAGGATATGGTAACGCCAACCCCGAACATCGGTGCCAGCCCTTCGGGAGGCGCCAGCGGATTCACTTCCAGCCCCCCTGCCTGCAGCACGCCCCCAACAACTCCGGAATCCTACACCATTGTGGGAGCCCTCTGCGGAACCTATTCAGTTGGTGTAGGCCAGACCTATACGACTCTTACGGCAGCTATCGATGACCTGAACCTGAAAGAGGTTACGTGCGATGTGGTCTTTGAACTCTGGGATGCCACCTATTCTGCTTCTGAGACCTTTCCTTTTATCATCTATCAGTTTGCAACTAACAACCCAGCCAACACTGTAACCATTAAGCCCAAGGCAGGAGTTACTTCTACTGTAACCGGCACCCCCGCTACAGGTATTCTGGTACTGTACGGTGTGGATAATGTCATCCTTAACGGATCCAACTCAAACGGTTCGGACAAGAGCCTTACCTGGGAAAACTCGAATACGGCAGCCAACACATATGTAATCGGAGTTTTCAACAACGCCGGTGATCCGGCCAGCAACTGCACCATCAAAAACTGTATCGTAAAGGCCAGCAGCCAGGTGACCAATACTACCTATGCTGTTATCCTGAATGCCGCAGGGGGAGGCTATGACAACATCATTATCGACAACAACACCATCATGAGCGCCAGGTATGGGATGCAGGTTGCGGGTGTTTCGGGAAATCCGTGTACCAATGTCCAGGTAACCAATAACATCATCGGATCATCGACCGATGCAGAAGCCATCCAGTACAGGGGTATTCTGACCTCATATGCCGACAACACTCTGATCAGCGGGAACGATATCATGGGGGCTTACGCAGGGAACTCGAACTACTCGCAGGCAGGTCTTTATGTCTCTACTGCTTCCACCAACACCAAGATCAGGAAGAACAAGATCCATGACTGGTACTACAACGGAACCGGCGGATGGGGCAACTACGGGTTGTATTACACATCGGATGCAACCTCCGTCACAGAGATCTCAAACAACCTGATTTACAACATCAAAACTGATGGTTATTCATTGAGTGTCAGCACTCTGAATCCATATGGCATCTGGTTAAACGCCGGAGGGAACATTCAACTCTACTTTAACACGATTTATCTGAGTGGAAACGTTCTTTCGTCCTCATACAACTGCTGGTCGGCCTGTATCGGGATCAGCAGCAGCGTGAGCTTGCTGGACATCCAGAATAACATCCTGAAAAATTCACTCCAGCCTGTTTCCGGGACTCCCGCATCAAAGACTTATGCCATTATCACCTCCGGATCTGCAGCTCAATTCTCGACGATAAATTACAACGACTATTTTGTTGACGGGATTGGTCCCAATATCGGATACATGGCTTCCGACCGGACAACCCTGTTAAACTGGCAGGCCGCAACCACTCAGGATGCCAACTCCGTCAATCTCGATCCAAACTTCGTTTCGGGTACAGATCTGACGCCAACAAATGTAGCGCTGGATAACCTTGGCATATACATGCCTGCTATCACTACCGACTTCAACAATACCACCCGGACAAATCCTCCCGACATGGGTGCCATTGAGTTCGGCATAAACCCGGCTGTAATCACAACTGCGGCTTCTGTCATAAGCTCAACAACAGCAACCCTCAACGGGACGATCAACGCCAACACCCTGATCGTGAATAGCTTCTTCGACTGGGGGCTCACCACTGCTTATGGCAGTTCCGGAGCAGGGACACCGGCTTCCGTGACAGGGACCGCCACCACCCCCGTCAACAGAGCCATTACAGGTTTGACCGCCTTGACAACATACCATTACCGTGCTCGCGGCGTTACATCCGGAGGGGTTACGGTTTACGGCAACGACATGACCTTCACCACTACAGCTCCCCCGCCAACTGTTGTTACCACAGCAGCCAGCTCTATCACCTCCACAGGGGCTACATTGAACGGGACGGTCAACGCAAACGGAGCTTCTACTGTCGTTACATTTGACTACGGACTCACCACCGGATACGGATCAACCGCCACAGCAACCCAATCACCTGTGACCGGTTCCACCGTTACCCCGGTCAGTGCGCCAATCACGGGCCTCGCCCCCAATACACTCTACCACTACCGAGTGAAAGGGGTTAACGCTGGTGGCACCTCAAATGGCCTCGACATGACCTTCACCACCTCCGCCGCACCTCCGGTTGTTGTGACCAACTTTGCAACCGCCATCGGTGCAACATTTGCCACACTCAACGGAACAGTCACCGCCCTGAACTCCTCTACTACGGTAACATTCCAGTGGGGACTTACCCCAGCCTTCGGCAACGTAGCCACGGCAACTCCCAGTCCGGTTACCGGGAATACCGCCACTCCTGTATCGGCCAACATTACCGGTCTGACACCTGCCACAACCTACTACTTCCGCTGCGTAGGCGTAAATGGAGGCGGTACTACCAACGGAGCAACGCTTAGCTTCCTGGCCGGTTGTCCTCCGATACCAACTGCAGGAACTATTACAGGACCAGCAACTGCATGTGCTAACAGTACAGGCAATGTCTACACCATCACTGCCCTGGCCAATGCAACAGGTTATGTATGGAGCGTACCCACCGGGGCTACCATCACAGCCGGGACGAATACCACCAGCATCACAGTTACCTTCGGGACCACCTCCGGCAACGTGTCGGTATACGGGACCAGCAGCTGTACCACCGGGGCGCCCAGCAGCAAGGCTGTGACGGTCAACCCCTCACCCACTCCGACCATTACCGGGCCTGCCACGGTTTGTACCGGTACCACCGGGAATGTTTATGCCACCCAAACAGGCATGACAGCCTATGTATGGACCGTCTCTGCCGGTGGAACCATCACAGCAGGGGCCGGAACTGCTTCCATTACCGTGACCTGGAATACTGCCGGAGCCCAATCGGTGACAGCCACCTACACCAATGCCAGCGGTTGTGCAGCAGCAGCTCCGACCTCTTATCCCGTTACTGTGAATGCACGGCCTACGCCAACCATTACAGGTCCGGCCAACATCTGCCAGAATACAGCCGGGAACGTGTACACCACCCAGGCCGGTATGACCAACTATGCATGGACCGTCTCTGCCGGAGGTACGATTACCGCTGGTGGAACAGCCACCAGCAACACCGTTACGGTAACCTGGACCACTTCAGGCGCCAAAACCGTAGGAGTTAACTACACCAACGCCGGCGGATGTGCCGCAACCACACCCGCCAGCTACGCTGTAACGGTCAACCCACTGCCCATGCCAACCATCAGCGGCAATGCCAGTCCGTGTGCAGGTCCCCAGTATGTCGACTACTACACTGAAGGCGGCAACACCGGCTATGCGTGGACTGTCTCTGCGGGGGGCACCATCTATTCGGGACAGGGTACCAGCCACCTGCAGGTGATCTGGAACATGTCCGGATTGGAATCGCTCAGCGTCAACTACACCAACTCCTCAGGTTGTACCCTTCCTGCCCCGACAACCACAAACATCTTTGTCAATCCCGTTCCCGCAGCTGCCGGAACCATTACAGGGACTGCAACGGTGTGTGCCGGACAGCAGGGCGTAGCCTACTCGACCACCTCGGTGATGAATGCCACCTCCTATAGCTGGTACCTGCCTGCCGGAGCAACCATCGCTTCGGGTGCCGGGACTACCTCCATCACAGTGAACTTCGGAGCTGGAACCGTTTCTGGCAACATCACAGTAGCCGGAGCCAACCAGTGCGGCGACGGACCGCTTTCGCCTCCGTTCGCGGTTACGGTCAACCCGCTGCCCGCTGCAGCAGGAACCATTACTGGGGCTGATGAAGTTTGCCAGGGTGAAACAGGAGTCGTATACAGCGTGGGAACCATCGCCAATGCCACAGGATATGCCTGGACACTGCCTGCCGGAGCCACCATCACGGCCGGGGCCAACACCAAGCAGATTACCGTCAGCTTCAGCGCTTCAGCGGCTTCGGGAGTGATCACCGTTCACGGGACCAATACCTGCGGCGACGGAGCCAACTCTCCCGACTTCAGCGTGACGGTTAACCCCAAACCAGCCACTCCGACGATTACCGAAAGTGGCGGAACGCTCACTTCCAGTGCAGCTTCAGGCAACCAATGGTACTTCAACGGAACGGCCATCCCGGGAGCAACGGGACAGACCTATGAGGCAACAGAGAGTGGGGATTACTATGTGATCGTTACCCTCAACGGCTGCTCCTCTGATCCGTCCAACACAATCAATGTGACCATGATCGGCATCAATCCACTCAGCGGGACAACCTTCAACATTTACCCTGTGCCGAACGACGGGAAGTTCACCGTCACCTGCGGCGGGTTGACTGTTGAGAATGTTACCCTCGAAGTATTCAACTACCTCGGCGTGCGGATCTTCAACATCAAGGTTCAACCGGTTCAGGGCAACGTGGAGCAATCCATTGACCTGCGGCCGGTACCCAACGGAGTCTATACCGTGGTGCTGAGAACCGATGATAATCGCGTGATCCGAAGGATACTGGTTAACAAATAGGATACGCGAAAAGCAGTAAGGGCGGGTTCCAAACCCGCCCCTGCGTACCAACACAACCAGTAAGGGCGGGTTCCAAACCCGCCCCTGCGTACCAACACAACCAGTAAGGGCGGGTTCCAAACCCGCCCCTGCGTACCAACACAACCAGTAAGGGCGGGTTCCAAAC
>JACZJJ010000162.1 GCA_014860625.1 Bacteroidales bacterium | reverse complement strand
GTTGATGGTCCATTCGATGATGACAACGGCGGTAAACGAAATGATAAAGGAAACAAGACCCAGGATATACCTCTTTTTCAATAAAAGTTCCGGGATCAGGAAATAGATCACGAAATAGGTATACAGCATATCCATTGGAAGTGTTCCCAACAGCACCTCAAACAGTTCAAAATACTTGCCGCTCCTGATGCCATAGATAAAGGTAAAGAAGGCCAGGATAAATACCCAGAAAAGGACATGTAAAGAGAGTCGGAGGTATTTGTTTTGTGGCATACTCCGCAATGTTACGAAAATATGGGATATACGTGAAATAGTTTGGATCAACTTTCTGTTTCCATATATATAACAGAAGGATTGATCGAGAAGTCTGTTTATTTGCAAATTTCCCGCGAAGACAGAGACAATTTAGTTCACACTGCTCATCGTGACCTCTACCGTTATATCGATCGATTCGGATATCTTGCCGGCGATTGCTCCGGGTATTTTTACCTCGTAATCTGAAAGGAGAATAGGAAATACAGAGATCGCCATGATCTTTCCATCACTGACTGAAAGGGTTCCGTTCTCTTTCACCGATTTTGTCACGCCGTGAAGGGTTAACTTCCCTTCAACCTGGGTTTTATACGTACCAGCTTTTTTAAAATCAATCTCCCCGGCATTGATAATTTTTCCTAGAAAAGTGGCGTTCGGATAGATGTCAGATTCTACGTAGTTTTCGTTGAAATGTTCCTGCATCAAGGCCTTCTCAAAGATGAATGATTTCATCAGGACCCTGAATACCAGGTCGCCGGTCTCAGTATCCAGGGCAGCATTCACCTGGTTGTTGATCGCTTCGATCTTTTCCAGTGGCGCATCTGAATAAAATTTGATGGTTCCGGTTTTGGTCACATATTTTTGCCCCATGGATGCAGAGGCAATCAATAGCATGACAATCAATAAGATACTGTTTAGCTTCATAATAATCAGTTGGTTAGTTGTTAGTTTAAAATAGAACAATGTTCAAGAATTACATCGGTATCGTTATATCCGCTGCAAAATCCTTTGATTTTCACCCGATCACCCCCTTTAAATCGTGTAATCAGGTCATACGATTTTGGAAGAAGTACACATCTTACTCCTTCGTCTCCAAACATACCCTGGTCCAAAACAAACACGGCAGTTACCATTGAATCAGCCGTTTCAGTTTTGGTCAGGATGCCTTCGATCAGGATCATCTTTCCAGTGTATAGACTGTCGGCCAGTGGTTTATTCGATAAAAAGGAGTGGTAAAGCTCCTTAACGGCTAGCTGGGAGGTGACTTCTTCTGTCTCATAGTTTGTATGCGGCTTGTTATAGATGAACAAGTAAACCAGCAGCAGAGCAATGATTCCCGAAAGTACAATTCCTATGACTAATTTTACCCGGATTTTCATGAAGCAGGAGACATATCAATAAATGCAAATATACAACTTTTATCTTATATAGAATCAATCTATTTAATATGATTGATTGAATTTTACCTAATTTTGGTTTTCGGCTTCCTTGTAAAGCCTGACAAATCAGCTAATGAAAGAAAAAACCGACCAACTATTACTGGACCTGGTAAAACGACCTAATGATTACGTCATCTACCAGGGAGATCACCCATTACTTACAAGTGGTGGTTTCGAAGTGGCAAACCCGAATGGCAGGTTGTTAAAGCATATCCTCACCGACCTCCTGATGGTCCACCCAAATGAACCTGTGATTTCATTGCAACTATATGAAATACAACGTGATATTTTAGATAAGGGGAGTGATCCGGTAGATGAAATGATGACCGGCATCCTTGGTTCAGATCCGTTTGTCATGGTAAAAACTGGGAAATCCAGGCAGAAATCCCCCGGTAGCAGTCCATTCGGAGAGGATGAGATGAATCTCTCTCTTTGGATATTTTCTGAACTTCTGAGTGTCGTAAATACCTTCTTCGAAGAGTGGGTAAAGCAGGATGAACTAGCAGCTGATGCTGAGAGTCCTTTTGCTGTAGTTATCCGGACAACATACAGCAGGCTTTCACCTGAAGAGAAAAGTGCAATAATTTTTTTGATCAGGGAGCATGAGCCGGGACTGGTTTTACCACTTTTTCTTGCCACCAACCGGATATCCCCAGCTGAATATTCCAAAGGGATGGTTGCTCTTACAGGAGGTCACCCTCAGGATCACACGTTCTCTTCAATCCTTCATGAATCGTCGGCCATTCGCGATTATATCATGGCAAGTGAGATTCGCCCGAACAGGGCAGAGGAGCTGGAGTCACTGATCAGTTTAGGTGAAAGCAATCTTCTCGAGTTCAAATCTACACTTCGATGGGATCTTCGACATGGAAAAACGGCACAACATATTGAGCGTGCAGTACTTAAGACGATATCAGCATTCCTGAATTCGGAAGGGGGTACATTGCTGATCGGTATTCGTGATGATGGATCGGCAGAAGGTATTGAGAGCGACAGACTTCAAACAGAAGATCGCTGGCTACTGCATTTGTGGACCTTGATTCGTACTTGTTTTGGAAGAGATGTAACACCCTATATCACTACGAAGCTTGAAAAATTTGAAGGAAAGACAATTTGTCTGGTTGAGTGTTCCAGGAGCCTGCGTCCCGTCTTTCTGAAACAACCCGGATTTGAGGAGGAGTTTTACATCCGTATTGGACCTGCCAGCGCTGCTATGTCAGTAAGCGAAGCGCTAAAATATATCGCCGATCACTTTCACCAGTAATTTCGCTATTTCGCTATTTCGCTATTTCGCTATTTCGCTATTTCACTTCTCACCATCCAAATGGTCTGTTGTTGAAGGGATCCCTCTGAAAAGGAGAGTGGCTGAATGAGCCTCTTGAAAAAGGGGACGGATCGTACATAGGAGATCCCATATAGTTTGAATAGCCCCTGGTATAGCCGAAGCCAAGCTGGATGTGGGCACCTTCAGCGATCTTATAATCGGCATTCAGGTAGATGCCGTATGGTTCATTTTTGCTATAGGGGTTGTAAAAGTTGCTGTTGTCGGTGATGGTGAACTCCTTGAACCCGGCGCCTGAGATGGTCAGACGGTCGGTTACCCGGTAGCTCCCTTCAAGATACAATACTGCTTTTGTGAAATTGGCATCATAGGTTGGGGATCCTTCGGCAGTAAACCAGGGCTTGTAACCGAATAGTGCCGTATTAGAGATGGTCAACCCGCCACGTACCGAAAATTTGGGTGTGACACGGTAGGATACACTGGGTGAGATGAAAGTTGTAAGCCCCGACCCAAACCACGACGAGGTGGAGAACTGCGTGCCAACTATCACGTTTGTCTGCATCCGCCCGGGAGGGGTAGTCAGGGTTCCGTCCTGGTTTACTGTCATGGATTGTGGAAGTGAATCAGAAACCAAATTCTGTGTGTTCCCAACCAGTGCGGCAAAAATTAAAATCAGTAAGGAAAGAGATCTTTTCATCCGGAAAATTCTACCCACAAAGATAATATCTTTTTTACCAGCATCCCTAATCCCTAATCCCTAATCCCTAATCTCTAATCCCTAATCCCTAATCGCTAATCCCTAATCGCTAATCCCTATATAAACGTCATGTTGTCCTTCGCCGTAATCTTTTCGCAGTACTTGCAACGGAGTTTGAGCTCTTTTTTATCGATGACGGTAAAATGGGTCTCCATCTCCTCATTGTTGGTGATACAGTTGGGATTGAAGCACTTCACGATCTTTTCTACCTGGGCCGGAACTTTCACCTGTTTCTTCTCCGTTACGTTGAAGTCACGAATTACGATCAGCGTTGCTGAAGGCGCAACCAGGGCTATTTTATTGATCTCCTGTGGGACAAAAAACTTGTTGCTGACCTTGATGATGCCCTTTTTGCCCATCTTCTGGCTTTCCAGATTGGTAGCAAGCAGCAGTTGATTGGGATATTCGGTAAGGTTCAGGATCCGGATAACCTGGAACACACTCTGAGAAGGGATATGGTCGATCACGCTTCCATTTTCAATCGCTGAGACCTTTAATTCTTTCCTGATTTCTTTCTTAGCCATAACGGGAATTTTTTAATTATGCTACAACGCCTAAAATGGAAGCCAGCAAGGCCTGACGAACAAAAACACCGTTGAGAGCCTGTGTGAAATAGTAGGCCATCGGGTTGGCATCCACATCGATAGCAATTTCATTTACCCTGGGAAGCGGGTGCAGGATCTTCATCGTGGATTTCGCCCCTTCAAGCATCTGTCTTTTCAGGACGTAGGAGTTTTTGACTTTCTCATAATCGATGGGATCAGAAAACCGCTCTTTCTGAATCCTCGTCATGTAGATGATGTCAGCTTTGGGGACTACCTCCTGGAGGTCGGTGTACTGGTGATATGTCAGATTTTTTTCCTTGATGTGCATCTTGACGGAACTGGGCAGCTTCAGGGCTTCCGGAGATACAAGGTGGAATGTAGTATTGTAATTGCAAAAGGCCATGACGAGTGAATGGACGGTTCTCCCATACTTCAGGTCTCCAATAAATGCGATCTCCAGGTTGTCAAGCTTGCCCTGTGTTTTCCGGATGGAATAGAGATCCAGAAGGGTTTGGGTTGGGTGCTGGTTCGCTCCGTCGCCGGCATTGATGATTGGCACTGGTGATATTTCGCTGGCAAAACGGGCACTTCCTTCCCTTGGGTGGCGCATCACGATGAGATCGCTGTAGTTGCTTATCGTACGGATCGTATCCCGCAACGATTCCCCTTTCTGAAGACTTGTGCTGGCCGGCTCGGAGAATCCGATCAACCGGGCGCCCAGCCTTGAAGCTGCCGATTCAAAACTGAGGCGGGTACGGGTGGAGGGTTCAAAGAAAAGTGTTGCGACCACAAACTCTTCCAGGATTCGCTGTGTTGGACGCCGTTCAAAATCTTCGGCAAGGTCCAGAATCCGGATATGTTCCTCGGGTGTAAAATCGTTGATGGAGATCAGGCTTTTGTTTTTCATTGGATGGTGGGTTGAACTGAACAAATATAAAAAAGGCCGTTGGAAAACGGCCTTTAATGTTAGTTACTTTTCACAATGTTAGTTACTTTTTGCCTTTTAGCTTATACTTCTTCATGAAGTCGCCTAAAATTGTGTCGAAGTTCGGATGGCCGATCTCCTGCAGGTCGTAATAAACCCTGGTATTTGGCTTTTTAATCTTGATCAGCCGGTTCAGGTCAATGGGTGTGGCAATAATGACAGAATCACACGGGGTCTTGTTGATCGAGGTCTCCAGGTCTTTCACCTGCTGGGCACCGTATCCCATTGCCGGCATCAATTGGCCGATATTCGGGTAGATACGGAATGTTTCAGCCAGTTTGCCAACAACGAAGGGGCGAGGGTCAACCAGTTCGGCAGCACCGTATTTCTCGGCTGCAACCACACCTGCGCCAATCTTCATCTCTCCATGGGTCAGTGTCGGGCCGTCTTCAATCACCAGAACTTTTTTACCCCTGATAATATCCATGTTGTCAACACTGATAGGAGAAGCGGCATCCACCACCAGCGCGGTAGGATTCACCTTGCGGATGTTGTCGCGCACAATCTTGATGTTCTCAGGATAGGCCGAGTCGATTTTGTTCAGTACAACCACGTCGGCTATCCGGAGGTTTACCTCGCCTGGATAATAGCTCAGCTCGGCACCCGGACGGTGAGGGTCAGCAACCGTAACCATCAGGTCGGGCTTGTAGAAGGGGAAATCGTTGTTTCCGCCGTCCCAGAGGATCACGTCGCATCCGTCAGGATCGTTTTCAGCCGCACGCAGGATGGCTTCATAATCTACACCTGCATAGATGACGTTTCCGCGAACCACATGAGGTTCGTACTCTTCCATCTCTTCAATAGTGCATTTGTGTTTGGCCAGATCTTTGATCGTAGCGAAACGCTGAACTTTCTGGGCAACAAGGTCGCCATAAGGCATCGGGTGACGGACAGCAACAACTTTAAGTCCTTTTGCCATCAGGATTTCGATGATCCGGCGTGATGTCTGGCTCTTACCGCAGCCTGTGCGGGTAGCACCCACGGCAATTACCGGCTTGGTGCTTTTGATCATAGTTTCCCTGGGGCTGAGCAGAATGAAATCAGCTCCTGCCGCATTGACGATAGCACTCAGATTCATTACATGCTGATAGGTCACATCGCTGTATGCAAAATTGCAGATGTCAACCTTGAATTTCTGGATCAGCTTTGGGAGCTCTTCCTGGGCGAAGATGGGGATTCCTTTCGGATAAAGTTTTCCCGCCAGAGCAGCAGGGTATTTTCGCCCGTCGATGTCGGGGATTTGTGCGGCAGTGAAGGCAACAACATTGTAATCGGGATTGTCCCGATAATAGGTGTTGAAGTTATGGAAATCCCTTCCTGCGGCGCCAATGATTAATACATTCTTTTTCATTAAAACCTCGCTTTTTGTTAGAATAAATAGTATCTGGATATGATTTGCAAACCTAACTCTTTTTAACAAATTCCCCAAATCGGCATGTTAATTTCATTGAACTCTTTACCTTTGCAACATAACTTTTATGCATGATTGAACAGAAAATCAGGGAGTGTTGCGTTGCTGCAGTCAAAGATCTCTACCATCAGGAGATCACACCGGAGATCATTGGGTTTGAACGGACGAAAAAAGAGATCGAAGGGGATTTTACGGTGGTTGTTTTTCCACTGGTCAGATTTGCCCGGAAGTCGCCCGAGGCAACCGCAGCCGAAGTAGGTGAATACCTGAAATCGAACATCCCATGGATTCTGCATTACAATGTGATCAAAGGATTCCTGAACCTGGTGATGAAGGAGGCTTTCTGGTTGGATTTTCTGGAAGAAGAAGCCGCTTCCCCCAACTTCGGAACAACTCCCGATTACCATCAGGCTCCGGTTATTCTTGAATATTCTTCCCCCAACACAAACAAACCTCTCCACCTGGGACACATCCGCAACAACCTTCTGGGTAATTCCATCTCTCTTATCCTTGAGGCGAACGGGTATCATGTAATAAAGGTCAACCTGGTGAATGACCGGGGGATTCACATCTGTAAATCGCTGGTAGCCTACATGAAATGGAGTAATGGAGAGACTCCCAAGTCTGCTGGCATCAAAGGAGACCACCTCGTCGGAAAATATTATGTACTCTTTGAAAAGCAATACAAAGAGGAAATCCGTTCGTTGACGGCATCGGGCATCCCTGAAGAGGAGGCTGCCAAAAGCGCTGGACTGATCGTTGAGGCGCAGGAGGTCCTTCGCCGCTGGGAAGCACAGGATCCTGAGATTATTGCACTGTGGCAAACGATGAATGGCTGGGCCTACGAAGGGTTTGCCGACACCTACAAAAGACTTGGCGTTGAGTTTGACAAGACCTATTACGAAAGCGATACCTACCTCCTCGGTAAAGCATTGGTTTATAGCGGAGTGGAACGGGAAGCGTTGATCAGGAAGCCGGATGGGAGTATCTGGGTTGATCTGCAGGATGAGGGCCTGGATGAGAAGCTGCTGATGCGTTCCGACGGCACATCGGTGTATATGACCCAGGACCTTGGAACCGCTGAACAGCGTTATAACGAGTATCATCCATCCAGGATGGTCTATGTAGTTGGAAATGAGCAAATATACCACTTTGATGTGTTGAAAAGGGTGCTCAGAATTCTCGGGAAACCTTCGGGGGATGCCATTTTTCACCTCTCCTACGGGATGGTGGAGCTGCCTGAGGGGAAGATGAAATCGCGTGAGGGTACAGTGGTAGATGCCGACGACCTGATGGAAGAGATGTACCTGACGGCGGAAGAGACCACGCGTACATTGGGCAAGGTGGATGATTTCTCTGACAAGGAGGCCAACCTGCTCTTTGAAACAATCGGGTTGGGTGCCCTGAAATATTTCATTCTTAAGGTGGACCCGAAGAAGAATATGCTGTTTGATCCGAAAGAGTCAATCGATTTTAATGGAAATACCGGACCTTTTATTCAATATACCTATGCAAGGATCCAATCTCTGCTTAGAAAGGCAGCTGATGCCGGATCCTCGTCCTTCGTCCCTCGTCCCTCGTCCCTCGTAACTCAGGAGCGGGAAGTCATCAAACTCCTGTATCAATATCCTTCGATCGTCAGGCAGGCTGGAGATGAGTTGAGTCCAGCCTTGATAGCCAATTACATCTATGATCTGGCCAAAGAGTACAACCAGTTTTACCAGGAAGTTCCTGTGCTGCGGGAAGAAGATCCCGCTGTTGTGTCATTCAGACTGGAACTCTCTTCGATAACCGGAGATGTGATAAGGAAAGGGATGAAGTTGTTGGGGATCAATGTCCCTGAGCGAATGTAATTCCCTGTGATTGGCTTTGCATGCCGTAGTCATGGCGTTGGCATGATCACTGGATGACCAGATCACTGAATAAAAAAAAAGGCCCCCGGGTTGGGAGCCTTTTTTTTCGTGTTTAGTGGGTTACTTCTTGATGAATTTCATGTTCGAAGTTCCTTTGTCGGTTGTTGTGCGGACAAAGTAAATACCACTTGCGAGGTTGCGGACATTCAGTTTGGTGTCGGTTCCAATGTAAAGAACTTTACCGCTGAAGTCTGAAACCTGAATACCAGTAATGATGTTGGTCGACTGGATCACGAGATAATCCTGAGCCGGGTTCGGATAGATCATCACGTTGGCTTTTGCATTCTCGTCAATACCTACACCTGCAACAGTCAGTTCAACAGGAACGTCCAGAATCGGAGTAGCTGGGTCGTTGCTGAGGAAACGGATGAATGCATTGTAGACACCGGCATCCAGATTGGTAGCGTCATACATTACATCGACATCGGTGCTTCCAAGCGGAGGCAGGAATCCGGAAGTCGGTGTAGCTGACAGCCACTGCTCGATGGGATCACCTTCGAGGTTGGCACGGATGTTCCAGTTGTACATCAGGGCAGGATTGTTTCCAAGGTGTGACCAGCCCACGCCAGTGCTGAGGTAGTCGCCATTGCTGTTGTAGTTCGCTCCGTCGTCGGTTCCGGGAGTAAAGATGCCGGCTGTAACCTGTGTGAAATTGTATCCAACCCAAATATCTTCACCGGTAATCATGACAGGGGAAGTAAGGGTGATTGTATTCCAGGTTGCTCCATTTGGAGTAAAGGCCTGCTCATACAGCAATGCGCCTGGCTCATAAGAGTTCCCCATGCCGTAAATTTTAACGGTCATCGCGTTGCCTCCGGATGTATTCAGGTCATTAATAAATACTTCCACAGATTTCAGCTCCATTCCGGCATACGGAAGGGTCATTGAACTCGGGAAACGGGCAGCAACGGTAACAGTTACAGGAACAGTGTTCCATCCGATAGCGCTGGCATTGTCACCATCATAGTGAAGGACTGCAGTAGCATCGGTTTGTGAAGGACCACCTGCAACAGGTGTAGGATCAACAGATGCTCCGGTAATCGGGTTTTTGGCTGTATAACCAAGTGACGGGCCAGGAGTTACAGGAGTTGAGGGGATAACATCGAGGTCATAAATGATGCTCAGGTCCCAATCCAGATCTGATTCTCCTGTGTTCTGAATGGTCAGCATATCATCGGTTGTGGCACCGGCAATACACCAGTTACTTAACTCATCAGGAGTAACAGTGATCTCGGGATCGCCGCCGCCGCCTGTTTGGACATACATCACGTCATCAAAATAGTATTTAGGATCGTCTGCTCCCTGTGCTCCGGCGAAGAAGTCGATACCGCCAAGCTGCAGAGTTCCTGATGTGCCGCCACCCTGGTAGCTCAGAGGCCACTCGTGAAACAGGGTGCCGTCAATGTACAGTTTGATGTTGTCGGCATCGATGTCGATTTCGTGCATTACCTCAAACCATGTATCTTTCGGATAGGTTCCGTTGATGGTGATACCGCCAACATCCAGGTCAATGGTGCCATCTGTGTTCATGTAGCATTCCATGGCCCACTCGATGCCGGGAGACTCAAAGTGCTGGATGTTGTAATATCCTGCAAAACCGGTCTCGATATACATCCACCACGATAATTCATACTGTCCGGCAGTTTTGTTACCGAGTTTCAGAATGAGGTCGGTTGGACCACCTGTTTCATCAACCAGAGCTGATTTGGAGGGTGATGAAGCAAAAGCATCAACAACCTTGGCATCTTCTCCGGACCCCGGGTTGTTAGACCAGGTTTGGTACCATAAAGGATCTTCTACAGCCAGGAAATCCCCAACGGTATAAGATTCCATGTCATCTTCAAATAGAACGGTTTGTGCAAAACTGCCAAACCCCATAATCATGACAATAAATAATAGAAAAAGTTTTTTCATGTTGAACAATTTTTAGTGAATAATTAATACGTATCCAACTACAAACTTACAAAGAATTGTAATTATGCAGCGAAAAAATCGATAAAATCTTGAGAATTTCTTCTCCTCAAGAATTTGTACCTTTGCGCTTCTTTAAAATATAGCTAGAAAATATATTATGTTTGAAGGATTAAGTGATAAACTGGAGAAGGCGTTCAAGGTCCTTAAAGGGCATGGACACATTACAGAAATCAATGTAGCCGAAACATTGAAAGATGTGAGGAAAGCGCTTCTGGATGCCGACGTCAGCTATAAAATTGCCAAGCAGGTTACGGATGAGATCAAAGAAAAAGCACTCGGTCAGAATGTGCTGACATCAGTCTCTCCCGGACAGTTAATGGTGAAGATCGTTCACGACGAGCTGGCGGAGCTGATGGGAGGAGAGCAGTCGGAAATCAACATGAAAGGCGACCCGGCCATCATATTGATTGCCGGATTGCAGGGCTCCGGGAAGACAACCTTTTCTGCAAAACTTGCCAACTATCTGAAAACCAAAAAAAACAAGAAGGTTCTGCTGGTGGCAGGCGACGTTTACCGTCCGGCCGCCATCGATCAGCTGAAGGTGCTGGGTGAGCAGATCGGCGTGCAGGTTTTCACCGAGGAGGGGAGCAAAGAACCGGTAAAGATTGCGAAAAATGCGGTGAAGTACGCCAGGGAGTTCGGATACCAGATGGTGATTGTTGATACAGCCGGACGATTGGCGATCGATGAGGAGATGATGAAAGAGATTGCCTCCATAAAGCAAACCGTCAATCCGCAGGAGACACTCTTCGTGGTGGATGCCATGACAGGTCAGGATGCCGTTAATACTGCCAAAGCATTCAACGATCTGCTCGATTTCAATGGTGTTGTACTTACGAAACTTGACGGAGATACACGCGGTGGTGCCGCACTCAGCATTAAGTCAGTGGTGAATAAACCGATCAAATTTGTCGGGATCGGAGAGAAGATGGATGCCATCGATATCTTCTATCCCTCCAGGATGGCAGACAGGATTCTCGGGATGGGCGACATCGTTTCGCTTGTTGAAAAGGCTCAGGAGCAATATGACGAAGAGGAAGCAAAACAGCTTCAGAAGAAAATTGCGAAAAACCAATTTGATTTCAATGATTTCCTCTCACAGATCAAACAGATCAAAAAGATGGGGAATGTGAAAGACCTGATGGGCATGATCCCCGGCATGGGAAAGGCAATCCGCAACCTTGATATCGACGACAATGCCTTCAAGGGAATAGAAGCGATCATCTATTCAATGACGCCGCTCGAGCGTTCTGACCCATCGGTGATGAACGGAAGCCGCAGGAAAAGAATCGCTGAAGGAGCAGGTTCTACCATCCAGGATGTCAACAGGTTGTTGAAACAGTTTGAAGACACCCGGAAGATGATGCGCATGATGACCACCGGCAAGGGCCGGAACATGGCGCAGATGATGAGGAACATGAAGAAAAATTAGAGTAAGGACGGGGCATGCCCCGTCCAAAACAACATAAAGTATGATATTACTTGATGGTAAAGAGCTGGCTTCAAAGATCAAAGCCGAGATCGCCAAAGAGGTTGCGGCCATGATAGATAACGGAGAACGGGCTCCTCATCTGGTAGCCGTTCTGGTGGGAGAGGATCCGGCCAGTCAGACATATGTAGCCTCAAAAGAGAAAAACAGCCACGATGTTGGGATTACCTCCTCCATCTACCGCTATTCTGAAACAATTAGCGAGCATGAACTGCTTGAGGTGGTAGACTTTCTCAACCTTGATCCCGATGTTGATGGTTTTATCGTCCAGTTACCTCTGCCCAAACATATTGACGAGCAG
Organism: Bacteroidales bacterium; assembly: GCA_014860625.1. Lineage (GTDB taxonomy): Bacteria > Bacteroidota > Bacteroidia > Bacteroidales > FEN-979 > QYOJ01. Next base: position 23,971 of record JACZJJ010000162.1, on the reverse strand, counting down.
AAAATCATTGAACGGATCAGTCCTGAAAAGGATATCGACGGCTTTCATCCGGTGAATCTCGGAAAAATGATGCTTGGATTGCCCTGCTTCCTTCCGGCAACCCCGATGGGGATCATGACACTTCTTGACCGTTACCGGGTGGAGACCGATGGCAAGCATTGCGTGGTTCTTGGTCGCAGTCATATTGTCGGAACACCCATCAGCATCCTTCTTTCACGCAAAGCCTCCCCGGGAAACTGCACTGTAACTCTCTGTCACAGTTTTACCCACGACATTCCAAAAATAACCCGTGAAGCCGATATCCTGATAGTTGCCATGGGGAAACAACACGCTGTAACAGACGATATGGTGAAAAATGGCGCAGTTGTCATTGACGTTGGGGTACATCGTATTCCCGACGAATCAAAGAAATCGGGTTTCCGCCTTACGGGTGATGTTGATTTTGACAAGGTTGCAGGAAAATGCAGCTACATCACGCCTGTTCCAGGAGGAGTTGGGCCGATGACGATTGTGTCGTTGCTGCAGAACACGCTCAAGGCAAGAAAAAAAATGTACCCCTAAATCCCCTAAAGGGGACTTACTCTGCTTCGCATTCTAATCCTCCCAAAGGGAGGAGTAAGTCCCCTTTAGGGGATTTAGGGGTTGACATTTCAATTATGAACCAATCTGACCTGTTGAATTCCGGCCGACTGCTTCCCGTCATGGAGGAGTTCTACTCCCTCCAGGGAGAGGGCTATCATACCGGTGAGGCTGCCTGGTTTATCCGTATTGGTGGCTGCGATGTGGGATGTTCCTGGTGCGATATCAAAGAGTCGTGGAACGCCAAACTGTTTCCGCCCGTTCAAACAGATCTGGTGATTGAGCGAGCCTTCCAGTCCGGCACAAGGGCAGTGATCATCACAGGAGGAGAACCGCTTCTGTACAACCTCGATTATCTGTGTGAGCGGCTAAAGGCTCAGGGCCCAGAGCACAGGGGACAGGACAAAACCCCTAAATCCTCTAAAGGTGACCTGCTGCTTCCCCTTCACGGGAGGGTTGTGGAGGGGTCATCCAGTGATCCAGTGATCCAGTCATACAGTGATCCAGTGATCCAGTCATCCAGCCATCCGGCATCCGGCATCCGAACTTTCCTCGAAACCTCCGGCTCCCGGCCATTATCCGGCTCCTGGGACTGGATCTGCCTCTCTCCCAAAAAAGAGTGGTCACCCAGGGAAGAGTTCTATACCCTCAGTCACGAACTGAAAGTGATCATTCATGAGGAGACGGACTTTACGTGGGCCGAAGAGCAGGCCGAAAAAATGAATCCTGACGCTCATCTTTTTCTTCAGCCCGAATGGAGCCGCCGGGAAGAGATGCTGCCCCGAATCATCCGGTATATTCTGGATCATCCCGTCTGGAAGCTCTCCCTGCAGGCTCATAAGTATATTGGAATACCCTAACTTTACATCCCAAACTGCGATTGAATCTACGCCATGAAATATACCCCTAAGGTCATCCTGGTATTTTTTTTATCTCTTTTCTCCTTTGCCCAGTCACCGGTTACCGGTCACTGGTCCCTGGCCATGGGTCAACGGTCAGAAGCCCAAAATCAGAACAACCTCTCGACGACTTCACGAAAAGCACAGAAACTTTTTCTCCAGGCTAACGAGCGCTACCAACTGCGCGAATACAAGCAGGCTCTTGAACTGGTGAATAAAGCGATTGAGGAAGATGGCAACTTTGCTGAAGCTTACGGACTCAAGGGTGATATGGCCGCAGAACAGCGTGATATTGAAGGAGCGATTGCCAACTACGACAAAGCAGTAACGCTTCTTCCTGACATGGATTACAGCTTGTATGTGGTTCTTGGAAACCTGAAGCTGATAACGGGACGCTATGCAGAAGCAAAGCGCGATTATGAGAAATACCTCTCTTACAACAAAGGTCCCACAAACCGGAGGTGGCAAACGGAAGAGAATATCCTTCGGTGTGATTACGGCCTGCAGATGATGACTCATCCGGTTGCGTTCGAGCCCAAAAATCTGGGAGACAGTATCAACACCATTCACGACGAGTACATCAACGCCCTTTCATCCGACAAGCAAACACTGTTTTTTACCCGCCGGCTTCCTACCGGCATGATTGTTCCAAATGGCTCCGATGCCATCGAAGAGGACTTCTACCGCTCATTCCTTATTGAAGATACCACATGGTTGAAAGCACAAAATCTCGGACCACCAATCAACACCCGCGGCAACGAAGGGGCGATATCCATCTCCCCCGACGGACAGTTGTTGTTTTTTGCAGCCTGCCAGCGTCCGGATGGATTCGGAAGCTGTGATATCTACTGGTCGTGGAAGATGGGAGACCGCTGGTCCATACCGCGGAACCTTGGCCCCACAGTCAACTCCGAGACCTGGGATTCTCAGCCCTCCTTTTCTTCCGACGGGCGAACCCTCTATTTCGCCAGCAAGCGGGGAGGTGGCAAAGGGAGCAGCGATATCTGGAAATCAGAGCTACTCCCCAACGGTGACTGGACCCATCCTGTAAATCTTGGCGACTCGGTCAATACACCGAAAGAAGAACAGAATCCTTTTATTCACTCCGACGACCAGACCCTCTATTTTGCATCGAACGGACATCAGGGGATGGGGGGACTGGATCTGTTTTATACCCGAAAAGAGCTCGACGGGTCGTGGGGTAAGCCTGTCAACCTTGGCTTTCCGATCAATACCTATGCCGATGAAATTACCCTGATTGTAAACTCATCCGGAAACGTCGCCTACATCTCCTCAGACAAATTCGGCGGGAAAGGGCGGCAGGATATCTACTCTTTCCCTTTGTATGAAGAGGCCCGGCCAAATCCGGTCACATATATGAAAGGGATTGTATACGACAAGGAGACTGGGAACAGGCTGCAGGCGCATTTCGAGTTGTCTGATCTTCTCAGAAATCAGATTGCCGTTCAGGCTACATCTGACCCGATTGACGGCTCCTTCCTCGTTTGTTTGCCCACAGACAGGAACTATGCCCTCAATGTATCCCGCGAAGGATATCTCTTCTACTCCGATAACTTCTCGCTCTCCGGCATCCGCGAGCAGGCGAAGCCGTTCCTGAAAAACATTCCTCTCCAACCCATTAAAGTAGGGGAGACCGTGGTGCTGAGAAACATCTTTTTTGATACCGATAAATTTGAGTTGAAGCCCGAATCCTTCAGCGAACTTGAAAAGCTTCTGGGGCTTCTTCGCAACAATCCCTCACTGAAAATCGAGATCAGCGGACACACAGATATCCGGGGATCCGAAGAGCACAATCTTGAACTTTCAAAGAACCGGGCTAAAGCCGTAGTGGATTACCTGGTTGGTCATGGCATTGTTCAAAACCGAATGACTTACGCAGGTTTCGGATTCTCCAAACCCATCGATACCAATGATACCGACCAAGGCCGCGCCAACAACCGCCGGACAGAGTTCAGGATTGTCGGCAAGTAAGCACAGGGCACAGGGCACAGGGCACAGGGCACAGAAAATCCTGCATCCAGCATCCAGCATCTAGTTCCCATTCAACGGCTTCACACCCAATAACTTCAGATAGTTATTGTGGTTGTGCTCAACGGCAACCCAGTGATCGTACCATTTGGTGGAATCGGAGGGGGAGATGCCTCCAGCGCCTGTCTCGGTGATTGGGATAAAGCCAATGTATTGAGAAGTGGTTACAGAATCGTACTTGATATTGAGTAACGATAATACGGAATCAGCAACCTCTAGCGCTAGCTTGTAATCGTGGGGAACATAAACCGGAATATTTTTTTCCGTAATCCCTTTCAAATCAGCCCAGAGATAGGGGATAACATCCAATGAGTTGACCAGCATATGGAACGAACCGTTAACCGCGGAGAGGGCATTTCGGAAATGACCGTTGAAACTCGCATTTGTCACACTCGGACCAGCAAATGCAAATGTACTGAACAGAAATTTATTTTTCAGGCTATCATTGGTTACCAGCCAGTAGGCCATCAGGGGTGCCAGTCCGCCACCCTGGCTGTGACCTGTGACAAATAAGGGCATTTTTTGACTGTGGGAGAGTGAAGTCAAATATTCTTCCAGCGTTTTACCGGTGTCACCGTCCTTCGCTATCAGAAGTGAATCCAATCCATCCATGCCTCCTTTTGCAACCATATCTCCTGCCTCCCCATACGTAAACGGGACGAGAGAGAAAACATTCACATCCTGAATCACATCAGGGAGAGAAGCCATATTTGTTCCACGGATAACAACCGCATAGACCGGAAATTGAGGGGTTTTCATCATGGCTACATAGACCATGTTCGATTTGATGCCTGATATTCCCGGACCCCATACGCGTTTCCATTGACCACCGGTTGCCAGCGAAGGATCCTTAAGCAGGGTATCAATAGAATCTCTGATAACTGAAGGAATCGAGTCACCATCAATATAACTGATGGCTGAAAGTGTCATCATGATACCGGGAAAATCAAGATTTTCAAATTCCAAAGGGGGAGTCGGCGTGACTGTTTGCGAATCTTTCTTGCATCCTGAGAGAATGAAGATGATCAACGAAAACAGTAATATCGTGGGTACTCTGTTGGTTCTTTTCAAAATTTCTTGGTTTAGAGTGAACTGCAAAGATACACATATTAAGACTAATTCTAAATAAATATCCAGTCATCCAGTCATCCAGTCATCCAGCCATCCAGTCATCCAGTCATCCAGGGTTCAAAGCATACCGGCTCCACTTTGCTTGCCATCGACATCAACAGCAACGGACTCAAAGACCTGGTACTGGGGGATGTGGATTTTCCGAATCTGATTGCGTTGTTTAACGGTGGGACTGCCGATACGGCGTTTATGGTGGCATTTGACACCCTCTTCCCTTCGGGAAACAAGCCAGTCAACCTGTTCGACTTCCCGGTACCCTCCTTTGTTGATGTTGATCACGACGGGAGGAAGGATCTGCTAATCTCTTCATTCGACCCACAGCTATATATTCCTGATAACTACCAGTCTGTCTGGTTTTACCGTAATACAGGCAGTGCCTATCTTCCGAAGTTTACGTTCCAGTTTAAAAGGCTCTTCCAGGATCAGATGATCGAGGTTGGTTCGGGAAGCTATCCTGTTTTTTCCGACTTTGATCAGGATGGACTCACAGATTTGATGGTGGGTTGCTGGGGGAGGTATGATTCATCCTATTACCACGAAGGATTGCTGAAATCAGTCAATACCGGACGTATTGCTTGGTTCAGAAATACGGGCGGGTCATTGAATCCCTCGTTTTCCCTGGTCACTGACGATCTGGGTGGACTCTCCTCGTTGGAACGAACCGGTCTCTACCCTGCTTTCAGCGACCTCAACGGAGATGGCGCCATTGACCTGATGGTGGGGCAGGATGACGGCACCCTCACCTACCTTGAAAACAGTGCCGACGGATCTTCACCACCAACCTTCCGCCCTCCGGTATGGAAGTATCAGGGCATTGATGTCGGGGAGAGCAGCACACCACAGCTTTTCGACTTCGACTCCGACGGTCTGGCCGACCTGATCATCGGAGAGAAAAACGGAAACCTAAACTATTTCCAAAACACAGGAACCTTAAACAACCCGGTTTTTACGTTCGTTACCGATAGTCTTGGGAAAGTGAATGTCACCAATTACCAGATCTCGTACGATGGCTATTCCACTCCCTGTTTTTTTCGTGATAATACCGGCGAAACCAGGTTGCTGGTAGGCAGTGAAGAGGGAAAAGTCTGGTATTTTGATGAGATCCCTGCAGATCCGCTCGCAGTCTTCCCGGAGTCGGTGGATCTCCATTCTCTGATCACCCCGCAGTTATTCCCTCTCAAATGTGGCTGGCGTACAGCCCCGGCAATCGGATTCCTGACCGATTCAACCTGGTTTGATCTGTCTGTGGGAAACTGGGCGGGTGGCATCAACTATTTCACACATCAAAACCCTCCACAGGTTTTACTTGGAATTCAAACACAGATTCATCCGCAACAAAGGAAATTCTTTGTCTATCCCAATCCGGCCGACCACGCTGTTTCGGTCGGCTTCTCCTCCAAAGCTCCTTCCCGGGCTTACCAACTGAAAATCCTGAACCTCTTCGGCCAGCCCGTGATACAGAGGCAGGTTCGCCCGGGAGAAAACATCCCCATCCACGAGTTACCAAACGGACTCTACCTCGTCACCCTCACAGATCCCGCCGGAAAAACCACTTTCCCCACTCAGAAACTGATTGTCAGCCGCTAGTCAGTTGGCAGTGGGCAGTTGGCAGTATCCAGTGATCCAGTGATCCAGTGATCCAGTCATCCAGTCATCCAGTCATCCAGTCATCCCACCCCTAAATCCCCTAAAGAGGGCTTTTGGATAAAAAGTTATTAACAATTTATTCATTTGGTGGGGGAATGTGGGAGAATGTGGGGGATTTTACCCTATATTTACACCCTCAAACTCCTATAACAGGTGTCGAAAACAAACCTTATCGGCGAATTCGAATGCAAGCTTGACCAGAAAGGACGGGTCATTCTGCCGGCAAATCTGAAAAAACAGATCGCTCCGGAAGCCAAGGATATGTTTGTGATCAACCGTGGATTTGAGAACTGCCTGGTGCTCTATCCGATGAATGAATGGACAAGCATCAGTGCCGAGATCAACCAGCTGAACCTCTACAACAGGAAGAACCGGAATTTCGCCCGATACTTCTACCGGGGAGCTACGGAGCTGACTCTGGATGCCAGCAGCCGCCTGCTGCTGCCCAAAACGTTGATGAATTATGCCGGAATCGGGAAAGAGGTGATCTTGTTTGCCTTCTCCAACCGCATTGAGGTGTGGGCCAAAGATAAATACGAACAACTCATGACAGACGAGCCGGAAGATTTCGCAGCCCTGGCAGAAGAGGTCATGGGTAAACCTGAGCGAACAGAAGATATCGACGATGTACCATAGGAGTGTCCTGCTCAACGAAAGCATGGAAGCATTAGCTATCCGACCCGACGGAATCTACGTCGATGCAACGTACGGCGGCGGTGGTCACTCCAGGGAAATCTTAAAAAGATTGACTTCAGGACGACTCGTCGGTTTCGATCAGGATGCACAAGCCTTTGAAAACCGTATTGATGATCCAAACCTCACCATGGTCCATAGCAATTTCAGGCATATCAAAAACTTCCTGAGGCTCTACAATGCCCTGCCGGTTGACGGAATCCTGGCCGACCTGGGGATCTCATCCTATCAGATCGACAGTGGTGAGAGGGGATTCTCCACCCGCTTTGAAGGGGACCTTGACATGCGCATGGACAAACGGCAGAAAACGGATGCCAGGCAGGTGGTGAATGAGTATTCGGAAGAGAAGCTCAGGGAACTGTTCAGGAACTACGGCGAGGTGGACCATCCCGGAAAAGCGGCTTCGATGATCGTATCGGCCAGGAAAGATCGCCCGATTGAGACAACCAGTGAGCTGGTAGCATTGCTGAAACCGAATGCCACCTGGGGAAAGGAGCACAAATACATGGCTCAGATCTTTCAGGCACTCAGAATCGAAGTCAACCAGGAGCTCGAGGCATTGAAAGAGTTTCTGACGCAGAGTGTGGAAGTTCTGGCGACAGGCGGAAGACTGGTTGTCATCTCGTACCACTCGCTGGAAGACAAACTGGTGAAGAATTTTTTCAGGGCAGGAAACTGGAGCGGAGAGGTGGAAAAAGACTTTTACGGAAACGCGCTGGTGCCTCTTCAGGTGATGAACCGCAAACCAATTGTGGCGGGAGAGGCTGAAATCAGCGAAAATCCAAGGGCCCGGAGTGCCCGTTTACGAGTTGCAAAAAAGATCTGAGATGAACCAAACATCAGCGACAGTTTTTCCGGACGACCTCCAGCAGGAGGCACAACCGGTAAAGAAAAAAAAGCGGATCTCGAAGCCGATTCAAAGTCTGCTGGAGGGGGATTTCCTCTCCCGTGAAGGCGTTGTGAAAAACCTACCATTCCTGGCTTTTCTTGCCATCATCGCCATCATCTACATCGCCAACACCTATTACGCCGAAAAAACTTTCAAGGATATCGAAGCAACAAAGGTTGAGCTGAAAGAGCTACGCTACCAGTATATCACAACCAAGTCGAACCTGATGTACATCAGCAAGCAGTCGGAAGTCGCAAGAAGGGCAAAGTTGCTAGGGCTGGCCGAAACAACAGTACCACCTTACAAGATCTTTTATTCGGGTTTGGCACAAACATCTGACATCGAAAAATAACACATGGAAGAGGCGAAAAAATCGATCCTGCTGCGCGTTTACCTGGTCTATCTGGGTATTCTCCTTTTCGCCATTGCTATCATGGGACGGGTCATCTACATCCAGTCTTTTGAGAGTGCCGAACTGATGGAGCAGGCGAAGAAACAGGAAATCAGCTGGTTCGATGTGGAAGCCATCCGGGGAAATATCTGTTCGGATGACGGAACCCTTCTGGCAACCTCCATTCCTATTTTCGATATCCGCATGGATGTGTGTACGGATTCGCTCACCGATGAGATCTTCAGGCAGAATGTCGACTCGCTTGCTTACCGGCTTTCGATCCTTTTCCGCGACAGAACTCCTTCCCAGTACCGGGATGAGCTCAGGGAAGCCAGAAAGAATAAGGAACGGTACTACCTGATCAAGCGCAAAATCACTTACCCTGAACTGAAAGCGCTTCGAAAGTTCCCGATTTTCAGGCGGGGGAAATACAAAGGCGGATTGATTGTGATTCCGCACTATCAGCGTGAACTTCCTTATAAGGAGTTGGCCAAACGAACGATCGGTTATGAGAGCTCAGATGAAGCGAACCGCGTATTTGTAGGATTGGAAGGATTTTTCAGCGAGGACTTGCAGGGGATGACGGGGAAAAGGCTGATGCGGAAAGTGGGAAACAGCACCTGGGTGCCCCTCGACCTGGAAAACGAGCTGGAACCTCAAAACGGGGATGACATCATCACAACGATCGACATCAACATCCAGGACCTTGCTCAAAGGGCACTCCTGAAAGAGCTGATTACCGATAGTGCCGATCACGGATGCATGGTAGTGATGGAGGTTGCCACCGGTCATATCAAGGCCATTGCCAATCTGAAACGGGTTGGCCGGAACAGCTACGAAGAGGGTTATAATTATGCCATTGGTGAGAGTACCGAACCAGGCTCTACCTTTAAGCTTGTATCGTTCCTCGTGGCACTGGAAGATGGGAAAGTGGACCTGAATACACCGGTTGCGACAGGCAACGGGGAGGTAATTTACAGCAGGCGTAAGATGTCCGATTCGCACCGTGGAGGGTATGGGACCATCACAGCCCAGGAGGTTTTTGAGAAATCTAGTAATGTTGGCACGTCGCAGATCATCGTCAATGCTTACAAATCCGAACCCCAGAAATACATCGACGGAATCTACAAACTGGGCATTCAGAACCTGCTTGGGCTGCAGATCAGCGGAGAGGGTCAGCCCAACATCAAAGACACCAAAGACAAATTCTGGTCAAAACTGTCGCTGCCATGGATATCTATTGGTTACGAAGTGGCTATGACACCCCTGCAGTTGCTCACCTTTTACAATGCTGTTGCCAATAACGGAACCATGGTGAAGCCGATGCTGGTAAAAGAGATCCATCGTAACGGACAGGTTGTCACTCGCTTTGAGACCGAAGTCATCAATCCGGCCATCTGTTCCCCGGCCACCATTGCCAAAGCAAAAATAATGCTTCTGGGAGTAGTTGAACATGGGACTGCCACCAACATTAAGAACCCTGTTTACAAGATTGCAGGAAAAACGGGTACGGCACAGGTTGCCAAGAACAACAAGGGATACGGTAACAAAGGAGGGTCGGTGGAGTACAAGGGATCGTTTGTTGGGTTTTTCCCGGTTGAGGATCCAAAGTACTCAATGATTGTTGTGATCAACAATCCGAAAAAAGGGAAATACTATGGAGCCTCTATTGCAGGACCTGTTTTCAAGGAGGTATCGGATCATCTCTATGCCCGGCATCCGGAGATCCAGTATTCTGCCTCAAAAGACACCATCTATCCCCTGATGCCTTCTGCCAAAGCCGGCAAGAGGAAAGATATTGAACAGCTTTACGGAGCGTTGGGGATGAATGCAGTATCCACCAGCCCCAATGCATTGTGGGCGCGGCCCCAGCTGATGCAGCAGAGCATTTCGCTGCTTCCTGAAACGATGGTTCAGGGCATTATGCCCGATGTGACCGGGATGGGAATGAAAGATGCCGTTTACCTGCTGGAAAAAAACGGATTGCACGTGATCGTCAGCGGAAAAGGGAGTGTTGTAAGCCAATCCATTGCCCCGGGAACGATTGTATTGAAAGGAACTGATGTACAGATTGATCTGGCGCTGAAGCCCAAACCCAAACCCATGGAGGAGAAGCCAGAGGCATGAAGAGGCTCGAAGAGTTATTATATGGTGTTGCAGTAAGGCATGTGACCGGCAGCCGTGAAGTGGAAGTGACATCTCTGCATCTCGACTCGCGCCAGGTTGTGTCTGGCACCCTCTTTGCCGCTATCCCGGGAACCATCACCGACGGGCATGCATACATCCCGCAGGCCATTGCCCAGGGAGCTTCGGTAATCGTTTGCGAACGGCTTCCCGAACGGTTGCACGAACGTGTCACCTATGTGGAAGTGACAAACGCGGCAGTCGCTATCGGGGAGATCGCCTCACGGTTTTACGGCAACCCTTCCCAGGCACTGAAACTGGTTGGTATTACCGGTACCAACGGAAAAACAACCACAGCAACGCTGCTTTACCAGCTTGTTGAGGCGTTGGGAAATAAAGCCGGGTTGATCTCTACCATCCGAAACATGATCCATGGGGAGGAGATCCAATCCACCCATACTACCCCGGATGCCATTCAGCTTAATCACCTGCTGAGCAGAATGGCAGATGCCGGTTGCTCCTACTGCTTTATGGAGGTGAGCTCCCATGCCATCGACCAGCAGCGGATCGCCGGACTGACCTTCGCCGGTGGCGTCTTTACCAACATCACTCATGACCACCTCGACTACCATCAGTCGTTCGACCGCTATATCCGGGCCAAGAAGAGCTTCTTTGACCAGCTATCGCCGGAAGCCTTTGCATTGGTTAACAAAGACGACAAGCACGGCATGGTGATGCTGCAGAACTGCATTGCCCGGAAAACCAGTTTCGGGCTCTCCACCATGGCCGATTTCCGTTGCAAAGTGCTGGAGAATACGGTGCAGGGGTTGCATTTGCTGATTGCAGGGCAGGAGGTCTGGTTCAGACTGATCGGTCGTTTCAATGCATACAACCTGCTGTCGGCCTATGCTTCGGCCATACTTCTGGGATTTGAACAAACAGAGATCCTGACAGCACTCAGCCACCTTCAGCCTGTGGAGGGGAGATTCAACTATGTGACTTCTCCAACAGGTATTACAGCCATTGTGGATTATGCGCATACCCCGGATGCCCTTCAAAATGTACTGGAGACGATCAACGACATCCGTGAAGGTTCGGGAGAGCTGATTACTGTAGTGGGAGCAGGCGGAAACCGGGATACTGCCAAACGACCCGTAATGGCAGGCATCGCAAGCCAATTCAGCAACCGTGTGATCCTCACCTCCGACAATCCCCGGTTTGAGGATCCGGAAACGATATTGGATGAGATGAAAACAGGTATTCCGGTAGGGTATGATAGAAATCTGCTGGTGATTGCAGACAGAAAAGAGGCAATTCGAACCGCCTGTGCGCTGGCACGTCCGGGCGACTATATCCTGGTGGCCGGAAAGGGTCATGAACCCTACCAGGAGATCAAGGGAATCAGATATCCTTTTGATGATCAAGCCATTGTACGCGAGATCTTCGAGATAAACCAACCTATCACCAATCCGTAAGGTATGCTCTATTATCTATTTCAATATCTCGACACAGCCTTCAACTTTCCAGGAGCAGGGGTATTTCAATATATCTCTTTCCGGGCAGGTGCGGCGCTGATTACATCCCTCTTCATCTCCCTGATCATTGGAAAACGACTGATCGGATTTTTGAAGAAGAAACAGGTAGGGGAAGATATCCGGGATCTGGGGCTCGAAGGGCAACAGGAGAAAAAGGGAACTCCTACGATGGGGGGCCTGATCATCCTGGCAGCAATTCTTGTTCCTACACTGCTGTTCGCCAAACTGCACAATATCTATATCCTGCTGATCATCATTTCCACCGTATGGCTTGGGTTGATCGGCTTCCTGGATGATTATATCAAGGTGTTCCGGAAAGACAAAAAAGGGCTCGCCGGAAAGTTCAAGGTGATGGGTCAGGTAGGATTGGGACTGATCATCGGGTTTACCATGTATTTCAGCAGCGACATCGTAATCAGGGAGAGGGTGGACCAGCAGGCGGTTGTGAAGTCGGACGAAGTGTTCGGGGTGGAGACAGCAACAGAGCAAACGGTCATTTTCAATAAAACTGCCGTGAAGTCAACGAAAACCACCATCCCTTTTATCAAAAACAACGAATTCGACTACTCTTCGCTGATCTCCTGGCTGGGCGCCAACGCCAAAAACTGGACCTGGCTGATCTTCATTCCGCTGGTGATCTTCATCATCATTGCCGTCTCCAACGGCGCTAATCTGACCGACGGGCTGGACGGCCTGGCTACAGGGACTTCTGCTATAATCGGCGTGACCCTGGGTGTTCTTGCCTATGTGTCAGGCAATATCATTTTTGCCAACTATCTGAATATCATGTATATTCCAAATACAGGTGAGTTGGCCATCTACATCAGCGCATTCGTGGGAGCGTGTATCGGATTCCTCTGGTACAACTCCTATCCGGCCCAGGTGTTCATGGGCGACACCGGAAGCCTGGCACTCGGCGGAGTCATCGCCGTATTTGCCATCATGATCCGTAAAGAGATCATGATCCCCATCTTTTGCGGAATCTTTCTCGCTGAGAACCTGTCGGTTGTTTTGCAGGTCAGCTGGTTCAAATATACCAAACGTAAATTCGGAGCAGGGCGAAGAATTTTCAGGATGTCGCCTCTCCACCACCATTTTCAGATGCTGGGATACCACGAATCGAAGATCGTGCTCCGCTTTTTCATTGTCGGCATCATGCTGGCAGTTTTATCCATTGTAACCCTTAAACTCAGATAACTATGACGCTAGAAGCATTGGCTTTGCAAGGACGACCAAAAAACCATCCAACACTGGCCGCATCCGTTACCTCCCGGATCCTTGAATTGAGGAAAGAGCTGATCAAGGAGTCGCTGGGAAGTTCCCAGTCGCCGCAACACCAGATGGAATTTGTCGCCAACATTCATGGGATTGAGTTTATCAACGACTCACATGCCTGTACGATCAATGCGACCTGGTTTGCCCTGGAGAGCATCACCCGTCCTGTCATCTGGATCGCAGGGGGAGCCGACAGCAGGAATGATTATGCAAGCATCAGGGAGCTGGTGGAGCAAAAAGTTAAGGCCATTATACTCATGGGCGACTCAAGAAACATTCCGGTGGTGTTCAATGGAACGGAAATTCCCATTTTCAGGGTGCAGGAGATGGCAGAAGCTGTAGATTCCGCTTACTATCTGGCCAAAACAGGTGATTGCGTCCTCCTCTCCCCTGCCTGCCCCAGCTTCGGCATGTTTGAAAATTTTGAAGCCAGGGGAAATGCATTCAAGCAAGTTGTAAAGAACCTGTAGAAACAATGTTCGAATTTGTAAAAAATATCAAAGGCGACAAGGTGATCTGGATTATCGTGGGCATCCTCTCCATCTTCTCCCTGCTGGCCGTTTACAGTTCCACAGGGTTGCTGGCATATAAAAAGCAGGGCGGGGATACGGAACATTACCTGTTGCGCCAGTTTTTCATTCTTGGCCTCGGGATTATCCTGATGTACCTGATGCACCTAATCAGATACACCTATTATTCCCGCCTGGCACAAGTCGGGTTGATCCTCACCATTCCGTTGTTGTTTGTCACCCTGATTTCGGGGACCAATCTAAACGAAGCGAACCGCTGGCTTACCGTACCTTTTATCAACATCACCTTTCAGAGCTCTGATGTCGCCAAGCTTTTTCTCATCATGTATGTTGCCAGGGTGCTGAGCAAGAACCAGGAGAAGATCAAAGAGTTCAAGCGGGGGTTTCTGCCAGCCATCCTTCCTGTAGTGGTCATCTGCCTGCTGATCCTTCCGGCTAACTTCTCCACTGCAGCGATACTCTTTGCCACCTGCATCGTGCTGATGTTTATCGGAAGGGTGAACCTGAAATACATCATGGCACTGGCAGGCGCTGGATTGTTGGGGATCATCCTGCTGTTCATGATCGCCATGGTAGCGCCAAACCTGCTCCCCCGCAGCACCACATGGAAAAACAGGATCGAACACTTCATCAACAAGGATCAAGCTTCGGTAGACGAGAACTACCAGGTTGACCAGGCAAAAATTGCGATCGTCTCAGGAGGCGTCTTTGGAAAATCACCCGGCAAAAGCACGCAACGGAATTTCCTGCCACATCCTTATTCAGACTTTATTTTCGCCATCATCATTGAAGAATATGGTACGGTGGGTGGGGCAGTTGTGATGTTGCTTTACCTGATCCTCTTTTTCAGGGTGATCCGGATTGCGAATAAATGTCCGGGCAACTTTGGCGCCCTGCTTAGCGTGGGGATTGGTTTCAGCCTGGTATTTCAGGCACTGATCAACATGGCTGTGGCGGTCAACCTCTTGCCGGTGACCGGGCAAACCCTTCCACTGATCAGCATGGGAGGCACATCCATCTGGTTTACCTGCATCGCCATTGGAATCATCCTGAGCGTAAGCAGGCGGATTGAGATTGAAACAAAAAACGGCACGGAGGTAGATGTGCTTCAGGAAAATCAACCGGCTGTAGCCTGACGTATGAGCAGATTCATCATCAGCGGAGGAGGAACCGGCGGGCATGTTTACCCGGCGATTGCGATTGCCCAGAGGATCAAACTCAATGACCCCGACGCCGATATTCTGTTCATCGGTGCACTGGGGAAGCTGGAGATGGACAAGGTGCCGGCTGCGGGATTCCGGATCGAAGGGTTGCCTGTTGCCGGGTTTATCCGGAGGGTGACCTGGAAGAACCTTACCTTCCCTTTCAAGCTGATGAAAAGCCTTCGCAGGGCGAAAAAAATGATCGCGAGTTTCAAACCCGATGTAGTGATTGGTGTTGGGGGCTATGCCAGCGGCCCCACGCTCCGTGTCGCCACCTCTGCAGGGATTCCGTCCCTGATCCAGGAGCAAAACTCGTTTCCCGGAGTGACCAACCGGTTGCTTGGCGAACGGGTAAACCGCATATGTGTGGCCTATACCGGGATGGACCGCTATTTTCCAAAAGATAAAATCGTTCTTACCGGCAACCCGGTGCGGAGCGATCTGGTGGATTTGAAAGATCACCTCCCGGAAGCCTATACACACTTTGGTCTCAATCCTGCAAAGAAGACCCTGCTGGTAATGGGAGGCAGCGGTGGCGCAAAAACGATCAACAACAGCATCCTGACCCTTCTCGAACAAGGACTTCCGGAGGATGTGCAGCTGCTCTGGCAAACGGGAAAATACTATTATGAGGAGGTGCAAGGTAAACTTGCTGATGCGGGATACGGGATACGGGATGCGGGATACGAGATACGGGATACGGGATACCGGATACGGGATGCGGGATACCGGATACGGGATAATAGATCGCCTATCGCGAATCTCGGATCGCGGATCACTTCTTTCATCGACCGCATGGATCTCGCCTACTCCTGTGCCGACCTGGTGGTTTCGCGGGCAGGAGCCATTGCCATCTCAGAGCTTTGCCTGGTTGGAAAGCCGGTGATCCTGATTCCATCCCCCAACGTAGCAGAAGATCACCAGACTAAAAATGCCATGGCATTGGTACATCAGGAGGCTGCCGTGATGATTCATGACAATGAGGCATCGAAAGTACTGCCCGACATGGTGAAGAAGCTGATGGCAGACAACGAATTGAGGGATAACCTTGGACGCCGGATCCGGTTGCTGGCGATTCCGGATGCAGCAGAACAGATTGCGGAAGAGGTATTCTTACTGGTGAAACCAAAAGGAGGCCGCTATGAGTGAGAACCCATTCAAATCGGTCTATTTCCTGGGTATCGGCGGCATCGGCATGAGTGCTCTGGCCCGCTATTTCCTGCAGCAGGGAGCGCATGTTGCCGGGTACGACAAAACAGCCTCCGCCCTAACAGATCAGCTGATCAGTGAGGGAATGGAGATCCATTTCAACGAAGATCCTTCGCGTATCCCCGTAGATGTTGACCTCGCAATATGGACTCCGGCGGTTCCCAGAGAACACGCAGAATACAGGCATTTACTGAAAAGAGGCATCCGGGTAAAGAAACGGGCGGAAGTGCTGGGTGAGATCGCAAACCCCTTTTCCACAATCGCCGTTGCCGGTACCCATGGCAAAACCACCACCTCCACCATGATCGCTCACATCTTCCATTCTGCCGGCAAACCGATGATGGCTCTGCTGGGAGGAATTTCGAAGAACTACGGAACAAACTATGTTCAGTTGGCAGAGGGCAGTGGGCAGTTCTGTATCGTCGAGGCCGACGAATTTGACCGCTCTTTCCTGCAACTATCGCCCGACATCGCGATCATCACCTCCATGGATGCCGACCATCTCGACATCTACAATCACCGCGACCAGCTGAAGGAATCGTTCGGGGATTTTACCGGAAAGATCCGGAACAACGGCAAGCTTATTATTAAAAAAGGTGTGGAGATTGATCGGGAAGTGCCGGAAGAGGTTTCACGGTTTACCTATTCGCTGCAGGGAGATGCCGACTTTTATGCTTCGAACATCGCTATCAGGGAGGGGTTGATCCATTTTGACTTTATCACGCCGGAGGCC
The DNA here is from genome assembly GCA_014860625.1 of Bacteroidales bacterium. Classification (GTDB taxonomy): domain Bacteria; phylum Bacteroidota; class Bacteroidia; order Bacteroidales; family FEN-979; genus QYOJ01. The sequence goes on along the minus strand of JACZJJ010000162.1, from coordinate 7,085 downwards.
CCACTCCCTGGATTTGTCCTTGGAATGCCTGGAATGTTTAACCTTGAGAATGCCATTGCGGCACTGGCGGCATCGTGGCTGAGCGGCATCCCGGAAGCGGAAATGAAGCGCGCACTACTTGATTTCGGTGGTGTGGTACGGCGTTTCGACATCCGGATCAAGCGGAATGATTTTGTCTACATCGACGATTATGCCCACCACCCCGAAGAGCTGCACGCCTGCATCCAGGCCGTAAGGGAACTCTATCCCGGGAAACAGATAACCGGCATCTTTCAGCCGCACCTCTACAGCCGTACGCGAGACCTTGCCGATGACTTTGCCAGGGCGCTGGCCGAGCTCGACTCCCTCATCCTGCTTGAGATCTATCCGGCCCGGGAGCAGCCCATCGAAGGCATCCATTCACGCATGCTGCTGGATAAAACGAATCTCTCCGACAAGTTGCTGTGCGACAGAAAAGAGCTGCCTGATATCCTGGAGAAAAGGCATCCGGAAGTACTTCTGACGCTTGGTGCAGGAGATATTGACCAGCTTGTAATGCCAATCGTCCGTCTTTTTGAAACCAAAGAGAAGCACGGGAAAACATCCGTTAATCACTCAGAACAGGAGGCAGAGAGATGAGGCTGAAAAAGAAAATCCGGCGGATTTTTACCTTTATCCTGTGGGGGATTCTTGTTGCAGGAGCAGGCGTATTGCTGGGATTTGCCGATTACGAACAGAACGGAACAATTTGCAAGAGCGTTCATTTCAACCTTGATTACGGGGAGTCGGATGTGCTGATCACGGAGGCAGATGCAGACTCACTGGTCCGGTCGGTTGCCGGCCAGGTTAAGGGAAAACCGTTGTATCAGATCAATACCGAAAAAATTGAACGTGTTCTCAGCACCTATCCCTACGTGGCCGATGCACGTGTGTATGGCACCCTCGGAGGAGAAATCTTTGTCCATATCTACCAGCGTGAACCGGTTATCCGGATCATCACGGAGAGTAACAAAAGTTATTATATCGGTGCAAAAGGGGTTCTTCTGCCGTTCCATCCCGACTATCCCGTTAGGATTGTGGTGGCAACGGGGGCGATACCCGACAGCATCTTCAACATCTCCGAGCGGAAAAGCAAGCGCCAGTATGCCGATATGGTCAGGAGATCGCCTCTGTTGAGTGATCTGCACAAACTGTCTCTCTTCATTTACAGGGATCCATTTCTGAAAGCGCAGGTGGACCAGATTTACGTAAATCATCAGGGAGACTATGAACTCGTTCCGAAACTCGGAAATCATCTGATCCTGCTTGGCAGTACTGACGAACTTCCAGACAAGTTCAAGCGGCTGATGGTTTTTTACAGGAAGGGACTGAATCAGATTGGCTGGAATAAGTATAACATCATCAATATCAAATATAAGAATCAGGTTGTTTGTTCTAAACGATAACTATCTATGAAAAACGCAGGAATAATTGTCGGACTTGACATCGGTACCACCAAGATCGCTGTCATCGTAGGCCGGAAAAATGATTTCGGAAAAATCGAGATCATCGGGTATGGGAAAGTCCCCTCAATTGGTGTCAAACGGGGTGTTGTTTCCAACATCGAAAATACAGTACAATCAATCAAGGAGGCTGTTACCGAGGCTTCCCGGAAGTCGTCGGTCGATATCCAATTCGTAAATGTCGGCATAGCAGGTCAGCACATCAAAAGCCTGCAACACCGGGGAAGCATGATCCGTAATCAAACCGATACGGAGATCAGCCAGCAGGATATCGACAACCTTTGCAACAGCATGTACAACCTGAACATGAGTCCCGGCGAGGAGATCCTGGAGGTGATCCCGCAGGAGTTCAGCGTGGATGGGGAACATGGCATCAGGCAGCCAAAAGGGATGATCGGCAGTTCGCTCGATGCCAATTTCCATATCATCATCGGACAAACCGCAGCAGCCAAAAACATCTACAAGTGCGTCAGACGGGCTGGTCTTGAAGTGGTGGAACTGATCCTGGAACCGATTGCCTCCACGGAAGCCGTTCTCAGTGAAGAGGAGAAAGAGGCGGGTGTGGTGCTGGTAGACATTGGTGGCGGGACATCCGACATTGCCATCTTCCATGAAGGCATCATCCGTCATACGGCCGTTATCCCATTGGGTGGAGAGATCATCACCGACGACATCAAGGAGGGATGCTCGATCATCAAGAAACATGCGGAAGAGCTGAAGATAAAATTTGGATCGGCGCTGGCCAGCGAAAACAAAGACGAAGAGATCGTGGCGATTCCGGGACTGCGCGGACGGCCTCCGAAAGAGATCAGCCTGAAAAACCTGGCCAGTATCATCCAGGCACGCATGGAGGAGATCATCGAACACATCTACTACGAGATCAAGAGTTCGGGATATGAGAAAAAACTGATTGGAGGGATCGTCCTCACAGGCGGCGGCGCCCAGATGAAGCACATTGCCCAGCTTACGGAGTTCATGACAGGGATGGATACCCGGATCGGCTACCCGAATGAACACCTGGCAAACAATGTATTACCTGAGATGGCCAGCCCGATGTTCGCCACAAGTATCGGACTTGTCATCATCGGCACCGACCGGTATGAGCGAGAGCGAGAGAAGATGAAAGAGTTGGAGCCGGAAGAGGAAGTGGTGGAAGAGGACCCGAAAAAGAAGAAGGTAAAAGAGAAAAAAGTCAAGGACAAAACCAGGGAAGGAAAGAAATTTACGGAGGTCTTCCTGGAGCGGATAAAAAACTGGTTCGAGGAGGAAAACGAATGAAACCCGCTATTAACAACCACTTTGTTAATAAAATCCAGGATGCCACCAAATTTAAGGCATCAAACTACCTAATTTTAATCATCTTAAAAACCATACCCCATGCCAGATATGCTAAAATTTGACCAGCCCAGGAATCCATCAAATATCATCAAAGTTATTGGCGTTGGCGGTGGTGGCAGCAATGCAGTCACACATATGTTCAACCAGGGCATCAAAGGAGTTGATTTTTTCATCTGCAACACCGATGCCCAGGCGATGGAATCGAGTTCAGTTCCCATAAAGATCCAGCTTGGGTCCAGTCTCACAGCCGGATTGGGAGCCGGAGCCGTGCCTTCGGTAGGCCGAAACGCAGCTCTTGAGGATGCCGATACCATTCGCCAGATTCTGAACGACGGAACCAAAATGCTGTTTGTCACCGCTGGTTTGGGTGGTGGTACCGGAACCGGAGCAGCTCCGGTCATTGCCGAAATTTCAAGGGAACTTGGCATCCTTACCGTAGGGATCGTAACAATTCCCTTTGCCTTCGAAGGACGCAAGCGGAAACTTCATGCCGATGAGGGGATCAAACAGCTCAAAGCGAATGTGGATGCACTGTTGATTATTAACAACGACAAGTTGCGTGAGTACGGCAACCTCAAACTGTCAGAAGCATTCAGCCAGGCCGATAACATTCTTACCTCCGCAGCCCGCGGAATTGCCGAGATCATCACTGTGACGGGTTACATCAACGTGGACTTCGAAGATGTCAAAACCGTGATGAAAGACAGTGGTGTAGCCATTATGGGCACCGGCATCGCTTCAGGTCCGAACCGTGCGCAGCAGGCTGTGGAAGATGCGATCAGCTCACCATTGCTCAACAACAACGACATCGAAGGAGCTAACAACCTCCTGCTTTACCTCTCTTCTGGCACGGAGGAGATTACAATGGACGAGGTGACAGAGATCACCGATTATATCCAGGAAAAGACCAAATCATCCACCGAAGTCATCTGGGGCAATGGCTATGACGATAAACTGGGCGAAAAGATCAGTGTCACGATCATTGCTACCGGGTTCGATGACGAGCACCGCCGCCAGGGTGAACCTTCGAAAAAGGATGTTGTGATCCGTGACCTGTATGAGCCGGAAACAGCGCAACCGAAAGTTGAGACACGCATAGAGATGCCGGCTCCGGAGCCTGTTGCAAATGAGCAGGTTCGGAATGAACCGATCAGACATACCCTGGAGGAGAGCACCCCTGAGCCGGTATTGAAAGAGAGTATGCAGGAGACTCTGGAGATCACGGTGCAGGATTCAGAGAGTGTGATAGAGGAGGTTGACACGGTGACCGGTGAAGTTGAGGCTGTGACAAATGAAGAAGAGAGCATACAACTACCTATGATGCGGAATGAAAGCGTATTGGAAGAGGAAGAGATGTTTGCCGAAGAAGAGGTGTACGATCCATTCCAGCGCGAAATCGTATTTGACCTTGACGTCCCTCAGCACGACAAACCACATGAAGTAGAGCCCGCTTCTGAGGAGATGCACCTGATGGATAAACGGGTGGAAACTGTCACTTCGGAGACTTTCAGGCAGCCCGAAGCTCCTCGCCTCTCCCCTCCCCCGGGATCGGGAGACGACCACCAGGATCTGAACCGGATGGGAAACGACCGGATCCGGAAACTGAAAGATCTCAGCGAAAAGCTGAAGAACCATACCCCTATCGAAAACAACCTCTACGAGTTGGAGAGTATTCCCGCATACAAACGCAGGAATGTAGACCTCCCCGACGTGACGCCATCATCCGAGTCGCAGATTCACGGATTGAGCCTGAATGAAGACAGCGAAAAAGGGTTGGAGATCCGCAGTGAGAATTCATTTCTCCATAAAAACGTGGACTAGATCACGCATATTAAGATTGATTCCAGATTTTAGTCCTATTGCAATTCTGTGATTTGTTTCACTAGATTTGCATATATAAATATTTACGTTTAACCAACCAGTTTAACCCATGAAACTTCCAAGATCATATTACAACTGGACCTCTTTTATCGGGTCACTGATCGTTGTGATCGCCCTGACATTGATTGTTTTCCTGTTCATTATCTCCACGATCTTCGACCAGGGAGGCTCTTACCTGGGGTTATTTATCTACATGGCCCTTCCCGCATTGATGATCGTAGGGCTCATCCTGATCCCCATTGGCATGCTGATCAATCTGAGGAACAATGCCACGGAGGAGGGATACAAAAAACGTAAAAAGCCGACCATTGATCTGAACGACCCACGGCATCAGAATGCATTTGTGATCTTCGTCATTTCTTCGCTGGTATTCCTGTTCCTTACCAGTATCGGGAGTTACGAGGCCTTTCATTACACTGAATCGGTAGCCTTTTGCGGCACCCTTTGTCACAAGGTGATGGATCCTGAATATGTCACTTACCAGCATTCGGCACACGCCAATGTTGCCTGTGTGGAGTGTCACGTTGGAGCAGGAGCCAGTTGGTATGTCAAATCCAAGGTCTCCGGGCTGTACCAGGTGTATTCCGTACTATTCGACAAATATCCCAGACCCATTGAAACCCCTGTCCAGGACCTTCGTCCGGCCCGGGAAACATGCGAGAAATGCCACTGGCCTGAAAAGTTTTATGCCCGTAAGCTCAGGGTTCAGAAAAACTTCCTGGCTGATGAAAACAATACGGAATGGGATATTGTGATGCAGATGAAAACCGGCCCATTGTACAGCGCTCTCGGTTTGAAAGAGGGTAGCCACTGGCATATCAACAAAGATGTAAAGATTGAGTATATCTCCAGCGACAACTCCCGCGAGTCGATCCCGTGGGTTAGATTTACTAATTTAAGGACAGGTGAATCAACCATTTACATCGATGAAGAGAATCCGCTCGACGATAGTTTGATGGCGACTCTTCCTGTGAGGGCAATGGACTGTATCGATTGCCACAACAGGCCATCTCACGCCTACAAATCCCCACCTGATTACATCGACAATGCACTGATTTCCGGATCGATCTCGAAAGACATCCCGCAGATCAAATACATCGCCATGGATGCCCTGAAAGACCCCTTCACCAACAAGGACACGGCTTTCATGTATATTGACAGTGTAGTCACAACATTTTACCAGAGCGACTATCCGGAGTACTATGCCGAGAACCAGGAGAAGATTGCCAAAGCAGTTGCCGGAATCCAGGAGGCTTACAGTCTCAATGCCTTCCCATATATGAGAGTCACTTACGTTGACTATCCTGATCACATCGGACACCTTGAGACCAACGGGTGCTTCCGCTGCCATTCCGACCTGCATGTCAGTGAAAGTGGAAAGACAATCTCCAAAGATTGCAACCTGTGTCATACCATTATTGCCCAGGGCATTCCGGGGGAGATGATGGTTACAAACGTTTTTGATACCCTGGAATTTCAGCATCCGGTACAATTGCGAAATGATGTGTGGAAAGTTGCATTCTGTTCAGAATGTCACAAAAATCTTTTTCAGTAACCTACGTTAATCTTCGGTAGATCATCTTTTCAAAGATTCTGAAAGGAAGAATGGATGCCAGTCGTAGCTGGAAGCTGTTGTTGATCCTGTAAACGGATCTGGGATGTGCGATATGTGATACGCGATAAATAAATGACGCGACCTTTTCAGGTGATACGACCCTGCCTACCTCTCCTGGTACTGAGGCAACAAATTTTTTGAAAGCTTCAGAAAGTCCCGGATCTGATACCGTTGCTTCTCCCCCCGAAGCCTCGGGGGTATCGCAATGACAATAATACCGGATGCCGGATAAATTTTTGATGAAGTTTGTGAGGATGGGACCCGGACGTACCACCACCACGTCAATCCCCCTGAATTTTAGTTCTGTCCGAAGCGCCCGCGCGTAGGATTCAACAGCTCTCTTTGTAAGTGGATAGGGCATAAAAGGTAATGTCAGGTGATAGCTCTCACTCCCGATAACGATCATTCTTCCTCCCGGTGATTTCACAAGAGGCAGGAACACCTGGTTTACCCGATAGGCGCCAAAGAGGTTGATCTCAAAGATCTCCCTGAACGATTCCAGGGGAGCCTCAGACAAGGGGAAATACCGGTCAACACCGGCATTGTTGATAATCAAATCCAGCAAACCATACTCCTGCCTCACCTCTTCAAAAACCCTTTTTACGGATTCGGCGGAAGTTACATCCATCTCCTTCGGGATGATCCCGTCAATTCCTGCCAAATCCGTAATCGCAGAATCAACATCTGTCGCGATGACGTTCCAACCATGCTGAGCAAACTCAACCGCAGTCGCCTTGCCCAGGCCGTTGGCTGCGCCGGTGATAAGGAGG
>JACZJJ010000161.1 GCA_014860625.1 Bacteroidales bacterium | reverse complement strand
AATTAGGGAAATCCCTAATTTGGATTAGGATTAGGATTAGGATTAGGGATTAGGGATTAACGAATAGTGAAATTAAGTATTTATATGACAAAGATATTTGGATTTACTGGATTATGTTTGCATAGTTCGGATTTTCATGTGATGAAACTCTGAGGAAATTTGATAAATTTGCATAGGTTAGTCACTATATTGATCATATTTTCCTATGGAAGACAATGAATGGTTGCCTCGGGTAGATGAACCAATGGAAGAATACCTCAAATCGGATCGATACCAGCAACACTCTACTGCAATTACATTCTCTGACTTTACTGGGCAGGAAGAGGACAATTACAAGTTCTGGAGCAGCCTGACACCCAGACAAAGGTTAGAGTTGCATTCCATGATGATTAAGGAGATGTATCCCCATGAAGCTGAAGACAAGAGCTTAAGTGAGTTTACTGATATTGTATTTACTGAAATCACAGAATGAATATTTTTAATGAATCGCACCAAAGGTTTGTAATTGAACTCCTTAACAATAATGTTGAGTTTATCATTGTAGGCGGATTGTCTGTTGTTTTTCACGGATATATCAGAACAACCGGCGATATGGATTTTTGGTTTTAATGAAGATTCAATATCGCTTCTTGAAAGTAAAGATTTCACAACGCCACTTGCATTTCACTTTAATGATCCTCCACAAAAGATTGAGTTTCTGACTCAAATAACAGGCTTAAAGTTTAAAGATGCTTATCCGCATTGTGAGTGTCTGGAATTAGATGGGCTTAAGGTCCCATTTCTTGGATTGGATGACTTGATTACTAATAAACTCATGACCGGTCGGTTGAAAGATAAAGCCGACGTTGATGAATTGCAAAAGATCCGCAAGAAGAGAAAAAATTAGCACTTTTCATCCAGTATCCAGCATCTAGGATCTAGGATCCGCCTTTACCGGCATCTTCGCCATCTTCTCCACCTCAAGGCTTGGGAAACCAAACTCTTCAACGATCTTACCCAGCACCAGGTAAATCCCGTCGCCACGGAAGGGATATTTGTTCACCGCCTGCGGAAAGTGGACCGTATCGAAGAACTGTCCGTGCACATCGATGAAGGTGCCGAAGTGCATCCACTCCTTTTTCACTGTGCGCACATACTTGATGGTGACGAGCAGTCCCAGCATCCGCACCTTTTTTCCGATAAACCGGTTCATCTCAGCGGCCATGATCTCCCCCCGGAACGGTGTCTCCAGCAGATCGAACCAGGTGTGGGTCACCGGCCAGCCAAGCAGTTCGATCTCATCGTACACCTCCTCAAGCTGCGATTGCCAGAGCGAGGGGAGCTCGAAGGTTTTCACGGGAGTCTCGAAGAGGGTGTGAGGAAGCTCAGAGCGCAGAGCACAGAGCACAGGGTCAGCTCCCTCATTCTGAGCCCTTTGCCCTGTACCCTGAGCAAAGCTCAATTCGTGAGATGTGAGACGTGAGACGTGAGATGAATTTTGAGTTTCTAATTTCGAATTTCCAATTTTATTTGCCAACTGCCCACTGCCCACTGCCGACTGGCCCTTTCCGGCTATCATATATGCCTCCCACAACAGCGTAGCCTTCGGTTTTCCTGTAAACCGAAACGCTCCGACGCGGATCAGGATCACCAGCTGTTCGATGGAGATAGAGACCCGTGCAATGAAATCCTCAAGAGAGAGGAAGTCGCCGTTCGCTTTTCGCTCTTCGCTGATTACCTTTCCGACTTGGTATTCGAGGTTTGCAATGTGGATGAAGCCCACGTAGATATTCTTTTCGCCACGTAAACATGTGTGGTAGTCCCCATGATTCACGCAGGGAAGATGCATGACGCCCCCCCAATTCTTTGCTTCATTCATATATACCCACGAAGGGTAGAACCCACCGAAATTATTGATGACCCCCACCATGAACTCCAGCGGGTAGTGGGCCTTCAGGAAGAGGCTCTGGTAGCTCTCCACGGCATAGGAGGCCGAATGGGCCTTGGAGAAGGAGTAGCCGGCAAACGACTCGATCTGTCGCCACACCTCTTTGGTCACCTCTTCGGGATAACCGAACTTTTTGCAGTTGCTGAAAAACTTGTCGATGATCCGCTGCAGCTCTTTTTTCGACCGGTATTTGCCACTCATGGCCCGGCGGATCACATCCGACTCGCTCAGGTCGAGGCCGGCAAAATGATGGCAGATCTTCAGCACATCCTCCTGGTAAACCATCACGCCGTAGGTATCCTTCAGCTGCTCCTCCATCACCGGATGCAGGTAGCTGAACTTCCCGGGGTTGTGAAACCGGTAGATATACTCCTGCATCATCCCCGAGCGGGCCACTCCCGGCTGAATGATCGAACTGGCCGCCACAAGGGTCCGGTAGTCGTCGCACTGCAGTTTCTTCAGCAGCCCCCGCATGGCCGGACTCTCCACATAAAAGCAGCCGATGGTACGTGCACTCTGCAGCAGCTTCTTTACTTCTGGATCCTGTTTGAATTGGTTGACCTGGTGAACATCCACATTCACATTGTGATTTCGCTTCACGATCTCAGCCGTTTCAAAGATGTGACCGATCCCCCGCTGACTCAGGATATCGAGTTTTTCAAAACCAATCTCTTCCGCCACATACATATCCCACTGGGTGGTGGGAAACCCCTTGGGAGGAAGGTCGAGCGCCGTGTAGCAGGTGATTGGTTTCTCGGAGATCAGAACTCCTCCTGCATGAATACTGCGAATGTTGGGAAAATCAACCATCATCTCCCCTATCTTACTGATCTTCTCGATGATGTTGCTCCTGTTGATCGCCTCCTCGGGATGTTTCAGAAAGGCATCCATCTCCCCTTTGGGCAATCCGTGTACCTTCCCCAACTCGCGGTAGATCGAATTTCCTTTGAACGTCGACATCGCGCCAAGCAAAGCCGTATGTTCATGGCCATACCGTTTGAATATATAGTCCAGCACCTCGTCCCGGTCCTTCCACGAATAATCAATGTCGAAATCGGGGGGCGAGGTGCGTTTGGGGTTGATGAACCGTTCAAAATAGAGGTCGAGTTCGATGGGATCCACATTGGTGATCTTCAGGCAATAGGCTACGATGCTGTTGGCGCCGCTGCCTCTCCCAACGTGGTAAAAGCCGCGTGACATGGAGTAACGGATCACGTCCCATGCGATGAGAAAGTAGGCGGCAAACCCCATCTTGCAGATGATATCGATCTCGTGCCGGATACGTTTTCTGGCTTCCGCGTGGTTCTTCCCATACCGGTACTCCAGTCCGTCGAGAGCGAGTTTCTCCAGCAGTACCTGGTCATCGTAAACATCTCCGGTAAACGTTCGTTTGTTCTTGCACTCCCTGAAGTCGAAATCGATGCTGCAGGCTTCAATCAGCTTCTCCGTGTTGCGGATGATCTCCGGATATTCCTGAAAGGTTTCAAGCAGTTCGTCAAGCGGCCTCATCACCTCTTCGGAAGATGCCAGGTGATGGGATTCCAGCCGGGAAAGCAGGATGTTGTGATCAATCGCCCGCAGGTTTCGGTGCAGCTCCCAGGTTTGTTCATTCGAAACCGTAACCGGCGCCATGATCACCATCCGGTCGAGCAGGTGGCGGTGGCGGGAGAGGATGATGGGGTTGACGTCGGAGGGAGCTACGCCGATTAGAGTATCAGGTAGTGAGGTAGTGAGGTAGCGAGGTAGCGAAATTTCGCTTTTCGCTTTTCGCTTTTCGCTTCTCGCTTCTCGCTTCTCGCTACTTCCTTTTGCCAACTGCCAACTGCCAACTGCCGACTGCAAAGGGTACACCACCGCCACGTCATCGAACTCCGGCGCCCGGTCGGGCAGCGGTTGGTTCCTCAGATTGTGGTGGGTGAGGAATTCATTCAGCTCCCGGAAGCCGTTGTTGTTCTTCGCCAACCCTGTATATAACAGTTGATCCTCCCGGCGAAACTCAATCCCTGCGATGGGTTTGATCCCATTTTCTTTACAGGCTGCCACGAAGTCCATGATTCCCGTGCAGTTGTTGATGTCGGTGAGGGCCAACGCCGGAGTGATATCCCGGCATCCCGTAGGGGCGACCCGGCGGGTCGCCCGTACATTCTGGCGGGCCGTATCTGCGGTATTGTAAGCACGCCCCGCCTGCTCCACGAGTTGTTCGATGGAGAGGGTGCCGTAGCGGAGGGAGAAATATGAGTGGCAGTTGAGATACATAGTAAAATTATTTATCCATGTTTTTTCCAATTTTAAAACCAAGAGGGTTTCGGGGTTCTTCTTTTTGCCGGACCAATTCTCTCAAGGCCTGGAAAACAAGCATCAATTGTTCTGAATGCTCGTCCAGTTTTTCACATGTTCGCTTTTCAAGATCATCTATTCGGTCCGACAATTCCTTATGAGAAGTAATTAACTCCCTAAGCGCAACAAATGCTCGAACCACAAAAATGCTTGCTTGTATTGCAATGCTACTATTCAACACACTCGCTAACATTAGGGCCCCATGTTCCGTAAAAACAAATGGGAGCTTTCTGCGGCCGCCCCATCTTGATGTCACATTCTGTGATATCAAGTTTGAATCGCTTGTATTATCAATAGTTCTCAAACTTGATGTTGCAATTTGCAACATCAAGTTTTGAAATTCGTCAGAGGTAAGTTCAAACATAAAATCGGCAGGGAACCGATCCAAATTTCTTCTAACCTGCTGATTAAGTCGCGCTGTCGTCACACCATAAATCCTTGCCAGATCACTGTCCAGCATAACCTTCTGTCCCCTGATGAAATAAATCTGCGAAATGATTTCATCGTTTAACCGAATTTGTTTTTTCATAGCTTTTTTCCGATTAATCCGGTTTCACCGGAAAAGGTAATACCCGGAAGCACAATTTTTATCAACAGAAGATTGACCATTAGTGGTTTCAGAATGTCTGATTAAATTTTAATCATTATAACGACGACAATATAATCAATAACTTGTCGACATCAAAATCTTGCTAAAAAAAAGAAGTGGCGGTGGAGGAATATTTATCGTAACTTTGATAGATGTTTTCAAATCAGGCATCTCCATGTTCAGAAAAATCATCTTTTACACAATCGTCTTCGGGATAATACTTATCCCGGTTATCATGTTCCTGGCATGGGTGTTAGCCCCAAAGAAAGTTATGCCAATTCTGATCGTGGATAAAACGGTTCTTACTCCCGAAGGCCAGGAGCACAACTCGTTTACATGGCTTTTGTGGCACCAGAAATATGTGAAAGCAAACGGTGATTTTTATTATACTGAAAGCGATTACTTCGGCTTTTTTCCGAAAACTGGCGATACGTTTGAAATCAGAGATTTGATGAGTTATTCATCCGGTCAAATCGATGAACTAAGCCAGGAATTTGCGGGGGCTTACTACACCGACACGTACGGAATGTACTACAATGAATGGTTCCTTGACACCCTGCAATCAGAGAATTCACGTAAGGTTTACGGGGGGATGGATGAGCATGATTTTCTTTTCCTGAAGCTTATGAAAGAACAGGAAAAGCTGATCCTCATGGAATTTAACACAATTGGCAATCCAACCTCATCTAATATCAGGTCACGTACAGAAGAGCTGCTTCATATCCGCTGGTCGGGTTGGACTCTCCGGTATTTTCACCTGCTCGACACACTGGGAAATACCGAGATTCCACAATGGGTAGTCAGGGGGTACCTCGAACAGCATGGCAATCAATGGCCCTTTCGGAAAGCGGGAATCGTATTTGTGCACGAAGACGGACGGCTTTTTATTCTGGAGGAGGAAAAAGATTTGAGGCTTGAAGTTCCGCTGATGCGATTTTCTTCCTATGCGCAGGGAACATTTGGCTTGCCTGAAAAGGTTTATTATCCCTATTGGATTGACATCACTTACCCAACGGACCCAGCGATTAACGTGTTGGCAGATTTTTATATTCTTCCTACTCAAAAAGGTGATTCGATCATGCGAAAGTATGGAGTTCCTCACATCTTTCCGGCAATACAGCAGTATCTGGGTTCATACTGGTTCTACTATTTCTCCGGTGATTTTAGTGATAACGAAATCTCAAACCAGTCAAAGTACTTCAGAGGACTTCCTTTGCTCAAATACGGATTTGCCAACCGGAACGACTTGAATAACAGATCGGTATTTTTCTATACCGTATACTTCCCGATGGTAAAAAAAATAATGAAAGATTACTACAATAGGGAGAGAAACCTATTTCCTGAGACTCCCTGAAAACCTGTCGTCATGTTTTCTTAGCAAAGCCTACTCTCGTCATCTTTCCCCATGCCTTTTTTTGAAGGATGAAGTAATCAAAGTTCCCTTTCAAGCCCCACCATACAGTCAGAGGATGGAATATCAATGGTTCGAGGATGGCACTCAATAACAACGAAAACATCTGTCGGTTTCGCTTATAGCGATTAAATGTCTTCTGCTCGAACAGGATGGCAAACGTGGAGAACAGGATGGCAAACATATAGACGAATGCCAGCAGGAGGAAGAAAAATTCCCAGTTGGGATCGCCCAAAATGGCAATAAGAATAAAATAGAGCAGTCCGAAAAATTCCACCAGGGGTGCCAGCCACTCAAAGAAGAAAAAATAGGGATAACCGAGAAGACCCATTGCGCCATAGCGTGGGTTGAAAAAGACCCGCTTATGGCTGAACAGGGTCTCGATCATTCCCCTGGTCCAACGATTGCGTTGACGCCCAAGTATGCGTGCAGAGCCTGGCACTTCGGTCCAGCAAAGCGAGTCGGGAATTGAACGTACCCGATATGGTTGCCGTTTCTCCGACATATACCGCCGCATGCGTACAACAAGCTCCATATCCTCTCCAACAGTATCTGCATAATATCCACCGCATTTGATGGCAATCTCTTTATCGAATAAACCCAGCGCTCCTGAGATAATCAATAATCCATCCAGTTCACTCCATGCGATACGCCCCATCAGAAATGCCCTGGTGTATTCAATCACCTGAAACCGTGCCCAAAAATTTCTAGGCACCTTCACCGCTTTAATCTGCCCATCTTCGAGAATGCAGGAGTTTGCAACACGAATACTTCCTCCAACTGCAATGACCCGATTATCCTTCTCTTCCAGAAAAGGTTTTGCCAGCCGAAGCAGTGAATCTGATTCAATCACGCTGTCGACATCAATAGCGATAAAATAGTTTTTGGTTGATACGTTGATGCCGGCGTTCAGGGCATCGGCCTTCCCCCCGTTTTCCTTGTCAACCACCATCAGATTTCGGAATGATCTGTTTCTGGATTTATAGACATTCCTGATCTTCTTGGAGGGGAGGTAGTTCGGAACTGCAAAATCCACAGGCTCCAGATCGTATGCTTTGATAACGGTCTCCAACGTGGTATCTTTACTCCCGTCATTGACAATGATGACTTCAAAATCATGATAAAACAGCGACATCAGCGACCGGATATTCTCTACAATAGAGATCTCTTCATTGAAGGCAGGTGCAATCATTGAGATGGAGGGAGCAAAAGGCGAAGAGATAATCTGATTGTAATCAGTATAGGATTGCCTTTTCATGTACCTCCTGAGGTAGAATGCTGAAATTACAGAAAGAAGGCCATAGGAAAGCATGATACTTACAGCATAGATAAGTATGATGGTTTCGATCACAATTTTTCCGATACTTACGGTTTCATACATTGCTATATTCTCTTGTCCAAAAGGTGTCTGTAAATAGGATCTTTCAGAAATTGTCCATCTGTGATGTCTTTCAGCTCCCTGATCCCGGGTTCCCCTAATCCCATTAGTGCCCGGGAAACTTCTAAGCGTAACGCGTAGGGAGGGTGTTTGAGAAATATTTGTTTGCAAAACTCCAGCAGAGAATCATCCGGAATGTTCTTCAAGGCTCGAAGAATTTCAAGCTTGTTCTTCTCCGTTTCCTTCGGATAGATCTGTCTCAACGCACTGGCCTGATCTACCTGCAGGAGTTCTCCTGTGATTTTGTATGCCAGTCGCCGCACCTCCGGATCCCGGTGCCGGTACAAACCAGGTAATTCTGGAGCAGCATCCAGCTGGCGGTTGATGAAGATCATCATCAGTGAAAATCGAACTACTGCCGGGTTTGACGATGTTAGCCAGCGTCGGAAAGAGGGCATCTCAATATTTACGCGTTCTGCCTGATAATAGACAGTCAATTGCTCCCAATCAGTAAAATAGGTTTCGAGTGTATCCAGAAACCGGAAAGGATCCTCTTTTTCCAGCCTGACCAATGCAATCTGGGTCTCTGACCTGAGATCATCATTTGGATGGTTGATATACCGACGGATCTCATTTGCTGCCTCTCCAATATCCATAGAAGCCAGTTCACGGATCCCAGCTATTTTTATATTCCATGGACGACGGTGCAACTTTTTGAGAGAGAACCGATCAAGATTTAAACCAGTGTAGAGTTTCCTTAATTTAATCGCTGTCTCTCCCTCCAGGTCTTCATTGAGTTTACTTATGACCTTTACCAGGATATTCTTTCTGAATCGGGACCGTTGTTGGATAAGAAATCCTTGGATGCCCCCTCCCTCCTCCTGAAACAGATACTCGGCAATGGATGTATGATAAACTTTTTCAAGCCGTTGGCGCTTTCGGTCAAGATAATTCCCCCTGAATTTAGATACAATCAGATAGAAAAAGACGATCAGGAAAAGAACTGACAGGTACTGGACCAATATAATTAGAATGAAGAGAAAAATGCTTTTTTCTCCAAGTCTGTTGATAAAAAGAAAGTAGGGAGCAATCTTGGCGGAAGCATTGGCCCTGATCGTTTTATCGAACCAACCAGTTACAGATGACTGGAGGATTCCAAGTTGCCTCCATTCAGGGATCATTGAACGGATTTTCTGTTGGGGGAATAGCACGGGCTCCGGCTGATGTGCAGCAATCGTATCGGGATTATCCATTCCTGGCAGTGGGGAAGGAAGAGCCCAACAGCAGAGTGTTGCATGGATCGAAAACAGCAAAATAAAAAATATCCTCAGGATATAAGAAGAAGATCGTTTGGTGATATGCCGGTAAGTGTTCACTCAATAATTGAATCCGTGAATTAGAAAAAAAGATGCAGGTTAAGTCCGAAGGACCAGCTATTCCGATAGGAAGAAGTTTTGTATTCCTCATATTGGTACTGCACGAAGGGTTCCAACTGTAACCTTCCAAGAACCATCTGGCGGTACCACAAACGAATCCTGTAACTGGCCAGATCGTATATATTTGCTCCTTCAAGGTAATTTTTCGGATCGTCAACCGAGTTTCCATATCCTGCAAGGACAGAGATAAAGTTCTCGGTGCCAACCAAATAACTTCTGAACTCCAGGTTATAGGACTGCGAAATGCCCGCCTTCTGAAAGGTTAAGTAAGGGCGGAATGAGATCCAAAAACTGTGGAAGTAATACCCTGCAGAGGCCGTAATGGTAAAAAACCCATCCGGGTTATTGGTATCTGCAACGAATTGCATATACCTGCCTCCCAAAGAAGCCTCCCAGCCTTTTGGAAGGCGCTGGTACCATTCGAGGCCGGCCCGGTGATGCGGAAAAATTGAATCAGGAGAGAATGCGTAAGCCATATAAAGATAGCTTCCATCAAGGATTCTTGGATAGGCCTCTATTTCGAACTGAAGTCCGGCATTCTTTTGCCACAGTGTTTCGTTAAACATCACAACATCACCAACGTTGATGCGGGCGCCAATGATTCCAATTTTGGTGGTCCGAAAGTAGGATAAGCCTATCAGGTGCCATCGTTTCACCCAGGGCTTCTCAAAATAGTCGAACGTGTATTCTACGGATAGTTTGTTGAGTATCCGTGCTCGCCTGATCTCTTTGACCATCGCGAGGGCCCTGTCGTTGGCCGGATCAAGCTGTAAGATACGGAAGAGGTCGTGGCTGGCAGCTTTTTCATCTCCCTGCGCCTTATACAGGGATGCCCGTTTGTACAGAAAAAACTCGTCGTTTGGGAAGTACGTGACAGCCTGGGAGGCCCAAACCATAGCCTCTCCCGGATTTCCCGACCAATTTTCCAGGTCAATCATACCATCCAGTGCATCCCAGTATGTTTTCCGGGACACAAGAACGGCATGAAATTCCATCCGGGCTGAATCATAATCCTTTTCCCAGGCGTACGCCCTTCCCAGCAACACCCGAGCGTCAAAATAGAGTGAATCGTTATTCAGGATTTGCCTGCATAATGCCCTGGTTTCTACGTAGTTTTTATCGGAAGCTTTGGCGCGGGCCAGAGAAAAAAGTGAATCGGCATTAAACCTCGTATCTGATTGCGCTTTCACCGTTGCCAGTCCTATCCATAGCAGACCAACTGTAATCATGGTTTTCCGCATCATCTTTGTCCGGTTATTTCAATATTTTTTTTACTCTTGCACCAAGTTCCATGGGGCTGAAAGGCTTCACAATGTAATCATCAGCACCCAGTTCGAATGCTTCGATAACGGTCTTCTCCAATCCCACCCGGGAAAGAACCAATATAGGCACTGATAGCTTCAACTTTTCACGAACGTGAACGATCAACTCCAGTCCACTCATGTAAGGCATCAGCATATCCGTGACAATCAGGTCGATCCGTTCGGATGTCAGGATACTAATACCATCTTTCCCATTTTCGGCAGTAAGCACCTCATAACCATCGAGTTTCAGTTTATATTCAATGGTTTTGGATAACATAAAATCATCTTCGCACAGTAAAATCCTTGTTTTCCCACTCTCTTTGGCCGGAAAATCCCGGTTCAACTGGTGAATAACCTGATGACAAATTAGGTTGATCTCCTGAATCACTGGTTCGACCTGGCCCGGGTCCGCATTCTTGATCGCGAGGGCTTCCAGATCTGATATTCTGTTTTCCAGCAATTTGATTCCGAGAAAAGAGACTTCGGAAATGAATTTATGTGTTATTCTGGCCATTTCATCCCAGTTCGAACTTGTGAAGGCATTGTCCATTTCCTCCAGGACAAGCGGCGTATTCGTAATGAAATAGCGGATTAGCTGAGTCAACATTCCTTCATTATCCCGAGTAAATTCCTTCAGGTTTGAGAGATTGTATAATGCAGGTACTGATTCCGGACTGGCAGGTTCCTTTGGCGTTGAAGCCGTAAGATAGGTCATGATCTTATTCCTGAGGACCTCACGGGTAAAGGGTTTGATAATGTAATCATTCATCCCCGCCTGAAGGATCTCTTTGTGTTTGTCAGAATGAAGATGCCCGGTCATCGCAATAATTGGAACCCTGGATCTGCCCTGTTCCAACTCTTCCCTAATTTTTCGGCTGGCTGTTAACCCATCCATCACAGGCATCTCAACATCCATTAGAATTAGATCAAACGCATGTTCCTTAAAATGCGCCAGTGCATCAGCTCCATTCGCCGCCTCCACGAACGTAACCTGCAAATCCTTCAGCATCTTCCGTAACATCAGGACATGAAAAGCAGAGTCTTCAACAATCAGGATATTTGCAACGTCTTGTGTTCCTTCAGCCATGAAAAGATATGTAAGGTATGTTGGTGGTTATCATGACAAATCTATGAAATATTATTTATATTCAAAAAGAATAAAGGATTATCTTTGACCATATATTCCTTCAGAAGGGTCTTTTTAACCATTCCTCCAAATCCGCCATGAAACACAACGAGATTCTGAATCAGCTGCTCTTCTCGGAAAGCAATCATTTCAAAGTGATTCTGGATAATTCCCTGGATGCCGTTATTACCGTTGATCAGGATGGAGAAATAACTTACTATAACAGGGCTGCACAAGCTCTGTTTGGGTATTCGGAAAATGAGCTGATCGGGAAAAATGCCGCCGTATTGATGGATACTTTCCTGAGCCGGGGAGAGGATTATCTATCCCGGTTTTTGAAAATCCTTGAGAAACAACCTGTTGGCTATGGCAGAGAAGTAGAGGCTATTGACAAATCAGGCAAAAAGTTCAAAGTTTTCCTTACCTTTTCACATTATACGGTCGATGATCACTACTATCTGACGGTATTCATCAAGGACTATTCCAGATTGAGTACCTATGAAAAAGAGTTGCAAAAACTTTCGTTGGTTGCCAGCAAGACGAGCAACGGAGTGGTGATTACAGATAAGAACAAGCGCATCGAATGGGTTAACGAAGGGTTCACCAGGCTTACCGGATATACACTCAAAGAGGTTGAAGGGGAACATCCCGGGAAATTTCTTCATGGAAAGGAAACAAATCCTGAAACGAGGGATCGTATCAGAAGCATGTTGCAGCAAAAGGAGTCGTTCACCGAAACCATCCTCAACTATACAAAAGCGGGAGAACCCTATTGGAATTCTCTCTATATTACCCCAATACTTGATGTAGAAGGAAACGTGGAGCGGTTTATTGCTATCCAGTCTGACATTACGGAAATCACTGAAGCCCGCAAAAAAGAGGAGCGCAACAATCAGGAATTGCGACATTATACACGTTATCTTCTCACCCTTAACAAATTGTTTGCAAACAATTCCGGTCTGCAGCAACTGACAGAAGATTTATTGTGTACCGGGATTGAGATGTTCCAGCTCTCACATGGCATCCTGAGTAGCATTCATGGTGATGAATACACAATCAAGGGCGTGGTCTCTCCGATCACGGATCTCAGGACAGGGATGAAATTCAAATTGGAGAGCACCTATTGTGATGCCGTTGTAAAAGAGAAGAAAACCATTTTTTACTCAATGGTTGGCACCATCGATAAACTGAAAGACCACCCTGTTTACAAGGAGATGAAACTGGAATCCTATATTGGAACACCCGTCTTTGTCAACGATAAGCTCTATGGAACACTGAATTTTTCTTCGGAAGAGGCAAAAAAAGAGACCCAGTTTACGATTGAGGCTGAATTTCTTGAGATCATGGCGCAGATGATTGGACGAGCCATTGAATCGGATATTGCCCGTACCGAAAAAGATTCGATGCTAATCACACTTCAGGCTGCCAAAGAAAAAGCAGAGGAGTCGGAAAAAGTGAAAGAGATGTTCCTGGCAAACACCAGCCACGAACTCAGAACTCCGATGAACATCATCATCGGTATGCTTGAGGTCTTAAAACGAACCGAATTGAATAAACGACAACTCGAGTTTGTCAACATCATTGAAAATACATCCGAAAATCTGTTATACCTTTTGAATGACCTCCTCGATATCTCCAAAATTGAATCGGGGAAACTTGAATTTGAAACAACCGGTTTTCGCCTCAGGGATATCATTTCTTCTGTCGTTGAGACTGGAACTTATCTTGCTGAAAAGAAGAACATCACGTTCAATTATGCCTGCGCCGATGATTCGAGGGATCTTATTGTCAGAGGTGATCCGGTTAGGCTCAGTCAAGTCCTTTACAACCTCACCAGCAATGCCATCAAATTCACAGAAAAAGGCAGCGTGATGCTTATCGCCTCGCCTGAAAAGGAGTTGGATTCCGGGATCACCATTCGTTTCGACGTGAAAGACACTGGCATTGGTATCCCAAATGATAAATTGGAGTCCATTTTCCAGGGGTTTGAACAGGTTGATACCAGTACTACGCGAAAATACGGAGGAACCGGACTGGGTTTATCCATCAGCAAACAGTTGGTTGAACTGATGGGAGGGGAATTGCGGGTGGAGAGCCAAATGAATATGGGATCTATTTTCTCCTTTACGCTCACATTTTCCAAAGGAACGACTGACGACCTCCCGGAGACATTGAGGAGTAAACTGGCATCTGGACTGGAACAAGGGATGGCTAACCTGCGAATCCTTGTGGCGGAAGATAATAAATTCAACGCCATGATCATCAGCGAGTTACTCACTCCACTGAATTGTGATGTGGATATTGCAGGAAACGGGGAAGAGGCGGTTGCAAAACTGAAAGAAAACAACTACCATCTGATTCTGATGGACGTCCAGATGCCGGTTATGGATGGTGTTGAGGCGACGCAATATATCCGGAATAACCTCCCCTCGCCAAAATCAGATATACCCATCGTTGCACTTACGGCACATGCAATCAAGGGTGATAAAGAGAAATACCTGCAGTATGGGATGAATGACTACCTCTCCAAACCGTATAAACCCTACGAGCTGAAAGCCGTCATTTCAAAAGCTCTTAACCTGAATATCAAATCATCCGAGGTGAAGGAGCCTCCACCTTCTGTTCCTGTTAGAGAGGAGGAAGTAGTCGATCTTTCACAACTCCGGGAGATCGCCGGAGATGACCCGGATTTTATCAGGCAATCGATCGGCACGTTCCTTGAGTATGCGGATGAAGCTCTGGCTTCATTCGAATTGGATAACAGGAAAAATCAATACGAGGATCTAGCCCAGACCATCCACCGGATTAAACCCTCCTTCTCCATGATGGGACTTACCCAAATCTATCAGCAATTGATTGAGCTTGAAGAGTTATGCCAGGATGGGCAAGATCATACCAGGATCGAAGGATTGATTCAGGAGATCATAGTTTCATATCAGCCTGTCTCTGAAAAGTTGCATTCGGAAATAGACAAACTGTAAGCTGCGACACCGGAAGTAAGGGTTAGTAAACACAGAGTTTCCGTGTAATTGCATTCTGATCTGACGTAACCCTGACTGCATAGATTCCGGCTTTTAATCCCGAAACATCCATCTTTGTTGTCTCCGCCTCAATCACCTGTGAAAAAACTTCTATTCCATTGACTGTGTAAACCGTCAGCAGAGATCCGGGAGCATAGGATGGGAAGAGGGCTGTAACCCATTCACTGGCCGGGTTTGGATAGAGGTTGAACTGCCCGGCGTCATTGGCAAGAATCGCTTCGTTATTTTCAACATGTATATAGACAGGGGTTGAGAGGGAGTGAGCAAATCCGTCGAACGCCCGGTAACTGAACTCATCCGGTCCGGCATATCCAGGCTCCGGAACATAGTCGAAGGAACCGTCGGCATAGAAATAAAGTGTTCCATGAGCCGTAAAGGTGTATGGTTCAGCTTCCAGAAGGTCTCCGTCAGGATCATAATCATTCTGTAATACACCACCGGACTCAGAAATATAGAGTGTATTGTTTTTATTTACCGAATATTCATCACACAGTGCAATGGGTGGAACGGCGAAAAAAGGCAACTCTTCTCTCAGTATAGCCAGGCTTCCTTTTTCATATTCGGCAAAGCCGGTGGGGAAATTCCAGGAATTCCAGAGAAAGCGGTTTGGAGGGGTTGCACTGCAACCATTGTGAAATACAGTAACAGAGATCCCGTCTGAGACAGTATCTTCCCGTTCGGGAGTACTTCTATCATCGTTTATGACAGTGAGGCTGCTTGGATCGATAAACTGCAGCAGAGTCCATGGAATTCGTAAATCGAGAGTGGTATCGGAAATCACCACTGCTTCCCGGGTAGATGAGGGCATCTCAATCCGTCTCACCAGCATATTTCCAATGTACTGAATCTCATAATTGGAATCATTGTTCTTCCAGCGAACCAGATCCCATGGAGCGCCATTGGTTGGTATGGAATGAAAAAGCTGGTCGGGTGTTGACGTTCCATGCCAGATGCCGAAAAGGTCATATGCCCGCGTAACGTAGAGATCAGCCGAATAATTGGTGATCCGAAGCGCAAACTCGGCCCGGTTTGTCACCTGGTTCCCGTCAGGCAGAATTGATTCGCCCAAGGCAGAGTTATAGGTATCAAAAGAGACCCAAATTGTATCGAGGTCGGCTAACGGACCCAGGAGTCCAATCCTGAGACGAAAATACTCGAAATCGCTGTTGACATCTATTTTCGTGATCCCGCAACCCGAAGCGAAAGTACCCCACGGCTGATAGGCTACGGGCGTTTTATGAAAACCAATGAGTCCGAAATTCTGCTCAGCTCCGGTCACGTTGTGCCAGAGAACCCTGCGATCATTTTCCAGGGGCTCGGTAATCCAGGTCCGTTTGAACCACTCGTCGATCCAAGCAAACGAGACTCCTCCTCCACATCCGGTCTCCTCGATGTTGTGCAACATTCGGATGTAGTTTTGTCCCTGCTCTTTTTCACTGAATCCTCCATGGTTCATTCCACTCTGGGAATAATGTGCAGTCCCCCAACTAGAGGGAGTCCCATATTCGGCAATGATTAACGGGATGCCCGTATAATGGGTTTTCAGATCAGAAAGATACCCCACATAGCTGTTCGGTCCCAGGTAATCAGAATAGGTTTGGTAGCCCGGATCTTCACTGACGAAATCGGGATAATAGGGGTAAGCATGATAGCTGGCAAACAAGCCCCCGGGAGCCTTGGAAAAGTCTATTTTCGTCAGGTCGACGGAAGCGCTATCCTCATATCCTGTTTCTGTAGGATGGTCGATCGGATCGAGGGTAGGCCAGCTGGAAAAACTCACCGGGCGTTCAACTTGATAATTTTGTCGCTCATGCATCACGAGATGATTTAACTGCTCAGTGATCCATGTCTCTGAAGGGGTTCCATTGCTTATTGACAACGCCTGACCTGAAAAAGAGGTAAATCCAGGATGCAGCTCATTGGTAGTTAAAATTTCCGGTGGATGCACCTCCCGTCCGATGATGTATGCCAACACCCAGGGAGAGACATCCGTTAAATATGTTCCATGAGCCTCTCCGGGTCTGGGATCTATTACCCGATTCCCATGTGTACAGTCGACCACTTCTTCAATCTGGTTTGTAAATGTCTCGCTGAGCGAAAAAAGATCGTCCTGGTAACCTGTAAACCCTTCACTCAGCCAGATTCCCTGAATTAGAAGAAGAGGGTCCTGGGGATGAGCCAGATTGAAGCTATCGAGCACTTCGTAGAACCTTGGAAAATGAAGTGTATAGATGCGGATCACATTAAATCCGGTTTCCCTTATCTGATGCAACCACCGTCCATAGTCGGCCCTGGTGGCTGCCAACTCTCCAGGATAAGTTCCCGGCACTGCAACACCGAGGTTCACCCCTTTCAGGAAAATGGGAGAATAGCTACTTCCATTCCACACTGTCAGGTTTTGCTGGTTGGTTGAAAACGGGACTGTAGTGGAGGAGTGACATAGGGTATCCGCTGTTTGCTCATACGAGGCTATCGTCCCGAAAGAAAAAGCCACGACCAGAAGAATATTGAAAAACGATCTCATACTCGGTAAATTAATTTCATTACAAAAATACGACAATCCCATCAATATTGTGCTAACCCATAATTTACTCAACGTTTAAAGAGATCTTGCTAGTTGTATCTGTTCTGACATCAGGGATGAATAATCGCTCAAAATTTGATTCTAGATCTGCAAAAAAGTGTATTTTTGAAACTACCAATCAGATCAGCCATAGATGAAGAAAATTCTACTAAGCATTGCACTCCTGTTCATTTTCGCTTCCTCTGTTACAGCTCAAGAGAGAACCATATCCGGCCAAATCATCTCCGAGGAAGATGACCTGGGCCTGCCAGGTGTATCCATTGTTGTGAAAGGCAGTGTGAACACCAAGCTTGTTGGAACGGTAACGGATGTTGACGGCATCTTTACCTTATCCGGCATCAGGGAAACGGATACATTGACAGTCAGCTATGTCGGCTATCAAACGCAGGAAATTGCCATTAACAAACAAACAGAGTTCAATATTGTTATGCTGGTCACTGCCAATGAGCTGGCAGAGGTTGTGGTGACGGCTTTGGGGGTAAAACGCCAGAAACGGGAAATCGGCTACTCCACACAAAAAATTGAGGTTGCTCAGGTCGTTCAGTCCAATACACCCAATGTCCTCGATGCCATCATTGGAAGATCAGCCGGAGTCAACGTATCTCAGGGGGATGGCATTGACGGAGGAACCACCCGCGCCACCATCCGGGGGAATAACAACATCTCGGGCGACAACCAGCCTTTGATTGTAGTAGACAATGTTCCCATGGAAAACACCCCCGGACTTACAAGTATAGGAAGAGGGGTTGACTGGGGGAATCCGATCGGCGATATCAACCCGATGGACATCGCGGAGTATTCCGTCCTGAAAGGAGGAGCTGCTTCTGCCCTGTATGGGTCAAGAGGAGCTAACGGCGTCATCCTGATCACAACAAAAAGAGGTCGAAAAGACAAAGGCATTGGGGTAACCTATAACTATACCTTTAAGTTAATAGAACCCTACCGGTACCGGGAGGTGCAAAATACCTACGGGCACGGCGGGCCTATCTCCTTTACACCACCAAGGTTTCCCATGGACGGAGATACGATGTTGTATCCAGGTATTTACGGAACCGATAACCTGATTCTGAACCAGCAGGGAGAGACCTCCTCTACTGCTGCTGAATTCGGATATTATGGATCGGCCGTATCGTGGGGGCCGAGAATGGACGGCCAGGTTGTTCGGTGGTGGGACGGAAAAATGAGGGCTTATTCGCCACAGCCCGACAACTACAAGTCTACCTTCCATAACGGATATACATCCACCCACAACATTTCAGCGTCGGGAGGAGGTGAACGGGGAACCATGAGGGTTTCCATCACACGCCAGGATCATAAAGCCATCATCGACAACAGCGATTACGACCGCACGACGATCAATCTTGGAGCCAATGTCAAGATATCGAAACGATTGTTTACCGATGTCTCGTTTTCATACATCAACTACAACAGGTTAAACAGTCCGATCCTGGGTGAAGAGGCGAATTCATTCAGCAAGGGATATCTCTACTCCTGGCCCAGGAGTTACCAGGGGATTGACAAAGAGAACTATGCAAATCCCGACGGATCCAGGAACCAGCAGGAAGGATACCCATTTCTATATATTTCGCCCTACTTGTGGTGGAATTATTACAACAACAACACCGATTTACAACGGGATAAGTATCTCGGAGCCTTGACGGTTACTTACGACATCACCTCCTGGCTAAACCTGATGGGACGGGTAGGCAGGGATTTCTCACTGGAGCAGTATGAGACACGGCACAAACCAACGGATGTCATCGGGTTGAAAGATGGCTATTACGGCAAAAGCATGAGCAGGACTTATTCGGATATCTACGAGGTTTTTCTGACAGCAGAAAAAGAGAAGCTGTTTAAGTCAAAATTCAGCACAAAACTGATGCTGGGAGCAAGCCGCTGGAACTATGACAATTACAGCATGAACGGGCATTCAGGTACCTGGTACTATCCAAACATGTACACCTTCTTCAACTTCACAGAAACCACCTATGCTACTGATGCAAACGGCCAGACCATTGTTGACCGGGTCGGAAATTCTGCCGGTGAAATGGTTCCGGGAGAAGGCATCCGGAGAGAACGAAATAATTCTGTATTTGCTTTCCTGAACCTGACGTGGGACAACTATGTGTATGTTGAGTTAACGGGAAGAAACGACTGGTCATCTACTTTACCTCCTGATGCCAATTCCTATTTCTACCCTTCTGTCTCCGTGAGCTTTATCCTTTCCGAAGCGTTCCATTTTGCGGAAAAGGTTCCCTGGCTGAACTTTGTGAAAATAAGGGGGGGCATCGCTCAAACAGCCACGGATACAGACCCGTACAAACTTGCATTTTACTACAATACGGGCGTTTTTGGCGGAGAACAAACCTCCTCTTTTCCGGGGTCGATCCCTCCCTACAACCTGGCACCTCAGCGGGTCAATGCCTATGAAGCAGGCGCCAACCTAGGTGTCCTTAAGAACCGGATTGATCTCGACTTCACCTATTACTACACCTATTCCTATTCGCAAATACTGGAGAACCTGCCGATTCCGATCTCCTCCGGAGCATCGGGGATTACCATCAATGAAGGTGTCATTACCAACAACGGAATTGAAATTGTGCTCAATGCCGTACCCATTCAGACGAAGAATTTTTTATTTAAAACCGGCATCAACATATCCAGGAACCGAAACCGTGTGGTTAGTCTGGGTGACAATGCCGAAGTTTATCCCCTGGCAGATATCTGGGGATTGAATGGACCTGCCATGGCCCTGAGGGAAGGGGATTCGTACGGCACCATTTACGGGTACGATTATGTGTACCACGAAAACGGCAAGCCGATCGTCAACGACGAAGGCACCAAGTACCTCATTACTGATACACGCGTTCCTATTGGCAATGCCTCTCCTGATTTTATCGGAGGCTGGTACACCGAATTCTTTTTTAAAGGATTCAGGCTGAGCACACTGATCGATGCAAAAATTGGGGGAGACATCTATTGCGGGTCGTATGTCATTGGCCTTCAAACGGGCCAGAGCCCGGAGACACTGATTGAGCGAGAGGGAGGGGGACTGCCTTATACCGATCCAAACAGCAATACCAGCAACATCGGGATCATTCTCGACGGCGTGTATGAAGATGGAACCCCGAATGACAAAGTGGTGCATTATTATTATAAGTACCTTCCGAATGCCGGAGGTTGGGGCAAAGTAATCTCTACACCGGGCATTTTGGAAAATACCTGGATCAAGATGCGTGAGATATCGCTATCCTATACATTTCCACAAAAACTGATTGAAAAAACGAACGTATTTCAAAGCCTGACGCTCTCCATCATTGGAAGAGACCTGTTCTATATCTATTCATCACTACCTGATAAAATTAACCCTGAAGGCATCATGGGGTCGGGAAATGCGCAGGGATTTGAATGGGCGTCAATGCCCAGTTCCAGGTCCTTTACATTTGGAATCTCAGCCTCTTTTTAGTATCAACAAAATGCAAACTTACCATAGAATGAAATTGCCAATAAGACTTACCGGTTACGCACTGATCTTCTCTCTCGCTTTTATCTCCTGCAAAAAAGATTTTGACAAGATCAATACGGATCCACATGGATTTACCACAGCCAGCGACGGGTCGCTCTTCAACAGCATCATTCAATCGTTGATCCTCACCGGAGATGAACAATTTTATATCAACAACGAAATCTTATACAAACAAACCCAGCAGGCTGCGTTGACAAAAGAGGCATGGGGGAATTTTACCCTGGGAACAGAAAGCATGTGGAGCAATTACTACCTCAAGCTTCCAAACTTCCGCGAACTGGAAAATCGATTTGACGAGATGCCTCTTTCCGGAGAGGTGCTGAACATGAAAGCCATGCTTAAAATTGTACTTGCATACAAAACCTTCAAAATGACAGACATCTTTGGGGACATGCCATTCTCCAAAGCCGGATATGGATTTCAAACACTGGATTATTTGCAGCCTCCCTTTGATTCCCAGGAATCCATCTACCTGTTTTTATTGGAAGAGCTGAAGTGGTGTGATGAGAACATCGATATAACTGCCGTCACATCGGAACCATTCCCAACGTTTGCAGCATTTGACAGGTTGTTTCTCGGCAACATGCTGATGTGGCAGAAACTGGCCAATTCGTTGAGGTTAAGGTATGCCTTGCGGATGAGTGACAAGGAAGCCGATCTTGCAGGCGAGATCATCAGCGAAATCTGGAATAACAACAGGCCCATGATTCTGGGGTATGACTTCATCAGCTATGTGGGAGAAAGCGCCTGTCTGTGGCCCGCCAACATGGGGTTTAAAAATACCAGCCTGAACTGGTCGTTCAGGGAGCACCAGAACCTGAGAATGGGTTCTACGATATGGCATCAGCTATCCACGAACGACAGCAGTGATGGCAGCGGCATTTTTGACCCGAGAGCGTATATCTTTTTCGAAACCAACAATGCGAACAAATGGGTTGCTTATCCTCAAATTCCGGAGCCCAGCACGCCTCCATCCGGAGGCATACCATATGGTTCTCATCGCGACGGGGCAGCCACGTTTCAGATAAAAGGGGAATCCTGCATCTATTCGCCGTTTGATTATTTCATTGTCAGGGATGAGGATTTCATGCCCATCCCGATGTATTTAGGAGCTGAAACTCATTTCATCCTGGCAGAGGCCTATCTGAGAGGGATCGGGCTTCCCCAGGATGGTTCTTTAGCCGATATCGAATACATGAACGGCATCAACGCTTCGGTTCAATGGTGGATGGATGTAGCCAGTAACTCCAAACTTCCGTTGTCGGGATTGACGTTCCCTGACATGGTTCCCATTCCACCCACCCTGAATGCAGCCTCTGTGCTCACCGTTTTTGGATCATGGAATGTCACAACCGATGAAGAAAAGCTTGAATTCATATACACACAGCGCTGGCTCGATGCTTTCCGGCAACCGTGGGAAGCCTATGCATTGGCCCGGCGAACAGGGAAAACACCACGCCAAGGAGAAGCAATCCACCATTACAGGTTGCCATATCCCCCTTCGGAAGTCGAATACAACTCTTCCAACTGGGCTGCGGCACTGAACAATCAGGGTGGGGGTGATTCTCCACAATTTAAAATCTGGTGGATAAAATAGAACAACTAAAATCAGTCATCATGAAAACAACGTACGACACATTTCGCATTATGTTCATCATGCTGGTCGCATTGCAACCAGTATTTCTGTTTTCACAATCGAACCAGTACCTGCATTTCGACAGAGAGAACGATTACGTCCAGCTTGATGAGGGCGGTCAATATGTAACCGGTACAAATGCACTATCCATCACAGGATGGTTTTATTGCGACCAACTGGCGTATGGCCAGGGATATATGGGCTTCAGGTCAGGCTCAGGCGACGGGGAATTCTACCTCATTCAGCTTAACGACGGCAAGATGGAGTGCCGGCTGAAATCAACGACTGGTCTGCATGAGTACGTAACCCCTGCCAATACCCTGATCCCTCAGATATGGCAGCACATTGCCTGGATCTACAACGGCTCCTCCGTCTCATTTTACATGAACGGAACCCTTGTTGGGAGTTCCTCTGCATCAGGAACTTTCTCTAACGCCGATGTCCCATTTGCGATTGGGATCAGCCCACTGGGAGGGTTTAATTTTGTGTACGGTGGCCGGATTGATGAAGTGTCTGTTTGGGATAAAGCACTGACACAAACTGAAATTCAGGATATCATTAACAATGAACTCACGGGAACTGAGGCCAACCTCCAGATGTACTATAAGTTTAATCAGGGAGAACCAGGTGGCAACAACACCTCCATTACACATCTAATCTGTGAAATAGGAAATGGCGAACGGGATGCCGAACTCTTTAATTTCGCATTGGTTGGAGAAACATCCAACTTCAACGGCACCCTGAACCCGGGATACCAGGCTATCTCTTTCCCTCAGATTCCCAACCATTTAACCATTGATGACCCATTTGAAATTGAGGCAACAGCTACCTCCGGACTTCCGGTGGAATTCGAAGTACTTTCGGGGCCAGCCACAGTTGCCGGCAACATCGTTACGTTAACGGGTGCCCCTGGCCAGGTTCAGATAGAGGCTACGCAGCCCGGGAACGGACAGTATGATCCTGCAGCCCCTGTTGTGAACACCTTCCAGGTCATCGACCCCTATGCCAATGTCCCTCTGGTTGATGCAAGAAATCCGTTGTCAGGAGATGTCTATGTACCGGTAATGGGCCCCATTCAGCTGGCCGCAATCGTTTCCATAGACTATCCCGAATTGTTCTGGGTCGAAGATGTGACATTTGAAGTGAACGGAGAGACAATTACTCCGGTGCCTTACCCGGAGGATCATTACATGGGATGGTGGAGCCCACCATCACCTGGGAACTACAGCATCACGATCAATTCGTCGAATAATTTTGGCGCCATTGCAAATCAAGTTGTTAACATCAATATTGTACAAACAGCTTCCGACATGGAGGCGCTGGCAGTAGATAAAGTATGGTGCAATCCAAGCATCCCCTCTGTGACGGTAGATGCTGAATTGCCCTCTTTCATGGGGGCTTTTGACCAGATTATCGGAACCCTGGAAGTGACTTGTCCTGCCGCCGGCGGTGGTTGCGGTGAATGGGACAGGGTAGCCAGTGTGGAAGCCAGGGGACACAACGGGGAATGGATTGAAATCATTCGCTACATCACTCCATACGGCGTACCGTGTTCACACAGCATTGATCTGACAGATTACATGTCGCTGCTTCAGGGCAAAATAAGTTTCAGGGTAAACTGTGCCACCCTGGATAACGGATTTGACTACTCCCTTATCCTCAATTACAATGAAGGGACGCCTTTACATAACTATGGATTTGTCTATGAAATCTGGGATGACGACTATCCTTTCGGTGATTATGCGATGATGCAACCTGTTGACAGCTACAGCTTTTCATTTACAGAGAATACGGTTGCGGCAAAACTGAAACTGGTCTCTACAGGTCATGGATGGGGAGACCTGAACAGCAACAATGCAGCCGAGTTCTATGAAGCCACCCACCACATCTGGATTAACGGTACCCAAACGTTTGAGCAGCATAACTGGTATGACTGCAACCCGAATCCCGACGGATGTCAGCCTCAGAACGGGACCTGGTATTATGATCGTGCCGGCTGGTGCCCGGGAGCGATCGCCCAATGGTTTGACTATGATCTTACGCCTTATATCTCACAGGGATCGATTGACATGGACTATGTTTTCTACGAAAACTATGTGGACTACTGTCACCCCAATCATCCTGCTTGTGTTACAGGAGTCACCTGTGCAAATTGCAACGATGGATTCAACCCTTTCCTTGTAGTAGCAACAAACATTGTTGTTTTCGTGGACAACCCAACAACGGTAGGTATTGCAGATCCCGGTAGCGGTAAAGAAACCTTCATCAGGATGTCACCGAACCCAACCACGGGATTGGTTAAATTTACTGTTATTTGTCCGGATGCACCCGTTGACGGGATGGTGAACATTGTTGATTTGTCGGGAAAGTTGCTCGAACAGTTTAACCTGGTTGGTGTAGCCACAACAATTGACTTGTCATCATACTCTAACGGTGCATACATTGTAACTGTCAGGGCAAATGGCAAGGTCGAAACCCAGAGGCTCATTATCCAGAAATAGGCTTTAATTCACTTCTGTGAAATCAAATTTTTGATAAATGAAATCTTTATACGCATTATCGTTCATACTGATCTTTTCAATTGCACTTCATGCTCAGGTTGAATATGATTATAATTTCAATAGTTTGTCAATAGGTAATCTGGATGGGCAGGATGACTGGGTAACTATACTGCATACAGCAGGCCCGTCCGATATGCTTGTGGATTACGCCGCCGGCAGTGTTGCTTCGCATGACGGGACCCTGGCCGTCTTTTACAATTCCAGTGGCGGCGGATTTGGCCGTACAGCAACGAGAAAGGCTACTCCCAATTTCAACTTTGATTTCACCCAGGCGAATACGATTGAAATGGAGATCGACATGTACCGAAACTACTGGGGTATGTTTTTTGGAGCCGGTTTCGATGCCGACGGGGATGGGCATATTGCTCCCGGCCTGGTTACCGAACCCAACGATGGTGGTATTTATGTCAACATCTCAGCGCAGAATCCCGCTAATAACAAGATCGTTCTGCCAGATGGAAATTCCGTTTCATTTAATGTTGCAAACGATGGATGGTGCAGATATAAAATGGTGCTCGATTTTACTGCAAACAATGGTGAAGGAGCAGTAGCGCTATCGTATGATCCGGGTATTACCGGCACGTGGATAGCAGTAACTGAAGTGCAGGGAGTTAATATGGGGCTGACTCCGGGATCAGGCAATAAACAGGACCGTACAGTATGGGACGGCATCTTTTTTCACTCCCAGGGAGCAACCGGTGGATTTGATGACATCACAATCAGGGAACCGGAAAACAATGGATTGCTACAGTTTATTGATTTTACTGCCATTCCCAACAAACTGACTACCGATCCTCCATTTATCCTTGAGGCTACAGCAACCTCCGGTCTGCCTGTGGTATTTGAAATAACCGATGGGCCTGCCACCTTGAATGGGAATACTGTAACACTTACAGGTGTTGCAGGTTTCGTAACTATAAAAGCCAGCCAACAGGGTGATCCTACATGGGCTCCGGCTCCGGATGTTTTT
Source organism: Bacteroidales bacterium (assembly GCA_014860625.1). Taxonomy (GTDB): domain Bacteria; phylum Bacteroidota; class Bacteroidia; order Bacteroidales; family FEN-979; genus QYOJ01. Next base: position 52,015 of record JACZJJ010000161.1, on the reverse strand, counting down.
CAAACCTTCGAAGTGGTGGATGCAACAGCATATTCCCCTGATCTCACCATACGCAGACCAGCCGATAATACGAAGGTTTATATGGCAGAACTGAATCCTATTTTAATTGTTGCTTCAGCTTATATTGAACATCCCGAAGTATTAAGCATTACCGGAGTATCCTGTATTGTTGACGGACAAACGATTTTCCTAACAGAGAAAACCTGGAACACCGGATATTATAGTGCAGAATGGACCCCATCGACCTTCGGAAATTACTCTATGACGATAAATGCCACAAGTACGGGCGGTATGGTTTCGTCGGGCACGGTAACGTTTGAAGTGACAAATGAGGTTTCAGATCTTACTGTTCAGGCATTTGACCATACACATATCAGTACCAGCACTTCTACTTCTGTAACGCAGGACTTTGTGTTTCCAACCTATGTTGGATCATTCGATCAGATCATGGCCTATCTGGATGTGACCTGCCCAAGTGGTGGTTGCGACGCATGGGACAGGGTAGGTAATATGGAAGCAAAAGGACCAACCGGTGAATGGGTTGAAATTTTCCGGTATATTACTCCTTATGGCGTCCCTTGCGACCATTCCCTTGATGCTACAGACTATGCTTCAATATTCCAGGGGCTGGTTGAGATGCGGTTCAGTATTGGTACCGATGCACAGGGGTTCATCGTGGATGTAACGTTTGGTTTCCATGAGGGAATTCCTCAGTATAAATATAGTTGGGTGGATGTTATCTGGCGGGGAACCTTCCCTTTTGGTGATTATGCCAGCATGCAGCCAATGGATACGATCATCTGGGACTTTGAACCGGAAGTTGAGGCTTCAAAATTAAAGATAATCAACACCGGTCATGGCTGGGGAGACCTGAATACAGGAAATGCTGCAGAGTTTTATAATGCGACACATAAGATAAAAGTCAACGGCACTGAGTTCGACCAGCACTTATTGGTAACCTGCAATCCTAATCCTGATGGGTGCCAGCCACAAAACGGCACGTGGTACTTTAACCGGGCAGGTTGGTGTCCGGGATCGATCAGTTACGTGTATGAATATGATCTGACACCGTTTGTTAATGTCTCTGATGTGGAGCTCGTATATGAATTCTATCCGGGTTATGTTGATTATTGTCACCCGAACCATCCCGATTGTATCACGGGAGTTACCTGCAGCGATTGCAACTCAGGCTTTAACCCCCATTATATTATTGCCGGCAACCTGATATCATACACGAATACACTCTATATTCCTACCGGTGAAATTGAACTGAATCATATCGGGCTGCAGTTGACTCCAAATCCGGCAGCTGATTTTGTTCTTCTATCAACTAACCTGAAAAATGCTTCATTATCTGCAACCGTTAGAATTTTAAGTGTATCCGGACAGTTAATGAAACAATTTACCTGGGAAGGGAACGATGTAACGTTGGATATTTCCGAACTTCCTGTTGGTTTATATGTGGTTATTGTTGAAGCCGGCGAAAACAGAGAAATCAAGAAGCTGGTGATACTCTAAACTACATCCCTACTTCCCTACTTCCCTACCTCCCTACCTCCCTACCCCCCTACCCTCCTACTCTCCTACTTTCTCACACGCCACTCCCCTTCGCACAATCTTCCTCCCGTACTTATCCCGCATACGGTCCAGCGCCTGGTAGAGGTTGATCATTTCGGTACTGTCTTCAAACATGTTGAGCTGCGGGGTTCCGGTGATGAGGCTGCTGAAGCGGACGCCGATGAGGCGGATCAGCATGCGGCGCTGGTAGAGCCGGTCGAACAGCTCTTTTACTACCGGGATCAGCACATGGTCGAATGCCGTGTATGGCACCTGTTTCTGCAGCGTGTGGGTGTCGAAGTTCGAGTAGCGGATCTTCACCGTCACGCAGGATGTGAGCTTCTGCTTGTCGCGCAGCTCATAGGAGACCTTCTCCACCATCTTCACCAGGATCTCCTTCATCCGTACGATGTCGATGCTGTCCTGCTCAAAAGTATTCTCAGTGCTCACCGATTTGGCCTCGTGATACGGGTGGACGGCTGTGCGGTCGATGCCGTTGGCCTTTTCCCAGACCACGATCCCATTCTTTCCCATCACCCGCTGCAGCATCTCTACCGGCATCTGGCTGAGGGTATCGATGGTAACGATGCCCATCGAGCGCAGCAGTCGGTAAGTCTTCTCCCCGATCATGGGGATTTTGCGGATCGAGAGGGGTGACAGAAACGGCTTCACGGCATCCTGCTGCACAAACAGTTCGCCGTTGGGCTTTGCTTCCCCGGTAGCGATCTTGGAAACCGTTTTGTTGACTGAGAGCCCGAATGAGATCGGCAGTCCCGTATTTTTAATAATCGCCTGCCTTAACTCCTGCGTCCATTGCAGCAAGCCAAAAAAACGATCCATCCCGGTCACGTCGATGTAGTGTTCATCAATGGAAGCCTTCTCATACATCGGCGCCCGTTCGGCGATGATATCTGTCACCGTGTGCGAATAGTTCGAATAGAGCTCCATGTCGCCCCTGACAATAATGGCATCGCGGCACATCATCCGGGCCATTTTCATCGGCATCCCGGCATGTACTCCAAACTTCCTCGACTCATAACTGCAACTGGCCACCACCCCCCGGTCGGAGGTGCCCCCAATGATCACCGGTTTCCCTTCCAGCTCGGTATTGACAAGCCGCTCTACCGACACGAAGAAGGTGTCGAGGTCGAGGTGGACGATGGATTTGATCATTTTTTAATCAATTTTGCGATTACAATATAATCATTATATTTGCAGTACCAAAACTTATTCGTATGTTTTTCAACTCGAACATTAAATTTCTACGGAAACGCAGGGCATTTACCCAGGATGATGTTGCCAACTCACTTGGGATGAAACGCTCAACCCTCAGTGGGTATGAGAACAACATCGCCCAGCCCGGGATGGAGGCGCTCATCTCTTTCTCCAATTTTTACAAAATTGCTATCGATACGCTGATCCGGGTCGACCTTACCAAACTTCCCGAAAGCCAGGTACGCCAGGTTGAAAGGGGTTTTGATGTCTTCCTGAAAGGATCGAACCTCCGTGTTCTGGCATCTACCGTGGGCCCCGACAATGAAGAGAATATTGAACTGGTCTCGGAAAAAGCCAAAGCCGGCTACACCAGCGGTTTTGCCGACCCTGAATACATCAGCATTCTCCCTACCTTCAGGCTGCCATTTCTCTCAAAACAGAAAAAATACCGCGCCTTCCAGATCAGCGGAGACTCTATGCTCCCAATCCCCCATGGAGCATACGTAACCGGGGTTTTCGTCCAGGACTGGACCTCCATCCGCGACAAAGACGCATACATCATCCTCACGGTTGATGAAGGGATTGTGTTCAAGGTGGTTGAAAACCTCATCAAGAGTGGTGGAAAGCTGATCCTGCACTCCCTGAATCCGCTTTATGAACCTTACGATCTTGAAGTGAAAGACATCCGGGAAGTATGGCAATTTGTGCACTATATCAGTCAGGAGGTACCTGAAAACCAGAATGCAGAAAATTATTACCTGACCCAAAGCGTAAAGAAACTACGGGAGGAGGTGAAAATCATCCAGACAAAATTGAAGTTGTAGTTATTAACAATTCCTCCCCAATAATTATTTAGAATTGCTTGGCATTTTTCACTCCGATTTGATATATTTGCCTTGTTATGCAATGATACTAAATTACTAATACTAAAATTGATTTTATGAAAGTCGCAATTGTTGGATCCGGTTATGTGGGCCTTGTTACAGGCACATGTTTTGCAGAAGTAGGCATCGATGTCACCTGCATGGACATCGACGAGAAAAAGATTAACAACCTCAAGGAAGGGATTATCCCAATTTATGAGCCCGGACTTGAGGAGATGGTTCACCGCAACGTGAAAAAAGGAAGACTCCACTTTACAACCAGCATTCAGGAAGCCCTGAAAGACTGTGAGGTGATATTCAGCGCTGTGGGAACTCCACCGGATGAAGATGGCAGCGCCGACCTGCAATATGTTCTTGGAGTTGCCGGTGATGTTGGCAAATACATGGAAGACTATGTTCTCATGGTGACCAAAAGTACCGTTCCTGTCGGGACTGCCGAAAAGGTCCGGAAAGCCATTAAGGATCAGCTGAACATACGGGGTGTAGACATCAAGTTTGATGTTGCCTCCAATCCCGAATTTCTGAAAGAGGGTGCCGCTGTAGATGACTTCCTGAAGCCCGACAGAATTGTTGTTGGCTGCGACTCCCCGAAAGCCGAGAAGCTGATGTCAACATTGTATAAGCCATTTACGCTCAACGGCCACCCGGTCATCTTCATGGATATTGTCTCTGCCGAAATGACAAAGTATGCAGCCAACTCTATGCTAGCCACGAAAATCAGCTTTATGAATGATATCGCCAACCTGTGCGAGATTGTGGGCGCCAACGTGAATATGGTTCGCAAAGGGATCGGTTCCGATAGCCGGATCGGCACAAAATTCATTTACCCTGGCGTAGGTTATGGCGGAAGCTGCTTCCCGAAAGATGTCAAGGCCCTGATAAAAACATCCGACGAATTTGGACACTCTCTTCGGATTCTCAAAGCTGTGGAGGCTGTGAACGATGACCAGAAATCTGTCATGTTCGAGAAGATTAAAAAATATTTCAAGGGAGATCTTAAAGGGAAAGTGATCGCTATGTGGGGACTCTCCTTCAAACCTCAGACTGACGATATGCGTGAAGCTCCTGCCCTGGTTATGATTAAACTATTTCTGGATGCGGGTGCAAAGGTCAGAGCGTATGATCCGGTTGCCATGCATGAGACAAAACGAATTGTTGGGGATATAATCGAGTATGCGGAAGATCAATATGATGCTCTGATTGATGCAGATTGTTTACTGATGATCACCGAATGGCCCGAATTTAAATTCCCGAACTGGAAAGTCGTTAAAAAGCTGCTCAAGGAGCATGTCGTATTTGATGGACGGAATATTTACGACGGCGAAGAACTAAACCAAAAAGGATTCGACTACTTCTGCATCGGGGTCAACACCTCTAAATAACACGTCAATGATAAAAAAGAAGATTCTGGTCACCGGGGGAGCTGGCTTCCTCGGTTCTCATCTTTGTGAACGACTGCTCAAAGAGGGAAATGAGGTAGCCTGCCTCGACAACTACTTCACCGGATCAAAGACAAACGTGGTACACCTCCTGGATAATCCATATTTTGAGATGATCAGGCATGACGTCACGATGCCTTTTTTCATTGAAGTAGATGAGATCTATAACCTGGCGTGCCCGGCTTCTCCAATCCATTATCAGTACAATCCGATCAAGACTGTGAAGACATCGGTGATGGGAGCGATCAACATGCTGGGTCTGGCCAAGCGAATCAAGGCAAAAGTGCTCCAGGCATCTACCAGTGAGGTATACGGAGACCCGGAAATTCATCCGCAAACAGAAGAATACTGGGGTCATGTTAATCCGATAGGCCCCCGCTCCTGTTACGATGAAGGCAAGCGGGTAGCAGAAACACTGTTTATCAATTATCACAAGCAAAACGATGTCAAGATCAAGATTATCCGGATCTTTAACACTTACGGCCCACGAATGCATCCTCACGATGGCCGTGTAGTTTCGAACTTTATCGTGCAGGCTCTCAAAGGCGAAGATATCACCATTTACGGGAGTGGTTCCCAAACCAGAAGCTTCTGTTATGTGGATGACCTTCTTGACGGCATGATCCGCCTGATGAACACCCGGGATGATTTTATCGGTCCCGTTAATGTCGGAAACCCTGGCGAGTTTACCATGCTGGAACTCGCAGAACTGGTCCTGAAGCAAACCGGTTCCAGGTCAAAAATCGTCTACATGCCTCTCCCTGCTGATGATCCGACCCAACGCCAGCCAAATATCACCCTGGCCAGAAAAGAGCTTGGATGGGAACCGACGATCCCGCTCGAAGAGGGATTGAAAAGAACGATAGACTACTTTAAACGAATCGTTTAATCAACTGTGCAATGAAATTCCTGATAACCGGTTCAAAAGGTCAGATGGGTAACGAATTTCAGGTTATTGCCAGAAATGATTACTCAAACAAATACATTTTTACCGATGTCGATGAATTGGACATCACGGATCAGGAAGCCGTCAAAACCCTGATCCAACGGGAGAAACCTGACGTCATTATTAATTGCGCCGGTTATACTGCCGTTGACAATGCTGAGCATGACACCGACAAAGCGGACCTGATCAATGGCACTGCCGTTGAGATCCTCGCTAAAGCCGCCAATGAAACCGACTCCATCCTTATCCATATCTCCACGGATTACGTATTCGATGGAAGCTCTTATACCCCCTACCGGGAAGATGTGCCAACAAACCCCATATCAGTCTACGCAAAAAGCAAGTTCAAAGGGGAAGAGGCGGTATTCAACCTTGCAAACCGGGGTGTGATTATCCGTACATCCTGGCTCTACTCCTCCTTTGGTCAGAATTTCGTAAAGACAATCTTGAAATACGGCCGCGAACGTGGCAGCCTCAATGTCATCTTTGATCAGATCGGAACCCCAACTTACGCCAGGGACCTCTGCAGGGCTATCGTAGAGATCATCCCCTCCCTGAAAGAAAACTGGGGGGTGGAACTGTTCCATTATTCCAATGAAGGGGTTGCTTCCTGGTACGACTTTGCTGTGGCAATTGTTGAATTGGCCGAAATCAATTGCCGAATTAACCCCATCGAATCAAAGGACTACATTCAACTGGCACCCAGACCATTCTACAGCGTACTAAATAAGGCAAAGATCAAGAGTCGCTTTGGGATTTCAATCCCATACTGGAGGGATAGTCTGTTGGATTGTATTCTGAAGCTGAAGGAGGAAGGGTGAAGGACGAGGGACGAGGGACGAGGGACGAGGGACGATAGTACAGCCGCAATTTATTGCGGCTCAATGCAGACTGCCAACTGAGGACTGCCAACTGAGAACTAATTATGGAACAGATAGACAAGAATATTCTAAAGCGTGCACAAGCATGGCTGGATGGAAATTTTGATGACGAGACCAAGGCGGAGGTTAGAAGACTTATTGAGACAGACCCTGTCTCTTTAACCGATGCATTTTACCGCGACCTGGAATTCGGAACCGGTGGCTTACGCGGCATCATGGGAGTCGGAACCAACCGGATGAACAAATACACGGTTGGGATGGCTACCCAGGGGCTGGCCAATTACCTGAAAAAGATGTTCCCCGACGTTGCACCGATCAGCCTGGCCATATCCTTCGACAGCCGGAACAACAGTCCCTATTTTGCACAAATCACCGCAGAAGTTCTTGCGGCAAACGGCTGCAAAGTTTTCGTATTTGACGCCCTCAGGCCAACTCCCGAACTCTCTTTCGCCATACGCTACCTCGGATGCCAGAGTGGTGTTATGCTCACTGCTTCCCATAACCCCAAAGAGTATAACGGATACAAGGCTTACTGGGATGATGGTGCGCAGATGATTGCTCCGCACGACAAAAACGTCATCAAAGAGGTCCAGCAAATCACCTCGGTCGACCAGGTCAAATGGCACGGAAACCAGGAAATGATCATCCCTGTTGGCAAAGAGATCGACGACGAATATTTGTCTCAAATCCTGGCTCTTCGCTTATCCCCTGATGCCATAAAGAGGCAGCACAGACTTAAGATTGTATACACACCACTGCACGGGACCGGGAGGACAATCATTCCTGAGATATTAAAGCAATTTGGATTTACCAATGTCATCGTTGTAGAAGAACAGGCAACAGCCGATGGCAACTTCCCAACCGTTCATTCCCCAAACCCGGAAGAACACGATGCGCTCAGTATGGCTATCAAATTGGCTGAAAAGGAAGACGCCGACCTGGTTATGGCTACAGACCCCGATGCCGACAGGGTTGGAATTGCCGTGAAAGACCCCTCGGGGAGATTTATCCTTCTCAACGGCAATCAGACTGCTGCCCTGCTTTTTTACTATATCCTCAACCGCTGGAAAGAACTCGGCCGGTTTACTGGCAATGAGTATATTATTAAGACCATTGTCACATCAGAACTTCTCCGCGATATCGCAATGTCATTCAAACTTGAATACTTTGATGTGCTTACCGGCTTTAAGTTTATTGCAGATATCATCAGGAAATATGAGGGAACAAAGAGGTTTATCGTAGGTGGTGAAGAGAGTTACGGCTATTTGATCGGCGACTTTGTAAGAGACAAAGATGCCGTGAGTGCCTGTGCTATGATAGCCGAGACTGCGGCCTGGATGGCCGATCAGGGGAAAACTCTTTTCGACCTCCTTCTGGATATATACATGAACTACTCCTTCTACAAGGAGAGCCTGCTATCGGTGACTAAAAAAGGGAAAGCCGGTGCCGAAGAGATTCAGCAAATGATGGTCAACTACCGAAGCCATCCCATGAAATCGATCAATGGCATCAAGGTAATTTCTGTGAAAGATTATCTCTCCCTGGAAGAGAAAAATCTTGAAACCGGAACAGTTACTTCAATCCATCTTCCTTCATCAAATGTGCTTCAATTTATTCTCGAAGATGGAAGCGTAATCAGTGTGAGACCTTCCGGGACAGAGCCAAAAATAAAATACTATTTCGGTGTGAGGGCTCCGCTTACCCGGCGAAGTGATTACTCCACTGTAAATAGCTTGCTGGATGCAAAAATTGAAGGGATCATCCGTTCAATGAAGTTGAGATAGATGTTCAGACCTCAAATCTATTGCCTGCTATTCCTGCATCTTGTTCTATTCTCTCTTCCTCTCCACGGATATAGCCAGAAGAGAGATCATAAGAGTGATATACCCAATGGTATTCTGAAATATGATACCATCCATTTTAAACCCGGAATCTACTTTATCGGTCCTACCGAGTATTTTACTTTTTCCAAAGACACCTCTATTGTTATTGGTTCCATACGAAAACTCCGGGCAGAGGAGATCAACAAATTAAGAACAGAATCACTTTACGATACCCTGTATAAGAAGTTTGGCAGGAGCAGATTATCCAAGCTGCTTTATAATCTCGCTTTTGTAGCTCCCCAGATAAGCACCATGCCTGACAGCATTCAAACCCAGGAAATTGAGATCCCTTTTCGCCCTTACCAGGGAATGTATATCCGCAACATTCATATCAAATCTCTTGATCCGTTCGGATCCTCTATCTTTGATACATCAGGAGTCGTTCAGACAGGTGCGGCCAAGTTTGGAAACAAGGTGCATTTGATCACCCAAAAAAGTGTGATCAGAAATCAGCTGATGTTCAATACCGGAGAGCATCTAAATGCAGATCAAATTGCTGATAACATGCGAATCCTGCAGGAACTTCCCTACCTGGCAGATGCCCGGATTGTTGTTACAGAGACCTCGCCGGGCAGCGATACGGTTGATATCGTTGTCATCACGAAAGATACCTGGTCCATCGGAGCTACCTTTATAGCTATCGATCTTACAAGATATCGCGGCAGCTTGTACGACGCTAACTTCCTGGGGAGTGGTGACCGGTTCTCCGTTTTCTGGTCCGTAAATTATAAGCGGGCACCATTTTTTCGATTTGATGGCCTCTCATATACTTTTACGAATATTGGCCGATCATTTATCGATGCGACGATCTCGTTATCACAGGACGACGATGGCAATCAAACACTCTATACTGATCTTTCCCGGCCTTTCTATAGTTATTCAACCAGGTTGGCAGGCGGCATAAACTTCACCTTCGCAAAAACCTCTGTTCCCAACAGTGATGGACTTTATCAGATTGCAACGTACCATCAGGAAGGAGCATGGCTGGGACTATCGTCACAGGCAATTGGTGCAGATCCTGCCACACGGTTGGTACTGGCTCAAAGTGTCTTCTTTCGGAATTATATCAGTCGCCCCGTTGTGACCATCGATTCCAACACTGGCTACTCAAACACCACAACCTTCCTTACAAGCCTGCAACTTTCAAGAAACAAATATTACAACACTGATTATATTTTTCAATTTGGTAAAACGGAGGCATTCCCTTATGGTTACCTGGGTCAAATAACTGTTGGACCGGCAATAACTGATTTTTATACCCGGTTTTATATAAATATCGGGGCCTCAGCCGGAAATTTTATAAAGAACTTCGGATACCTATTAGGAAAGGTGAGCTTAGGGGGTTACCTTCACCGTGACCGTTTCGAGGATGGTTTGCTGAAAGTTGAATCACTCTTTATGAGCTACCTCTATTTTTCAAAAAGCAAGCGATTCAAATTCAGATCCTATATCAACTTAAGGTATAATCTGTTATTTAATGAACTTGAAACCAATCATGATTACTACGACCTAGCTGAAGCAGCAAAAATCCCTTCGGTAAATACTGACTCCCTTTTTGATGGAAGTCAGGTCGGGTTTCTCTCTTTCTCAACCGTTGCATATACCCCCTGGTACTTTTACGGGTTTCGCTTTGCCTTACAGGGAACAGTTTGGGCAGGATTATCCGCACCGAAAGACAAATCACTCTGGCAATCGAAGTTAATGACAGGTATTGGGGTTGGTCTGTTGTTTAGAAACGACAACCTGATCTTCCCAACCCTCATTATCTCTTGCTTCATTTATCCTACAACGCCAGGGGTTCCTTTAATCCAGTTTGATTTATTCGAGACCACCAATTTCGAGAAAAAGGATTTTGGACCAATAGCACCATACATTCAAACGATGAGAAATTAATCTGTACCTTTGTTTAATCCTTTTTCCTTATGCAGATATCTACCACGGGCAACGAAACAATTCTTAAATCCAGACAGGTACTGGATATGATAACCGTTGCCAATGATTTTACGCTCTTTGTTGAAAAAGCAGGTGATTACACACGTGAACAGATTCTGGTTTATTTCCAGAGAGTACTGCCTGCAATTTACCTGAAAGCCTCCTTATTACCCGATGTCCAGGTGGCGGATGAAGACGCCGTTGAGCATTATGTCACTCAAGAGCAATGGGAACAGACATTTAATGAAATCAGAGAGAAACTCGGGCAGGAAGATATCTTCTACTTCATTGACCTGCATGAAAAATCACAACATGATGCCATCCGTGCCAGTATTGCTGAAGGCATCACAGACCTTTACCAGGACCTGAAAGATTTCCTTCTTCTGATTCAGAAGCCGCAACTCTTATTCCAGGAGAATGCGGTCAAGGAATGCCGGCGTTTGTTCGAAACCCGATATGGGTATAAAATTGTAAACTGTCATGCTGCCATTCATTATTTACTGTACCAGGAAGGAAATTCTGGTGGAGGTGAAGCTGAATATCTGGATATTCTTTGAAATGGTTATATTTGCAAACATAAATTTGAGGCTATGATCGATCGGGAAAAATTCAAAGAGAATTTTGTTTACCTTGACAATGAGGTTGTCATTGAGATCATTGATATTTTCTTAGGTGAATATGAGGCGCGACTCACGAATATTCAGAACAACATATCCGCGCAGGATTACGCCGGATTAAAGTTCAATGCTCATAGCCTGAAAGGAGTTATCGCTAATTTTATGGACCCACCCACCATCGAACTCTCCCGGTCCCTCGACGAGCGTGCCAAACATGAGTCCAGCGAAGGGATGCAAGAGCTTTTTGTCAATCTGAAACAGGCAACAGAATCGCTTGTTACTGAATTACAGGACCTGAAAAAGGATTTTATCTGATTTTTCTGGCCTGATCCAACCTGTTCAGCCCCTCCACAGCTCGTGGATTGTTCACATCCAGTTTTAACGTTCTTTTATAGTCCTGATACGCCAGGTCTGGTTGTTCATTCAGCTCATACGCGTATCCCCGGTTAAAAAAGGCATCTGCATAATTCGGGTCAACACGAATGGCATCAGAAAAAGCCTCAATGGCCTGTGGGAAATCGGTGAGGTAGACCAGGTAGATATACCCTTTGTTAAAGGGTGCACTCCTGAACTCCGGTGCTGCCACAACCAGCCGGTCATAGGTTTGAAGAGCTTTTTCAAACTGCTCTGTATTTTGATAATACATCCCCAGCAAATAGAGCGCTTCTTTGTTGTCAGGTCTTGTACGCAGCGCATTCGACAGATATCCTTCCGCCAGCGGGTCGTTCCGGAGAGAGAACAGCTCTCCCAATTGCATATAGGCATCGTAGAATTGCTGATCCTGATCAACTGCCTTCATCAGGTCCCCTACAGCCCTGGCGGTGTCGCCTTGCTCAAGATGCCCTATTGCCTGTAAAAAGTAAGCACGCGGATTGTAATCATCCATGGAGATCAACTCCCTGGTTAGCCTGAACATGCCATCGTAATTTCTCAGGATCAAATAAAGTTGGGCCATCTTCAGTCTGGCTTCCTGACTGTTCGGATCGAGCGCCGCAGCCCGGGAAAGAGCCGTCATACAATTGTCGGTCTGCCCCATAAGGAGCTGGATATCAGAAAGCGTCAGGTAATAGTCCGGATTCTTGTCATCCAATGAAATGGCTTTGTTGATATCTTTCAGCGCGTTGTCAAACTCGCGCTCGCCCAAAAAGAACTGAGCTCGCTTATTGAAGAGATCAGGATCCTGCTCATTATCTGCGATGGCCTGATTCAGATCTTGCAGGTAGAGACCGGATGAATCAACCGTTGATCGCTCTTCCTGAGCGGGTTGTGACGGGCCACATCCCATGAAAACAGTCAGGAAGACGAGAATAATTCCAACAAACCTATTTCTCATATCAGCCTTTTCCTAATAATGCATCCATGATTTTACCTTCCAGTTCATCAGCAAGTTCAGGGTTATCCACCAGGATTTTCTTCACTGCATCTCTCCCCTGTCCAAGCTTTGTCTCTCCATAGCTGAACCACGAGCCGCTTTTCTTGACAATGTTCAGTTCTGTTGCCAGGTCAATGATCTCATACGTTCTCGAAATTCCTTCGCCAAACATGATATCGAATTCGGCCTTCCTGAAGGGAGGAGCAACTTTATTTTTCACCACCTTGACTTTCACATGATTGCCAATCGCTTCATCCCCGTCCTTGATCTGAGCTTGTCTGCGGATATCCAGTCTTACCGAAGCATAAAACTTCAAAGCATTCCCTCCGGTGGTAGTCTCGGGATTCCCAAACATGACACCGATTTTCTCTCTCAACTGGTTGATAAAAATGCAGCATGTTGCAGTTTTAGAGATCGTCGAAGTAAGCTTCCGCAATGCCTGGGACATTAACCTGGCCTGCAATCCCATCTTGGAATCGCCCATTTCACCTTCGATCTCACTCTTTGGGGTCAACGCAGCAACAGAGTCGATTACAATAATGTCGATCGCGCCTGAACGTATCAGGTTCTCAGTAATCTCAAGAGCCTGCTCGCCGTTGTCGGGTTGAGACACCAGCAGATTCTCCACATCAACCCCCAACTTCTGGGCATAAAACCGGTCAAAGGCGTGCTCCGCATCAATAAAGGCTGCAATACCGCCGGTTTTCTGAGCCTCGGCAATTGCATGAAGCGCCAGGGTGGTCTTTCCCGACGACTCAGGGCCGTAGATTTCGATTACCCTTCCCCTTGGCAATCCTCCAATCCCGAGTGCTGCATCCAGCCCGATTGATCCGGTCTTGATCACATCTACCTTTACCACAGCCGAGTCACCCAATTTCATGACAGTACCCCTGCCATAAGTCTTTTCCAGCTTGTCAAGCGTTAGTTGTAACGCTTTCATTTTTTCTTTGTTTTCTTCAGCATCTTTTGCCATTTCTCTTTCCTTTCTTTTATGGGCAGTGCTTTCCCGTTCAAGGTGATAAGCATCACCCGTATAGACGAAGCATGCCCCGTCTCTACGTTAATACTGCCAGGATCTGTTGCGCGTGGTCCTTTTTTTACCCCAGGCACCATAATTCCGGATGATTTTCTTCTCTATATCCGGAATCAGGTCAAAAGGTAATACATTTTTTAAATAATTTTTTCATAGGATGCCTTCTTTTTCCCTTTAAAACGTTCGAGGCTAACCTCTCTGCCCGATTGGGTCACTGCATGAAAATCCAGTGCTTTATCACCAATCGTTAGTTTCGGCATCGTCTCAGAATTATGAAAAATCAACGTTCAGTTCACGATCTCAAAAATAGAAAAAACTTAGGTGGTACAAAGAAAATTAAGCGTCGAGTTATCAACAGGAGAGATGTTCTTTCTCATAGTGAAGACAGATGTGCTTCAGGCCGCACTCCCCGCATTTAGGCTTCCGGGCCACACATACATACCTTCCGTGAAGGATGAGCCAGTGATGTGCCAATGGGATCAACTCTTCAGGGATGTGTTTGATCAATTGCATCTCGGTTTGCAGAGGGTTTTTTGCGCCGGTTGTCAGTCCGATCCTTGCCGATATCCGATGTACATGCGTGTCAACCGCCATGGCAGGCTTGTTAAACAATACAGAAGCCAGCACATTGGCTGTTTTCCGTCCAACACCTGGCAATTTCTGCAACTCATCGACATCAGAAGGCATCACCCCGTCGAATTCAGCCAGGAGGGTTTTGGCCATCCCGATGAGGTTCTTGGCCTTGTTATTCGGGTAAGAACAGCTTTTGATCGGTTCAAACACCTCCTCCTGAGTGGCTGTTGCCAGGGAAGAGACAGTGGGAAACTTTTCAAAAAACGCCGGCGTGATCATGTTTACCCGCTTATCTGTGCACTGAGCGGACAGGATCACAGCCACGATCAGGTGATAGGGTTCCGTATAATCAAGTTCCGTTTCGGCATCCGGATTGTGTTCCTGAAAATACCGGATCACCGCCTGATATCGCTCTTTCTTCGTCATCATTAAGCTTTCCGCAAAGTTATAGCTTTTCGCTTTTCGTATTTTGTATTTCGTATTTCGTATTTCACTATTTCACCATTTGGCTCCGCCGAGCTCCGCTTCGCTCCGGTTCACTATTTCACAATTTGTATCTTTGCGCTCCATGACTCACCACGACTACGATATCGCCATTGTTGGAGCCGGTCCGGCTGGAGCCACGCTGGCATTGAGTTTAGCACACTCGGGATTGCGTATCGGTATCATTGACAAGGCACGGTTCCCTAGGGATGTGATATGCGGTGATGCCCTCAGCGGACAGGTGTTGAATGTGTTAAAACGCATGCCTGACTCCATCTATCAGGATTTTCTCCGCGACGTTCCTAAAACTCCCTCCTGGGGCATCCGGTTTCATTCCCCCGGGAACCATCCACTTGAACTCCCTTACATTCCACAAAGAACTACTGAACAGGATCCTCCCGGCTATATCAGTCCAAGGCTGGCATTTGACCGGTTCCTCCAGGAGCGGTTGTCGAGATATCCTTCCATTCATCCTATCGAAGGAGAAGCCGTAAAAGAGGTGAAAATTATCCCTGATGGGGTTGAACTTCAAACCGAAAACAGGATCATACATGCCAGGATGGTGGCCGGAGCCGACGGAATCGGATCGCTTGTGAGAAAGAGTCTCAGTAACAGAACACTTGATAAAAATTATTACTGTATGGCGGTGCGGACCTATTTTGAAGGTGTGACCGGCTTTCATCCCGAAAACTTTATCGACCTCTATTTCATCAAGGATCTGTTGCCCGCATATCTGTGGATTTTTCCGGAAGTGGATGGACGTGCGAATGTCGGCCTTGGACTTCCTTATCCCTTACTGATCCGCGACCGTCTTTCGCTGAAACCTATCCTGAAGAAGTTGATTTCCAGCGATCCTTTCATATCCAAACGGTTTATCAATGCCAGGCAGGTAACTCCCATTCAGGCAAGAGGATTGGCGATTCACAGGAACCTGCACGATCTCTCGGGCGATCGCTATTTGCTGATGGGCGACGCCGCTCTGGGCGTGGATCCGTTTTCGGGAGAGGGAATAGGATTTGCCATGGCCAGTGCCGAATCTGCTGCAGCAGTGATTCTTGAGTGTACCAGAACGGGCGACTACTCCGCTTCCGGACTGGCTGATTACGACCACAGGATCGCCCGGCGAACAGAGAAGGAGCACAACGCCAGCGCGGCGATGCAACGTTACGCCAGATATTCCTGGTTGTTTAACATGGTTGTAAAAAGGGCAAACAAAAGCAAAGCATTTCAGGAACTGCTTTCTGCGGCATTTACCAATGTGGATATCAGAAAGAGACTGGGAAATCCGCTGTTTTACTTAAGGATGTTGTTGGGAGGATAATCCTCAGAATCCTTTTCCAAGGATATGAATTGCGCCGCGGTACACTTCATCCTCAAATTGACCCTGGCACTTCAGAATGTAGAAATAGACCCCATCCGGAAGATTCCTGCCATCCCAGTCGCCACTTTTATAATTTGTGGCATTGTAGACCTTTTTACCGGCCCGGTCAAAGACTATGAACTCATTGCTCAGATAAGCTTCATCAAATGACAGGTTGTCGTAATTGGTGCTTTCCGGATCATTATCCAATAAAATCTTGATCTCAAATTTATCGTTGAACCCATCTCCATTCGGCGTGAAGGCATAGGGGATTTTCAACAGAGCGGTACGAATTGTGACTGAATCTTGAATGGTCGTATCGCAGTCATTCAGGTCAGTAATTTTAAGAGAGACCAGGAACTCCCCGTTTTTTTCGTAAGCATGTGTTGCCGGATTCTGGTTTGGAATGGTATCCCCATCCCCGAAACGCCACACCCAGCTCACAATCGAATCAAGGTATTGATCAGGGAACCTGACTGTTACATTTGGGTTAGTCAGGTAAAACGTATCACGGGGAGATTCATAATCCGTAAGGTATTTTCTAAAGGGAACATCCGGTGTTTTCAGGTAATCCACAAAAAAAGTGGAATCCACCTGGCATCCATTGTTATCCGTGATCCGGACCGTATAGTGTCTGTCAGGGCATAACCCCAACACCAGAGAATCCTGCATAAAGCCTCCGCCCCAGTAATAGATCAAAGGTCTTACTCCACCTTCAATGCCAACTAAAAACTGAGCTTTGCAGTTGGGAGAATAGGACCCGTCATCATTCCTGGTCATCCGGCAGCTGGTCTCATTGACCCGTGTCAGCTCACTGATATTCATCACAGGGTGAACGCTGAGATGCGCATCATTACTTGTGTCGATATCTGATCCACGGGTGGCAATGCAATTGTAAATCCCGGTATCGCTAGCCATCACCTCTGGAAAAGCAAACGTATCGTTAATCGCATCCGGAATGATGATTCCATTTTTCAGCCACTGAAATGTGGTGGGGTCCGATCCCTGAACGCTCGCCACAAATCCGATACTGTCGCGGCCACACATCAGTGTATCGGAAGGAGTTACGGTGCAGGTAATCTGACTGATTGAAAAGAGAGGTAAAAAAAGCAAGAAAAGAAGGGAAACACGTTTCATCCTGGTCGGTTCGATTGAAGGTGTAAAAATACGAATAAATCAATAACGGAAGAGCCTGAAAGATATTTCACTAATACCCCCCCTGAGCCAGCATCACCAGTGTGCACGCATGCATCACCTCTGTACCGGCATCAGTCATCATCCTTTCCAGCTCCTTATTTTCACTTCCCGGATTAAAAATGATACGTTTCGGCTTCAGGCTCACGATGTAGTCGTAATAGAAGGGTTGATTCCTTTTTCCGACATACATGGTGACTGTATGGATTTCAGGGATCTGTGGAAATGGTCTGGAGATAGAGATTCCGTGTACCTTCCCTTCGCGAAGCCCCAGAGCATACACCTTGAAATGATGTATCACAAGAGACCTGATCGCCATATATGAATAGCGGTCGGGATTGGTGGAGGCTCCTATGACAAGGGTAGGCTTATTCATTGTGAATTCATTCACGCGAAAGTAGCAAAAAAGGTTGGGATTCAAGACAAAAAGACCTGATGTATGCACCAGACCTGCCAAAAATTCTGTAATTTTCAGTCACGTAACTGGTGGCAGGATTTTTGACATGCCCCCGGCGAACAAGCGAACAAGTAGGGGCGGGTTCCAAACCCGCCCGTGATAGACCAAGTAAGGGCGGGTTCCAAACCCGCCCATGATAAAGAAAAATACAACGATATGAATTTTAACAATTTCACAATCAAATCACAGGAGGCGGTTCAGAAGGCCGGGGAGATTGCCCAGGCATTTCAGAACCAGTCGATTGAGACCTCTCACCTGCTGAAAGGGATGCTTACTGTAGATGAGAATGTCATCCCCTACCTGTTAAAAAAACTGAATGTCAATGTGCCGATCTTCACCAAGGCGCTTGACAAAATCATTGAATCCTACCCAAAAGTCTCAGGAGGGGAGCCTTTCCTGAGCCGTGAGGCAAACCAGGCACTCCAGAAAGCTGTTGCCCTGTGCCAGGAGATGAAAGACGACTTCGTTTCTATTGAACATATGCTGCTGGGAATTCTCAGTGTGAATGATGCCACTTCCCGACTGATGAAGGACAACGGCATCACGGAAAAAGACCTGATGGCCTCCATCAAACAACTGCGCCAAGGAAGTAATGTCAAAAGCCAGTCGGCCGAAGAGAATTACAACGCCCTGAACCGGTATGCGAGGAATCTCAACGAGATGGCGCGGGAAGGAAAACTCGACCCGGTCATCGGCCGCGATGAAGAGATCCGCCGGGTTCTCCAGATCTTGAGCCGCCGTACGAAAAACAACCCGATCCTGATCGGAGAACCAGGAGTTGGAAAGACTGCCATCGCCGAAGGGCTCGCTCACCGGATCATTGACGGGGATGTGCCCGAAAACCTGAAAAGCAAGCAGATTTACTCACTGGATATGGGGTCCCTGATGGCAGGAGCCAAATACCGGGGTGAATTTGAAGAGCGTTTGAAGAGTGTCGTCAAGGAGGTCATCGGTTCTGACGGGGAGATCGTCCTGTTTATCGACGAGATCCACACCCTGGTCGGTGCCGGGGCTACTGAAGGGGCCATGGATGCCGCCAATATCCTGAAGCCGGCTCTGGCCCGTGGAGAATTAAGGGCGATCGGGGCTACGACGTTGAAAGAATACCAGAAGTACTTTGAAAAAGACAAGGCGCTCGAACGCCGCTTCCAGCCTGTTTTGGTGAACGAACCAGACACCCTGGACGCCATCAGTATCCTCAGAGGGTTGAAAGAAAGGTATGAGACGCATCACCACGTGCGGATCAAAGACGACGCCATCATTGCTGCTGTAGAATTATCCCAGCGTTACATTTCCGACCGTTTCCTCCCTGATAAAGCCATCGACCTGATCGATGAAGCAGCCTCCAAACTCAGACTGGAGATCAACTCCCTTCCAGAGGAGTTGGAGAAGATCGAACGGAAAATCCGCCAGCTCGAGATCGAACGCGAAGCTATTAAAAGGGAGAACGACAAGGATAAGCTGAAAGAGCTGAATGAAGAGATTGCCAACCTGAGCGACGAACGGAATGAGATGAAAGCCAAGTGGCAGGCAGAGAAAGAGCTGGTGGAGCAGATCCAGACCACAAAGAAAGAGATCGAAAATATGAAGCTCGAGGCCGACCAGGCCGACCGCAACGGAGATCTGGGGCTTGTCGCAGAGATCCGTTATGGGAAGATTCCTGCAGCTGAAAAGTCTATTGAGGTATCTAAATCGAAGTTGTCTGAGATCCAGAAAGACTCTCCCATGGTAAATGAGGAGGTTGGAGCCGAGGAGATCGCGGATGTTGTTTCCCGGTGGACAGGAATTCCTGTCACACGGATGCTTCAGAGTGAACGGGAGAAACTGATGGACCTGGAGACCGAACTGCACATGCGGGTTGTAGGACAGGAGGAGGCGATTGGTGCCATCTCGGACGCCATCCGCCGGAGCAGGGCAGGGCTGCAGGATGCCCGCCGCCCCATCGGATCATTCATTTTCCTGGGAACTACCGGCGTTGGAAAGACCGAACTTGCCAAAGCGCTTGCCGAATTTCTCTTCAACAACGAAAACAGCATGGTAAGGATCGACATGTCGGAATATCAGGAACGCCACACGGTAAGCCGCCTGATCGGAGCGCCTCCGGGGTACGTGGGATACGATGAAAGCGGCCAACTCACGGAAGCCGTCAGACGGAAACCCTACTCGGTGGTTCTTCTTGACGAGATCGAAAAAGCCCATCCCGATGTTTTCAATATCCTGCTCCAGGTCCTTGATGACGGCAGGCTCACCGACAACAAAGGGAGAACGGTGGATTTCAAGAACACCATCGTCATCATGACCTCCAACATCGGGTCGCATATCATCCAGGAGAATCTGGAGAAGATCAATAAGAACAACCGGGAAGAGATCCTGAACGATACCCGGAAACAGGTATTTGACCTGTTGAAAAAGAGCATCCGTCCTGAGTTCCTGAACCGTGTAGATGAGATCATCATGTTCCAGCCACTGACAAAAGAGGAGATCATGGATGTGGTTCGGCTTCAGCTGGGTATCGTTGAGAAGATGCTGGAGAAGAACAATATCAGGCTTTCAGCTACTGACAAGGCAATCGAATTCATCGGGAACGTCGGCTTTGATCCCCAGTACGGTGCCCGTCCAATCAAGCGTGTTCTCCAGAAGCAAGTACTAAACGAACTCTCCAAGATGATCCTCCAGGGGAAAGTGGACAAGGATTCGGAAATCATGGTGGATGTGAAAGACGGGGCGTTGGTGTTTGAGAATAAGGAACAATAAATAAGGAACAAGGAATCAGAAATTTCTGGTGGTGATTAATAAAATGTCCTGATTATTTTTGTTTTTTGTTTCTTGTTTATTGTTCTTTGTTATAACCTTCAGCAGGGAAGGGTAAATATAACCGACCCTGCCACCAATAGTACAATCACATGGACCCAAAACCTCCCCCCTCCTCTCTCTCCCGCCGCGATGCCCTCAAATGGATGGGCGTTGCCATTGGGGCAAGCTTTATCCCATTTTCTTCCTGGGCCACCGATGAAATGGGCTATCCTATCATCCTGCCTGATAATCAGAAACATGTCAAGCTCAAGAAACCGATTACCGCGATCACCTGCGGTGCCGGGGCCAGGGGAAACGTGTATGGGAACTATGCAGTAGAATATCCCGATCAGCTAAAGATTGTTGGGGTGGCAGAACCAATTCCTCTTCGGATTGAACGCTATTCCGCCAAGCACAACATCCCGAAAGAGCACCAGTTCGTTACGTGGGAGCATGTCTTCAATCAGCCTAAATTTGCTGATGCCATTATTGTCACCACGCCGGATGCCTTGCATTACGGACCTTGCATGCAGGCGCTCAAGATGGGGTATGACGTCCTGCTGGAGAAACCAATCTCTCCTTCCGAACAGGAGTGCCGGGATATCCTGGAGCTGACTAAAAAAACCGGGCAGATTGTTGCTGTTTGTCATGTCCTGAGGTATGCCCCATATTTCATAAAGCTTAGGGAATTGATGCAGGAAGACGCCATCGGGGAAGTGATCAGCATTCAGCACATGGAGCCAATCCAGCACATCCACATGAGCCATTCGTATGTGCGTGGGAACTGGCACAATTCCAAAGAGTGCACACCCATTATCCTGGCAAAGTCGTGCCACGACCTTGACATCCTTCGCTGGATGATCGGAAAGCCTTCACAAAAAATTCAGGCATTTGGAGATTTGAAGTGGTTTGCCAAAGAGAATGCCCCGGAGGGATGGACCGCTCGTTGTGCCAATGGATGCAATGCCAGGCGAAAATGTCCCTACGAAGCAGAAAAAATCTACAACCCGAAAAGCGGGTGGAACTATGTGTTTGATTTGCCGGATGACCCGAATGAGGTGCCAAAAGCTATCCGTCATGCACTGGAGACAACCAATTATGGCCGTTGTGTCTACGATATGGACAATGATCAGTGCGATCACTACATAGCTAATATCCAGTTTGACGATAACGTCACAGCTGCTTTCAGCATGGAAGCTTTTACCCCATGGGGAGGGAGGCGTACACGTGTGATGGGAAGTATGGGCTTCATTGAAGGCGATATGTCGAAGTTCACGATTTACGACTTCCGTACCAATGAATCCAAAACCATGGAAGCCAGCGAACTAAATACCAAAACATACAAAAACTCAGGCCATGGCGGCGGCGACTGGCGACTCATGGCCGACTGGTTGCAGGCTGTCTATCAGCGCAATCCCGATCTTCTCACTTCCACCATCGACCAATCGATCGAAAGCCACATCATGGGCTTCATGGCGGAGAAGAGCCGGCTGGAGGGGACGGTGGAGGAGATCAGGCTGGATGTCTAGATCACTGGATGACTGGATAACTCCTCCCCAACCCTCCCCTAAAGGGGAGGGAGTAAGTCCCCTTTAGGGGATTTAGGGGTTCATTTCCTCCGACTTCAAGAGAATTCCATCATCATAGTACTCCTTGAGCGTTACGCTGCCTTTATCGTCGTAATAGATCCAGGTGCTGTCCTGGTGGCCGTTGGTGTAAAAGCCTGAAACAAGAAGTTTTCCGTTGATGAAGAAGGTTTTCAGGGGACCATCCTTCTCGCCGTTTTTAAATGCTCCGGTGAGTTTGGGAGCTCCGTCGTCGTAGAACTGCTCCCAGATGCCCTCTTTCACTCCATCCACCCAGGGGATGATCTCCGATATGCCTTTACCCGGATAGAAAATCTTCTCCGGGCCATGCTTCACCCCTTCCGCATAAAATTCCTCGGATACCAGAGAGCCGTCATACTCGCTGAAAAACTGCCACAGGGAATCACGTTTCTGGTCGATGTACCTGCCTTTGGCCATCAGTTTGCTGTTGGGGAACCAGGATGTGGTGCTTGCAGTCCGACCCTCTTCAGAAATCAGAGAGACCGTTCTGATCTTGCTGTTCTGATAGAAATAGGTGAATTTTCCGTAAGGTATATCATCTCTGAACTGCCCTTCATATACCCGTAAATTGTCTTTATCCATTTTCCGCCAGAAGCCCTGTTTTCTGCCCTGGGAATCAACCTGGTTGACTGTATCCTGGGAAAATGAGGCAGCGGATGAAATGAAACAAACCGAAACAAGGATGGCTCTCAACATGATCATGATTCGTTATCTTTGCAAAGTAAACGAAAATCGCATCAATGTACAACTTCCCGTCACGGTTGCTCGAAAACGCCGTAAATGAGCTGGCCAAACTACCGGGAATCGGACGCAAAACGGCCCTCCGGATGGCCCTCCATCTCTTGCGCAGTTCCCCGGAAGAGGTTGAAGCCTTTGGCAATTCAGTGATCAGGATGCGCAGGGAGATTGTTTTCTGTTCGAGGTGCCAGAACATTTCCGACAAAGAACTTTGCGACATTTGCGCAAGTCCCAAGCGTGATGCTTCGCTGGTTTGCGTTGTAGAAGACATCCGGGATGTCATGGCAATTGAGAACACCGCGCAATATACCGGTGTTTACCATGTTCTGGGAGGAATCATCTCACCTATAGAGGGAATCGGCCCTCAGGATCTGAACATCGCCTCGCTGGTAGAACGGGTTTCATCCGGTGATTTGAAGGAGATCATCCTGGCCCTTCCGTCAACCATCGAAGGAGATACAACCAACTTTTACCTCTTTAAAAAGATGAGTCCTTTCGAAATCCCGATCTCAATGATCGCTCGCGGAATCTCTATCGGCGACGAACTGGAACATACGGATGAGGTGACACTGGGGAGGTCGATCCTGAACCGGACGCCTTATCAGGTAGTGAAGTAGCGAGGTAGCGAAATAGCGAAGTAGCGAAATTGCGAAATGGTGAAAAATCTCAGATTGACCGGAGTAAGTCCCCTTCAGGGGATTTAGGGGTTATCGCGAAGCGAATCAAACAATTGCAATTGGTTAATCTTCTCACTATTCACATTCACCTCCAGATCGGCATAATTCTCAAGCAGGGGTCGGATCGCTTTTTTAATCAGCTTGGTTGGTGTGGTACGCCTTGATTTTGCAAAGCGTTCGAGAGAACGTTTCTGTCGGGCCGTAAGGGTGATTGTAAGGCTCTTGTAACGAATTGGTTTGCGTTTCTTTTTCGCTTTAGGTCGTGGCATACCTTCTATTCACCGTTAAGGATCACCCTGAAATCGGAAAGGATCTTCCGGGCCAGGTGATCCGCTTTTTCGGGCATATCACTTTCAGCATAGATCCGAATGATTGCTTCTGTATTTGATTTCCGGAGGTGAACCCACGATTTGTCGAAATGAATCTTCACGCCATCAATTCTACTGATATCGTGATCTTTGTATTGCTCAACAATGTGGTCCAGGATGTCATCCAGTGCAATCTCAGGGCTAAACTCTATTTTATTTTTCGAGATAAAATAGTTTGGATAATCAGCTCTCAACGAGGAACATGTTTTACCGGTTTTTGCAAGATAGCTCAGGAATAGTGCGATTCCAACCAGGGCATCACGGCCGTAATGCAAATTGGGATATATCACACCACCATTGCCTTCGCCACCAATCACAGCCTTTTTCTTTTTCATCATCTCCACCACATTCACCTCCCCGACAGCCGAAGCAAAATATTGTCCTCCGGCCTTCTCCGTAATCTCTTTCAAGGCTTGCGTGGAAGAGAGGTTGGATACAGTGTTCCCGGGCTTATCCCGGAGAACATAATCGGCCACAGCCACCAGCGTATACTCTTCGCCGATGGGCTCTCCCAGTTCATTAACGATAGCCAGACGGTCAACATCGGGGTCGACAACAAATCCGACATCCGCTTTCTGCTTTACAACCTCTTCACAGATAGCGGACAAATGTTCGGGCAGAGGTTCCGGATTGTGTGGAAAATGGCCTGTCGGTTCACAATACAGCTGGTGTATCTTACTCACCCCAAGCACCTCCAACAGCAGTGGGATCGCAATCCCTCCGGTCGAGTTTACGGCATCAACCACCACACTGAAGTGGGCATTTTTTATGGCTTCACAATCGACAAGCGGGATATCCAGGATGTGATTGATGTGCTTCAGCAAATAGCTGTTACTGGAACTATAGACCCCAAGTTTATCAACCTCAGCATAGAAATAGGTTTCCGCCTCAACGATCTTCATCAGCTCCTCTCCATCCCTGGCCGATAAGAATTCCCCCTTGTGGTTCAAGAGCTTAAGTGCATTCCACTGCTTCGGGTTATGGCTTGCGGTGAGGATAATTCCACCGTCGGAACTACTGTCGGTTACAGCCATTTCAACCGTTGGGGTTGTGGTCAGACCAATATCCAGCACGTCAATTCCCATTCCAAGCAGTGTCCCGCAAACAAGGTGATTGACCATGGGTCCGGAGATTCTGGCATCCCGGCCTACAACAACCTTCACTTTTTTATCAGGTTCGGCTTTCTTAATAAAACAGGCATATGCAGTGATATATTTTACAATATCAAGCGGCGTCAGTCCTTCATCAGGCACCCCTCCTATTGTTCCACGAATCCCTGAGATTGATTTAATCAGTGTCATACCACAGATTTTGAAACAAATGTAACGTATTTTTTACGTCATTTTTTTTCGATGTTGAAAACTATTGAAATCTTGATGATAGATTGATCTGCGTTGGGGATGGTGGAATTTATTAATTTTGCGGTGGAGAATAGTTTATGGAAAACCCTTTTGATCCTTTTTCTGATCCTGAGATCGCTGCACTGATTCACCGTTATGAAGAGTTAACTTCTGACGGCCAGTCTGGTTTTTTTGACCTTGATGAGTTTGAGGACATCCTCGACTATTACCTCTTTCACAACAAAAACTCCAGGTTCCAGAAAACCCTTGAGAGGGCACTGAAACAGCATCCTGGAAACATCTCCCTGTTATTAAAACAAGTGCAATTCCTGATTAATTCAGGCAAAGAGAAGCAAGCCTTAAAATTGCTGGAAGAGACAGAACAGGAGATGACACACGATCACGAACTTCATTTGCTGCGAGGTTCTTTATTCAGCCAGCTTAATAAATATGAGCGCGCAATTGATGAGTTTACGCTAGGCATCCACGATACCGATGACATAGACGAGATCTATGCCAGTATTGCCTATGAATATGAGAACCTCGGAAAATTTGATCAGGCGATTGATTTCCTCATCAAGGCATTGAACTTTAATCCTGAGAACGAGGCTGTTCTGTTTGAACTCTCCTTTTGCTGCGAGATCAATCAGCAAACGGAAAGAATTGTCAGCTATCTGCTTCAGTTCCTTGATCATCATCCTTACAACAAAGCAGCCTGGTTCAATCTGGGAATTGCCTACAGCAACCTGGAGCTGTTTGAAAAAGCCATCGATGCCTATGAATTCACACTGGCAATTGATGAATCCTTTGCCTCCGCCTTTTTCAACAAAGCAAACTGTTATGCCAACATCAATGAGTATGACAAGGCGATTGAAGCCTACATGGAGACGTTTACCTATGAAGACCCCGAGCCACTGACTCATTACTACATTGCAGAATGCTATGAAAAACAGCATCAGTTTGAATCCGCCATCCAGCAATACAAGAAAGCGATAAACCTCGATCCTGAATTTGCCGATGCCTGGCTGGCTGTTGGCATGTGTTTTGACGAACTGGACAAACCAGCGATTGCCTACGCTTATGTAAAAAAGGCTGTTCGTCTATCCCCTACAATGCCTGAATACTGGTTTATCCTTGGCGACCTGCAGATCAAACTGCAAAAACATTCAGAAGGCATCTCCTCTTACAGGAAAGTGATCGGTCTGGATCCAACAGATCCGGAAGTATGGCTTGCCCTGGCCAATGCATATGTCGAACTGAAGGATTATCCTGCCGCCTGTCTGACATTATCTGACGGAATGAAGCATCATGAAAATCACTCCGATCTCTATTACAGCATGGCCTACTTTCTGCTGCTGAACGGCAAGCATCAGCAAGCCAATGATTACCTGTTCAAAGCCATGGCTATGGATCCTGACGGGTATAAAAGGCTGTTTGTCACTTTCCCTGAAGCGGAAAAACATCCTACAGTGATCGACATGATTACCTCCTTCAAAAAATAGGGAGTGACAACTCAGATGAAACATACCTTTGGATTGATCGGGTTCCCTCTCGAGCATTCATGGTCCCCATCTTACTTTCAGAACCGCTTCCGCGAGCTGGGCCTGAAAACCACTGACTACCAGTTATTTTCCATAAAGTCACTCGACAATTTCAGTCAATTTCTAGCAACAACTCCGAATCTCCGCGGACTGAACGTGACGATTCCGTACAAACAATCCATCCTAACCTATCTCGACACGATTGATCCGGCGGCCAGGGAGATCGGAGCTGTCAATACGATTACCATTGAGAGATCGGGAGACGACAGAGAACTTACCGGTTACAACACGGATGCAGATGGATTTGCGCTATCCGCCGATTTTTCCAAACACACAAATGCGTTGGTTTTGGGCACTGGAGGAGCCTCTAAAGCAGTAACCTGGGCACTGCAGAAAATGGGCATCTCCTTCACACTGGTTTCCCGGTCAAGGTATAAAAATCGTGCGATTTCCTATTCAGACGTGAATGAAGCCGTAATGGAAAGTCACACCCTTATCATTAACACCACTCCTGTTGGGATGTTCCCCAACACAGATGATTTCCCTTCATTACCATACCGTTGCCTCACTTCACAACACCTCCTCTACGACCTGGTCTACAATCCGGAGATCACGGCATTTATGAAACAAGGAATGACATACGGAGCAAGCGTTCAGTCGGGACTAAGCATGCTGCATCATCAGGCAGAACTGGCGCTTAAATTGTTTCTGGATGAAGGATGAAGGATGAGCCCTACATTCCTACATTCCTACATTCCCACATTCCTACATTCCTACATTCCTACTTACTTCTTCTTCTCCGGTTCTTCCGAACGAACCACTTCAACCGTAAATTTGGCGGCCATCACGGCAATGGCTCCAACCGCAGCAAGAATGGGGGCTACAAGAGCACCAATGATCCCAATGGTAATCGGGATCTCAATGAAGGTTTTCCCCGCTTCATCCTTGATGATGATGCGGCGTACATTGCCTTCATGAATGAGTTCCTTGATCTTCCCGATCAACTCCTCACCCTTAACCTTAAACTCCTCTTTGTAATTTTCCATAATATTTCACTATTTCACCATTTCACCATTTCACTATTTCACCATTTCAACATTTCACTATTTCACTATTTCACCATCTCACCATATGTCAAACAACCACCTCACCAACCCCAGTTTCCTGTATGGAGGGTAACGCAGCGGAATATCTATCCAGTTTACTTTTTTCAGTACCGATCGCCTGTGAGAAAAGGTGTCGAAACTGAATTTTCCATGATAGCTTCCCATTCCGCTGCTGCCAACGCCTCCGAAAGGCATGGATTCAGAGGCGAACTGGACGATCACATCGTTGATGGATGCTCCCCCTGAAGAGGTCTGTGCAAGAACCCTGTCCTGTTTTTGTCTATCTTTCGAAAAATAATACAATCCGAGCGGTTTTTCGCGCGCATTTACAAAAGCAATCACCTCCGGGAGGGACTCAAACTCCAACACCGGGAAAATTGGCCCGAAGATCTCCTCCTTCATGACCGGATCATCCGGATTGACATCTGTGAGAATTGTTGGAGAAAGATAACGTTCTGAAAAATTCATATCGCCTCCGTAATAGGTTGTCATTCCTTTCAGAAAATCGCCCAGTCTCTCCGTTTTTGATGCTGAAATAATGCGGCCGTAATCAATACTCTCCTTTGCAGGATCGCCGTAATATTTGCGGATATATTTTTCAAGCAATTTCAGAAATTCTGATTTAACCTGTTTGTGTACGAAAAGATAGTCGGGGGCGATACAGGTCTGCCCGGCATTAACGAGTTTGCCCCAGGCTATACGTGCCGCTGCACGCTTCAGGTTAGCATCTTCATCCACAATGCAGGGATTTTTCCCACCCAGCTCGAGTGTAACAGGTGTCAGATTTCGGGATGCCGCTTCCATGACAATCCTTCCCACCTGTTTGCTTCCGGTAAAAAAGATATAATCCCACTTCTCGGTGAGTAATTCCGAACCTACTTCTACCCCACCCTGGTAAACTGAAATGTAAGAAGCAGGGAAAAATTCGTTCATCATCGTTGAAATAACTTCAGCCGTATGGGGAGCAAACTCTGAAGGCTTCAACGCTGTGCAATTTCCAGCTGAGATGGCTCCGATCAGCGGGCCAACCGTTAGCAGAAACGGATAGTTCCATGGTGCGATGATCAGTGCAAGACCATAGGGTTCACGTCTGATCCTGCTGGTTGACCAGAAATGAATCAGCTGATTGGTAGAGACCCTTTCGGGGCGCGACCATCGTTTGAGTTTCCGGATATGAAGGGCGATCTCTTTCTGCACGATGCCAACTTCCGTAACAAAGGCCTCAAATTGCGATTTATGCAAGTCTTTCCACAATGCCTGATAAATTTTCTCTTCATAAGCACTGACGGCGCTTTTCAGTTGTTTTAACTGCTCAATCCTGAAATCGACATCCCGGGTCTTGAACGAGTCGAAAAATTTCTGCTGGCTGTGCCGGTTTAACTGAATATTCTGAGTCATACAAAGTAAAAATATAAGTAAAGATATAAGATTAAATTTTATTTGCTGTTCTGAAAGAAAAATATTACTTTTGCAGCCCATTTTAAACAACAATTATACAATGAATTTTGCTCCTGAAGTTAAGAAAACAACGTTTAAAGAGTACGGAAAATCAGAATTTGACACAGGTTCAACTGAAGGACAGGTCGCACTCTTCTCCATGAAGATTCAGCACCTCACAGAACACCTGAAAAGAAATAAAAAAGATCTCGTCACAGAAAGATCATTGGTTCTGATGGTTGGAAAGCGCCGTTCCCTCCTGGATTATCTGAAGAAAAAAGATATTGAGCGCTACCGCACAATCATCAAGAAACTAAAACTAAGAAAATAAATTATTATCCTGACTGAACTGAAAGAGGCAATTCCCGGATTGCCTTTTTTAGCATTTGTCGGTTACAAATCGAAAAAATAGAGATACGAAATTATGAATGCAATTACAAAGAAAATTCAACTCCCGGATGGTCGCGAGATCACCCTGGAAACTGGCCGTTTAGCCCGTCAGGCCGACGGAGCCGTTGTAGTTAAGATGGGAGACACGATGTTGCTTGCAACTGTTGTAGCCAGAACCGAAGCTGGTGAGAATGTAGACTACATGCCTTTGAGTGTTGATTACCGTGAAAAATATGCCTCCGCCGGAAGATTCCCTGGTGGATTCTTCAAACGCGAAGCCCGTCCATCCGATAGTGAAGTCCTCACCTCAAGGCTGGTTGACAGAGCCTTACGTCCCCTTTTTCCCGACGATTACCATGCCGAAGTACAGGTTATGGTCACGCTGATTTCAGCTGATAAAAATATTTTACCCGATGCGCTTGCTTGTCTGGCCGCTTCCACAGCCATTGCTATCAGCGACATTCCTTTTAACGGACCCATCTCAGAGGTGAAGGTCGGCAGGGTGAACGGTGAATTGATCGCCAATCCCGACGCTGATGTGCTCCTCGATTCAGACCTCGATATCATGGTAGCTGCATCCATTGATAACATCATGATGGTTGAAGGCGAGATGAAAGAGATCAGTGAGAAGGATATGGTGGAAGCCATTAAGTTTGCACACGAAATCATCAAGATTCAGTGCCAGGCGCAGATTGAATTCGCCGGGATGGTGGAGAAATCCAAAATCAAGCGCGAATACTGCCACGAAACGAACGACCTGGATTTCAAACAGGTTATGCGCGATGCAACCTACCAGAAAATCTACGATATGGCAATCAAAGGGATTGCCAATAAGAAAGAGAGAAAAACCATCCTCGACACCATCAAGAGTGAGTTCGTTGAATCGCTGAGCGATGAAGAGAAGGAAGCAAAGAAAATGATGATCCCCCGATACTATCACGACATTGAACGTGAAGCTATCCGGAATGCAACCCTCGATTCCAAAATCAGGATTGACGGCAGAAAACTGGACGAGATTCGTCCGATCTGGACAGAAGTAGATTACCTCCCCGCTGCTCATGGATCCGCTATCTTTACCCGTGGCGAAACCCAATCCCTGACTACTGTAACCCTGGGAACCAAACTGGATGAACAGATCATCGACGGCGCCATCTTCGAAGGCAGATCAAAATTCATGCTCCATTACAACTTCCCTCCTTTTTCAACCGGTGAAGTAAAGAGACTGATGGGAACAAGCCGTCGCGAAGTTGGTCATGGCAACCTGGCTCTGCGAGCCCTTAAATTTATCCTTCCCAACCCTGAAGACAATCATTATACCACCCGTATCGTATCTGACATTCTGGAATCCAACGGATCATCCTCCATGGCAACTGTTTGTGCAGGAACCATGGCCCTGATGGATGCAGGTGTGAAGATTAAAAAACCGGTCTCCGGAATCGCAATGGGACTGATCTCAGATTCCAAAACAAACCGTTATGCCGTACTTTCAGACATCCTGGGAGACGAAGATCACCTCGGCGACATGGACTTCAAGGTTTGTGGAACACGCGATGGCATCACGGCTTGTCAGATGGACATCAAAGTAGACGGGATGCCTTACGAAATTCTGGAACAGGCATTGGAACAAGCGAAAGCCGGCAGACTCCATATCATGGGTGAAATGATGAAGACCATCACTGAGCCCAGGGCCGACTTCAAACCATTCGTTCCAAGAATTACCCAGATCAAGATTCCGAAAGAATTTATCGGTGCGGTGATTGGACCTGGCGGTAAAGTGATCCAGGAGATGCAACGTGAAACAGGAACCACCATCGTGATCGAGGAGGTTGGAGAGTTTGGCGTGATCGATATCGTTGCCAGCAATGTTGAGGCAAAAGATGCTGTTGTTGAGAGAATCAAACGTATTTGTGCAGTTCCTGAGGTTGGCGAAATCTACAAAGGGAAAGTGAAAAACATCACGACTTTCGGCGCTTTTATTGAGATTCTGCCCGGACAGGACGGATTGCTCCATATCTCCGAAATTGAATGGAGGCGTCTTGAAAAAGTGGAAGATGCCCTGAAAGTAGGAGATGAAGTGGAGGTCAAACTGATTGATGTAGATCCCAAGACAGGCAAGCTGAAACTATCCAGGAAGGTACTTCTTGAAAAACCAGCGAATTATCAGGATCAGAAGCCTAAATAAATCTTCGGGAGAGTGAAACCTGTTGCCCCGGTTTCACGTAAACAAGAAGGCCGTTTACATCATCAAGCACTGACATAAAAGATCCGGATGAGACAACTAAAAATCATCAAACAGGTTACTAACCGTGAGACCGCATCTCTCGACAAATATCTGCAGGAGATTGGCAAGGTTGAGCTGATCACTGCCGACGAGGAGGTAACCCTGGCACAACGCATCAAGCAGGGAGACCATACCGCACTCGAGAAACTCACCAAAGCTAACCTTCGTTTCGTGGTTTCTGTATCAAAACAATATCAGAATCAAGGACTTAGCCTGCCTGACCTCATCAATGAGGGGAACCTGGGCCTCATTAAAGCAGCCCAACGGTTTGATGAAACCAGAGGCTTTAAGTTCATCTCTTATGCCGTTTGGTGGATTCGCCAGTCGATTCTACAGGCATTGGCCGAACAATCCCGGATTGTTCGCCTGCCTTTGAATAAAATCGGTTCGATCAATAAAATCAACAAGGCATATGCCCAGCTCGAACAACTTTATGAGCGGGAACCAAATATTGAAGAGATTGCCAAACTCCTGGAGATTTCGGAGAATGAGGTGAAGGAATCGATGAAGAATGCGGGCCGTCATGTCTCCATGGATGCCCCTCTTGTTCAGGATGAAGACAACACCATGTATGATGTCCTGAGAGGTGAAGATAATACGACACCTGAAAACGGATTGTTGTACGAATCCCTGAAAAGGGAGATCGAGCGGGCAGTTTCTACCCTCACTCAGCGCGAAGCTGATGTGATCAGGCTCTATTTTGGTTTGAACGGCAGCCATCCGATGACTCTCGAAGAGATCGGGGAAAAGTTTGACCTCACCCGCGAACGCGTCCGCCAGATCAAGGAGAAGGCGATCCGCAGGCTGAAACATACCAGCAGGAGTAAGATACTGAAGACCTACCTGGGGTAGAAGGAAGAAGGAAGAGGGAAGAGGGAAGAAGGAAGAAGGAAGAAGGAAGAGGGAAGAAGGAAGAGGGAAGAGGGAAGAGGGAAGAGGGACAGGGATTATTAATGAAAAAATATCATTCTTCCATCGTCAATTCAGTCAAAAATCGTAATTCGTAATTCGTAATTCCTAATTTGAAGTGTCTCATTTAATAGCTCCATCCCTGTTATCCGCCAACTTCCTGAAACTGGAGGAAGAGATTGACATGGTGAACCGGAGCGAAGCAGACTGGTTGCATCTGGATATTATGGATGGTGTTTTCGTTCCCAATATCTCATTTGGGTTCCCTGTCCTGAAAAGGGTTAATCAGGTAACGGAAAAACCCATGGATGTCCACCTGATGATCGTTGACCCCGACAGGTACATTGAAAAATTCAGGGAAGTGGGCGCTTCCATCATCACGGTGCATTACGAAGCCTGCACTCACCTGCACCGTACAATTCAGGCAATCAAGCAATCGGGTGCCAAAGCCGGGGTTTCTCTCAATCCGCATACACCTGTTCTATTGCTTCAGGATATCATCTGCGAAGTTGATGTGGTGCTCCTTATGTCGGTTAACCCAGGCTTCGGAGGCCAATCCTTCATCGAAAACACCATTCGCAAAAGCCGTGAGCTGAAATCGATGATCATGGAACAGGGATCCGATGCTCTGATTGAGGTGGACGGCGGAGTCACCCTGCAAAATGCCCGCTCATTGGTCGATGCCGGAGTAGATGCCCTCGTTGCCGGCAATACCGTTTTCGGGTCCACCAATCCCATTGAGACCATTCATCTGTTGAAGCATTGCTAAAAACAGTTGGCAGTTGTCAGTAATTCCCTGTTCCCTAATCCCTAATCCCTGATCCCTGATCGCTAACTACTATTTTTGTATTTTTACGAGAAAATTACCCGGATGGATTTTGAAGGTGCCAGCGGTTATATATTGCACCGCCTTGAACATGAATTAGATACGCGGCTCGTATACCATTCGTACAGCCATACGATTGATGTTTTCCATTCGGCTTCCAGACTCTCTTTGCATGAAAATATTGCTGAAGAAGATCAACGGCTGGTTGAAACCGCTGCCTTATACCATGATGCCGGGATGCTCAACGACTACAAAAACCATGAAGAGAGTTCGGCCATAATGGCTGCCGACATCTTGAAAACATTTCAATATAGCTCGAATCAGATCGAGACCGTTTGTGATCTGATCCGCCAGACTAAATTGCCTCAGGCTGCTTCATCCCAACTGGCGGAAATTATTTGTGATGCCGACCTGGACTATCTTGGCAGCGATGATTTTTTTATGAATTCTTTCCGGCTTAAGCTGGAATGGCAGCTTTTTGGAATCAACACCTACTCCCTCTCCGAGTGGTTTCTTCTTCAGGAAGAATTTCTGACAAAGCACACATTCCTTACACGTTCTGCCAGGGAGTTCAGGAACGCGGGTAAATCTGCAAACCTGGAGTCTATTCTTGCACTCAACCAACAACTAAAAATCAAATAAATCAGACGTTACATATGGAAGCAAAAACTGAATCAAAATTCAACAACATTGTGTTGATCCCGACCGATTTCTCCGAGGTTTGTGACAATGCTGTGAACCATGGCGTGGAACTCGCCCGTTCATTGAAATATAAGGTTACGATTCTCCACGTCATCAACAGGGAGACAAAGACCAAACTCAGGAAGGAGGATCTTGACATTTCATACATCGCAAAGAAGCTGACTGATTACAAAAAACAGCATGAAACTGACTCAGGGGTGCAAATCGACACCATGTATGTTGAGGGAAGTATTTTTTCAGTAATCAACGAGGTGGCCGTTAACATAAAGGCAAACCTGATGGTGTTAGGAACGCACGGCAAAAAAGGGTTGCAGCATTTATTTGGCAGTTTTGCGCTGAAAGTGGTGCTGGAGTCTCCCGTTCCGGTCATCGTGGTTCAGAAAAAAAGTTTTGAGGAAGGATACAAAGAGATTGTCTTCCCGGTTAGTAACGACGTTGAACCACGACAGAAGGTGCAATGGGCTAAACTCATAGCCAAACTCTTTCATGCCAAAGTAAATATTTTTCAGAGTCTGGAAAAGGATCCGGACATGAACAACCGACTCAATATTATCACGAGACAGGTCACAGACATCTTCGATGAATCAGAAATGAAATATACTGTAACAGTCGCAGAGAAAACGACGGATTATGCTGATCAGGTCCTCTCCTTTGCGGTTACAAACAATGCGAAGCTGATCATGATCATGACCAGGCCGAACATTGATGTCCCCGGTTTCAGCCTCTCAGGATGGGATGAAAGACTGATGTTCAACGACGCACAAATCCCTGTCATGTGTGTCAACCCGGTCGAATTAGGGACCTATTACTGGGAGTGGATAGGAACATTCTGACCTATGAATAAGGAGGAGGCAAAAAGCCGGATCAGGGAGTTAACTGACGAGATCAACAGGCACAATTACACCTATTATTCGTTGTCGAATCCTGTTATCAGCGACCAGGAATTTGACCTGCTGCTAAAGGAACTGGAAGCACTTGAGAGAGAGTATCCTGATCTCCTTTCTCCAAATTCACCCTCGCAACGGGTTGGCGGGGAAGTCGCCAGGGAGTTCAGCCAGGTGTTGCACAGCAACCCCATGCTTTCACTCAGCAACACCTATTCTATTGAAGAGGTTGAAGAGTGGGAAGCACGTATACATAAAATCATCAGTGAAGAGGTTGAGTATGTGTGTGAGATGAAATTTGATGGTGTTGCCATTGGACTTACATACCAGCAAGGATTACTTATTCAGGCAGTTACAAGGGGTGACGGCATCCAGGGGGATGACGTGACAGCCAACGTGAAAACCATCCACACAATCCCCATTCACCTCAAAGGAAGTGGATATCCTGACCTCTTCGAGATCAGGGGTGAGATTTTTTTGCCCCACTCCAGCTTTTCCCGATTGAACCGTATACGTGCCGAAGAGGAGGAGGAACCATTTGCCAATCCCAGGAATGCGGCTTCAGGCAGCATCAAGATGCAAAATTCAGCGGAGGTGGCCAGGCGGCGACTCGATTGTTACCTCTACTATCTTCCAGGACCGGATCTTCCGTTCGCAACACACTATGAAAGCCTCCAGGCTGCCCGAAGCTGGGGATTTCAGATTTCGGAATACATTGCCAAATGTTCCACCATTCTCGAAATTTTTGAATTCATTCAGGAAATTGACGAGTTAAGAAAGGGCCTCCCTTTCGACATCGACGGCGTTGTGATTAAAGTGAACAATATCCGCCAACAGGAGATACTAGGTAATACGGCAAAATCTCCCCGCTGGGCTATTGCATACAAGTTTAAAGCTGAACAGGCTGAAACCCGTCTGCTCTCTGTCGATTTTCAGGTTGGCCGCACAGGAGCAGTGACCCCGGTTGCAAACCTGGAACCGGTTCTGCTGGCAGGGACTGTTGTTAAGCGGGCCTCTCTCCACAATGCCGATATTATCTCTGCGTTGGATGTAAGAATCGGTGATACGGTATATGTGGAAAAGGGCGGTGAAATCATCCCAAAGATCACAGGTGTAAGAACAGATCTCAGGCCGGCGGATTCAGTTCCCATCAAGTTTCTGGAACGTTGTCCTGAATGCAGCACCCCGCTTGTCCGGGCAGAAGGCGAATCGGCCTGGTATTGTCCCAACAGAACCGGATGCCCCCCACAAATCAAAGGCCGGCTTGAGCATTTTATCAGCCGCAAAGCCATGAATATCGATTCCCTTGGTGAAGGAAAGATCGAAATATTATACGACAACGGGCTGGTCAGTGATGTAGCCGATCTGTACGACCTGAAGCAGGAAGATTTGCTTGGACTGGAAAAGACATACGTTGATCCGGCATCAGGGAAAGAGAGGAAAGTAAGCTTCAAAGAGAAGGGTGTTGCCAACATCCTCAAAGGAATAGATGCCTCCCGATCTACTGGCTTCGACCGCGTACTGTTTGCCCTTGGCATCCGTTTTGCGGGCGAAACGGTTGCCCGAAAGCTGGCTCAGCACTTTCACTCCGTCGAAGCAATCAGGGATGCCAGTATGGAAGAACTGACAGATGTGGAGGAGATCGGAGAAAAAATCGCGGAAAGTGTGACAGAATTTTTCAGCAAACAGGAGAACCTGGACCTGATCGAAAGACTAAAGAATTCGGGACTTAACTTCTCTGTTGACCCCGACTTTTTCCGATATAAAGGAACGGAGCTGGAAGGAAAATCCATTGTCATCAGCGGAGTTTTTAGCCGCTTTTCAAGAGATGAGTTGAAAAAGATGGTTGAAGCGCACAGCGGAAAAAATACCGGATCCATCTCGGCCAGGACATCGTTCGTGCTGGCAGGTGAAAACATGGGCCCGGAAAAAAAGAAAAAAGCGGAATCACTTGGGATTCCGCTCATTTCCGAAGAAGAATTCTTACGGATGATAGATCGGGAGTAATGGTTATTTTGCCTGCTTGACACTGCATGCACCTGAAGTGTGCGCGTTGACACTTGCACCACCTTTGTAACGTACGTCACAGGCTCCTGAAGCAGAGATCTTCAACTCACCCGAAGCATTTACGTTGGCTTCGCAGGCTCCGCTTGCATAGAGAGAAAGATCTTTTACATTCAATTCGAATGCATCCAGCTCTGAAGCCCCTGATGCCTCAATGTTAAATTCCTGCACTTGTCCGGAGAGCTTGATTTCACATGCTCCGCTGACATCCATGCTGAGTTTCTGGTAGTTCAGATTCAGGTCAGCTTCAACAGCTCCACTGATTTCAATCTCCAGATTCTCTCCTTTAACTTCACTTTGTGTCGTAATCTCAACAGCCCCGCTAAGCGACAATGCATTCAGATCTGCAACGGTAATGTAGACGTTGAGGGTGTGCACGTTGTTCCACTGGTGTGGCGGGGATTTCTTCATTCCAATTTTCAGGATTCCACCGTTAACCTCAGTAACGATATATGGGAGGATATCACTATCGGCCTCAACAACAACACCAGGAGTGCCGGATTGTTTGATGAAGACTTCGAAAGCGCCGCCAACTTTGATTCCGGTAAAGGAGCCAACATCGCGGGTCTCTTTCTGAACACTCTCATTTTTATGGATGTTGGATAGCGGCATGGCAACGGCAGCCGACATTCCTGAAAGCAGGAAGATTGCAAGGATTGTTTTGAAATAATTCATTGTTTTCATGATGTTAATTTTTATGGTTTCAGATTAATACTGCCAAACTCATTCCTGATTTTGACATTTGCTGTTGGATTCTCACCAACAATTCCTTTATAGATTTCTTCCTGTCCTGATACATTTGACAAGGAGAATGAAGCATTCGTCTTTGAGAATTTAATGGATCCGAATTGTGACTTGGCATCAAGGGTGTACCCCAGGGTCTCAGGAATTCCAATCCCTACGCTCCCATGCTGGTTTTCAACTACCAGTGATTTAAACTCAGGTGACACGGTTTCAACATTGAAGCTCCCAAATTCGGCATCAAGGACAATTTTCTGTTTTACCGATCCGACAGTAAAACTCGAGAGTTTGGTTTCAATCGTCAGCACGGATGTCTGCTGCAGGTCAATTTTTCCTCCTTCAACGGTGCCTTCCATGACGATGACTTCACCGGCATCAACATCCGAATATTTCGAGTTGATTCTCAGGCTTCCTGCATAATCCAGTCTCATTTTGGAGAATTCCATCGATACAACAGCACCTTTCATGGACTTAACGGTTGCACTGCCAAACGAGATTTTGAGCAGGTTATCGCCATGGTTGAGTTTCCCGATAGAAGCTTTACCGTAGGCAACACGTATTGCGCTTTTGGCAAACAGTTCGGTGATCATAACGTCGCCAAACTCATTCGAAAGGTCGAGCACAACGGAAGCCGGCATCATCACGTTATAATCAATGCTGAAATGGCCCTTGGAGTTCATGTTTTTCGCCAGCTTCGTCGTTACCTCAACTTTCGATTCCGAACCCAGTGAATAAATGTCGACCTTGGAAAAGAACTTTTCAGCTGTCTCTTGCGACTTGGT
Source organism: Bacteroidales bacterium (assembly GCA_014860625.1). Taxonomy (GTDB): domain Bacteria; phylum Bacteroidota; class Bacteroidia; order Bacteroidales; family FEN-979; genus QYOJ01. Next base: position 13,003 of record JACZJJ010000161.1, on the reverse strand, counting down.
TTCGACAGACAACGTGACTTCCACCGAAATTTCATTTTTATCCCAGATGGTACATGCTATGTCTCCAAATCTGTTATCCAGTCTCAACGTTGCATCGGGCTGAACTGCAAACTCTTTTTTAATGACTTTCCGGATGCCATCTTTCTGCGCTGCCTGCGCAACATAAGAAGCTACCTGAAATGCGACAAGCAGGATCAGGCTATATCTAAATTGTTTCATCGTTTTCATTATTCGTTGCATTTTTTCATTTTCTCCTGTAAGATCACATCACTCAGGAGCGACTCTTTGGCTTTGCAATTCTGGATCAACGCGTTCTGGACACGGTTGTCGGAAGGATTCTCCTTCAATGCTGATACCAGGTTATCCATGTTCTTGTTGAGTTGATCCACTTCATTTTGCGTTGTTTGAATGAGCTGCGATCCATTTGGACAATTGAGTGCGAGCTGGTTTAACTCCGTCATTTTCTGATCGGACCGCCGTTGATAGATATCAAGTACTTCAATCAGTTCGTCGGGAAGACCGAGTGTAGCCTCCTGAAGGTTTGTTCGCTTTGAAAAATCGTGGGTTGCCAGGTCAGATATGGCTAGTCCGGCTGTGATAAGTATAATGATTCCAGCGGCGATTTTCATCCACATGCGAATGGGAGCTGTTCTCGTAACGGAAGCATGCTGCCTCTCCAGTCGTTGTTCGAAACGGTCGAAGTGGCCTTCAGCCGGCTCCTGGTCGTCGAACATTTCAGCGTGGTTTCTGATGAATTTATCGAGGTTATTCATGGTTAATTGTAGTTAATCTCTTTGGTTAATCTGTTTTTGCTGATAATTTCCAACAGTCTTTGACGTGCTCTGGAGAACCTGGTCCGGCTGTTATTATAAGAAATATTCAGAATTTCACTGATCTCTTCGTGGTCATATCCTTCAAGAAGATAGAGAGAGATGATGACACGGTACTCTTCCGGCAACTGGTTGATTGCTGTTTTAATCTCCTGTACCTGAAGCTGAATCTCCTCTTCTGAAGCCTGATCCTCCTCTTCAGGAATGTCGATCCCAGCATCATCGATAGAGATCTGATCGCGCCTTTTCCGCAAGGTATCCAGGGCATTATTGACAACGATCCGCTTCAGCCACGAGCCGAATGTTCCTTCGCCTGAATAATACTCAATCTTGCGAAAGGCATCCAGGAACGACTCCTGCATGTTGTCTTCCGCTTCCGCTGTATCGTTGAGTATTCTGAGACTGGTATTGAACATGGCTTTGTAGTATAGCTTGTAAATCTTAAACTGGGCCTTTCGGTCTCCTTGTTTGCATCCCTCTACAAGATCCTGGTGAATGTATTTCAGGTTATGCTCCAACTGGTAAGATTTTGGGTAAATGACTTGACTTAAATTTTGATGTTACAACTTTTTCATAAAAGTATTTAAAAAATGTAATTTCGCACCTTGAAAAAGCCCTTCGTCCCAGTCTATTTTTATGCCCTTTTAGCCATGCTGTTCTGGGGCATGTCTTTTATCTGGTCAACGATTTTACTGAAGTATTACCAGCCTGTCACGATAATTTTCATCAGGCTTGTCCTCTCTTCCATATTCTTACTTTCAATTATACTTATTTTCCGCAAAGGAAATAAGATCCTTCGGAAAGACATCAAATGGTTCCTGCTCAGCGCCCTGTTTAATCCTTTTTTATACTTTCTTGGAGAGAACTACGGCCTTAAATACTCAACAAGTACAATCACCGCAGTGATCATTGCTACCATCCCTGTATTCTCACCGTTGGCAGGATACCTCGCATTCCGTGAGAAACTTCGATGGTTCAATTTCATTGGAATTGCTCTCTCTTTTTGTGGCATATCCATCATGCTCCTCTCCAGAAACTTTCAACTTGAGATATCGGGTATTGGGATACTATGTTTGGCCGGTGCTGTCTTTGCGGCTCTGATGTACTCTGTTCTGCTGAAAAAACTGGCAGAAACCTATTCACCCCTTTTTATTGTTGCCATTCAAAACCTGATAGGGGTTTTCCTGTTTCTCCCACTGTTTCTTTTCCTTGAAGCAAAGCAGGCATTCGCTGTTGTTCCAACCCGGGAAATCATCTCTTCATTCCTGTTTCTTGCTATTCTTGCCTCTTCGTTATCGTTTGTTTTCTTTGCCCATTCAGTGAAGATCCTGGGTGTGAGCAAGGCCAACATCTTCTCCAACCTGATACCCGTTTTCACCGCGGTATTTGCATTTTTTCTTCTCGGCGAACAGTTTTCGCTGCAAAAGATACTCGGTATGATCATTGTAATTGGCGGTGTCTATATTTCAGAGCTAAACCGTAAGAGAATCCAAGCCTAGCACCATTATATTTCATAAATTTGTAGGGACTCCCTGAGACAACTACAATGATATTCCGACCCGAGATCCTTGCTATCAAGGACCAACGAATGAAGCCCTTTATTGACCCCAACGAGATCTGGGGTCTTATCAACAATACATCTTCGCCTCCTCAGCGTGTCAGGGATGTCATTGCGAAAAGCCTGGACAAACAACGCCTGACGTTGGAAGAGACAGCTGTTTTGATCAACGCGAATCAACCTGACCTGATAGCCGAGATCAAAGAGGGAGCAAAGCAGTTAAAAGAGAGAGTTTATGGTCAGCGTATCGTACTCTTCGCACCCCTTTACATCGGAAATCTCTGTATAAACAACTGCGCTTACTGCGGTTTTAAGGCAGATAACCGGGTAGTTAAAAGGACCACGCTCAGCTCTGAAGAGTTGAAAGAACAGGTTAAAGCCCTGGAAGATGTCGGACAAAAACGATTGATCCTGGTGTATGGTGAGCACCCAAAATATGACGCACAGTTTATTGCTGATACTACCCGAATTGTCTATTCGGTAAAATCGGGCCCTGGCGAAATCAGAAGGGTTAACATCAATGCTGCTCCGTTCGATGTTGACGGTTTCCGGATAATCAAGGATGCCAACATAGGCACCTATCAGATTTTCCAGGAAACCTATCATGAAGAGACATACAGAAAAGTTCACCTGGGGGGTATTAAACAGGATTTTAACTGGCGGCTGACCGCTCTGGACAGAGCCCAGGAGGCTGGAATTGATGATGTGGGCATCGGAGCGCTCTTCGGACTTTATGACTGGAGGTTTGAAGTTTTGGGATTGGTAAGACATACAAACCACTTTGAAGCAGTTTACCAGGTAGGTCCTCATACAATTTCATTCCCAAGAATTCAGTATGCCTCTGAGTTAAACATAAACAAATCACACCTTGTTAGTGATGAGGAATTTACACGTCTGGTCGCCATCCTTCGCCTGGCAGTCCCCTATACGGGGTTGATCCTGACTGCCAGGGAACCTGCTTCCATCCGGAATGAAATTCTTCAGTTTGGTGTCTCACAAATCGATGGAGGTACAAATATCGAAATGGGGAGCTATTCAAAAAGGAAGGCTGGAGAGGATCAGGATATAGACTTCGAGCAGTTCCAGATCAATGACAACAGGTCATTGGATGAGATCATGGTAGAACTTATCGACCAATCGTATATCCCATCCTTTTGTACTGCCTGCTACAGGCTAGGCAGAACAGGAGAGCATTTTATGGAGTTCTCGGTACCCGGGTTCATCAAACGGTATTGCCAGCCCAATGCCCTGATGACAATGGCAGAATACCTGGAGGACTATGCTCCGTCTGAAACAAAAGAGAAAGGAAATCGCCTGATCCGCGAAAAGTTGGCTGAAATGCCGGAAGATAAGTTTAAATTTCAGCTCAAAGAGAAGCTTCAGCAAATCAAAGAAGGCAAAAGAGATATATACTTTTAATCATGACAGATGAAATACGAATTATAGGGCTGTTAATCAGAGATCGTATCAAAGAGTCGGGACGCACCCAGGAGGTTCTCACCAAAAATTCACACTTGATCCAGTCGCGCCTGGGTTTTCATGAAGTATCGGAAGATATCTGCAGCAGAGTCGGCGTAATTATCCTCCAACTCACTGGCAGTCAGGAAGAGTGCGAACGAATGGAATCAGAGCTCCGAGAAATCGGAGGCATTGAACTGCAACGAATGGTTTTTAACATATAAACAGGTCGAACATGAATTCCTGGCATATATTCTGGCGAACGTCATTCACAATCAATTTCCCATTAACACCGATTCGAAAACCATTTAACAAGTAATTTTCTTCTCCATGCATGAAAAATGGGTAATAGGGATACACATAACCGACAGGGTACATGATTCAATAAAGGTACAGCATACCCTGACGAAATTTGGCTGCTCCATCCGAACGAGGTTTGGAATCAATGAAGACAAAGACTTCGGAACGTCAGGCCACGGATTGGTTCTGTTGGAACTCACCGGCGAACAGTCAGAGTTTGTCAAGCTGATGAAAGAACTTCGAAAAATCGAAGGGATAGAGGTAAAGAAGATGGTCTTTACCCATTAAACCAACGTGACCCGGGTTCCGCCGTTGTCAATTCCCAGCATGGTTGTTTTGGTGATGATGGTGTCTTTCCCCGACCGTTCAACGAAGTGAATTGCTGCCCTGATCTTCGGGCCCATGCTTCCTTCCGGGAACTGACCCTCTTCCAGATAACGCTTGGCTTCTGCAATGGTCAGCTGATCAAGACTTTTCTGTTCCGGTGTATTGTAATTAAGACAAACCTTAGGGATATCCGTCAGGATAAAAAACTTATCGGCATTGATCTGTGAGGCAAGCAGTGCAGAGGCAAGGTCTTTATCGATAACGGCATCGATGCCCTGAAGCTTGTTCGGAGCGACATAAAAAACAGGGATCCCGCCACCGCCAACGGCAATGACAATCTGCCCTTGCCTGGCGATCCGTTCGATCGTCTTCTTGTTCATGATCACCAGGGGTGTGGGGGAAGCAACTACCTTTCTCCAGCCACGGCCACGGGAATCCTCTGAAAAGGGGGCGCCCGTCTCTTTGTTAATCCGTTCGGCATCCTCTTTTGAATAATAGGGTCCGATGGGTTTGGTAGGCCTTTCAAATGCCGGATCATCTTTATTCACCAGAACCTGGGTGGTGATGGTAATGATATCACGCTCCATGTCATGAGCTTCCAGCACATTCTTCAGTTGCTGTTCAATCATGTACCCGATAAACCCCTGGGAATAGGCTACACAGATATCGAGAGGCATCTCAGGGATACCAAACATCTTTTCGCCTGCCGTGTTTGCCAGCATGATATTACCAACCTGAGGACCATTCCCGTGAGTGATCACGATGTTATACCCTCTCTTCAATAGTTTTACAAGACATTCGGAGGTCTCTTTGGCATTGGTTTCCTGATCGTCAATCGTTCCTTTCTGACCACTTTGCAACAATGCATTCCCTCCTAAAGCAACAACAGCAAGTTTCATAAGAGTATACTATATATGTGGCAAAAGTAGGAATTTTTTATGAACGGAATTTAGTACATTCGTCTCCCGGATGAAAAACCAGCGAAAAGCGTACCTGTTTGCCCTATGTGCCGTCCTTTTCTGGAGTACGATTGGCTCTGCCATGAAAATCTCGCTCCGGCACATTGATTTTATCCAGCTGCTACTGCTATCAAATCTTGTTGCCGTTATTGTCCTTTTTGTCATCCTGATTTTCCAGAACAAATTGCAGTTATTGCAAGGGCTTCACCTCCGTGATTGGGCCAATTCCGCGATTCTCGGGTTGCTCAACCCGTTTTTGTATTATGTGGTCTTGTTGATGGCGTATGATTTGCTCAAAGCGCAAGAGGCTGGTACACTCAACTACATCTGGCCTCTTGTGCTGGTGCTTTTATCAATCCCGCTGCTCAAGCAGAAGATCAGTGGATGGAGTTTCGTCGCTATCCTGATCAGCTTTGCCGGCCTGCTGATCATCTCGACGCAGGGAGATATCCTGGGATTGAATTTTTCCAGTCCTCTTGGGGTGTTGCTTGCCGTGGGCAGTGCCATTTTCTGGGCCCTATACTGGATTCTGAACATGAAAGACCCACGGGAAGATGTCAGCAAACTTTTTCTGAACTTTTGCTTTGGATTCGTCTATATCCTGGCTTTCTGGCTCTTTCGAGGTGATTTTCAAGCACCAGGCTGGCAAGGCATTACCGGATCCGTATATCTCGGTATTTTCGAGATGGGGCTCACATTCATCCTCTGGCTAAAAGCCCTCAACTATTCGAGCAATACTGCAAAAGTATCCAACCTCATCTACCTCTCTCCGTTTATTTCCCTGATCATCATTCGCTTTACCGTTGGTGAGACCATCCTGCTCTCTACCGTGATCGGACTCTGTTTTATTGTAAGCGGGATAATCCTTCAGCAGTACCTCAGGAAGTAATATCTTCCGTACTTTTGCACCATGAAGCCACCTTCCATTGCTTTTCACCACTTCGGATGTAAAGTGAATTTTGCTGAAGCCTCCACCCTATCCCGGCAATTTGCCGACAAAGGGTACCTACTCACCGGGTTTCACGACAAAGCCGATATCTATGTAATCAGCAGCTGTGTGGTTACTGCTACCGCCGAGAAAAAATGCAGGGCCGCTATCAGGCAGGCCCATACGCTTAATCCGGATGCCAGAATAGCCGTGATCGGATGTTTCCCGGAACTCAAAGCCGGAGAGGTGACGAAGATGGAGGGAGTAGATATCGTACTGGGGCATCAGGGGAAGTTTAATTTGCTGGAGGAGATTGAAAAACGAGGGACGAAGGACGAAGGACGAGAACCAAGCATCCAGTTATCCAGTGATCCAGTTATCCAGAATCCGGCATCCAGGATCCAGGATCCAGGATCATTTTTTATTCCGTCCTATTCGGTCGGCGACCGCACGCGCTCCTTTTTGAAGATCCAGGACGGATGCGACTATCACTGCTCCTATTGTGCGATTCCGCTTGCCCGGGGAAAGAGCCGTAGCGATACAGTTGCACATATTCTTGATGAAGCACGGGAGATTGTTGATACAGGGGTAAAGGAGATTGTGCTCACAGGAGTCAATATCGGTGATTTCGGAAAACATAACGGGGAGAACCTGTTTCAGTTGCTTTCGGCGCTGGAGAGTGAGATCAGGATTCCGCGGATACGGATATCTTCCATCGAGCCGGATCTGCTTCACGACGAGATCATTCGCCTGGTTGCCTCATCGGAAAAGTTTCTTCCACACTTCCATATTCCTCTGCAATCAGGCTGCGACAACACCCTCAGTGTGATGAAGCGGAAATACACAACTGCGCTCTATTCAAGCCGCGTTGAGAAAATTCTGAAAGAGATGCCGCATGCCTGCATCGCTGCCGATGTCATTGTAGGATTCCCGGGAGAGAGTGCCGCTGATTTTGAAGAAACCAGAACATTTCTCGAAAAACTACAGATCTCCTACCTGCATGTATTCTCTTACAGCAAAAGAGAAAACACCTTGGCATCCAGGTCGGCAGAAATGATCCCAAAAGAAGAGAAAAAAAGGCGCAGTGAAGAGTTGCACCAGCTCTCCGATATAAAAAAGCGCGCTTTTTATCAATCCAATAAAGGGCGCGAAGCACAGGTATTGTTCGAATCCGACAATAAAAATGGAATGATGCATGGCTTTACGGAAAACTACATCAAAGTAAAAACGGCTTACGATCCCTCACTGATCAATGAGATCAGAACCGTGAAGCTGGTGGAGCTGGAGGAGGATATGAATTATATGGTGAAATGGTGAGATGGTGAAATGGTGAAAATTAATCGTAATTCATAATTCGTAATTCATAATTTACATATATGTTTCCAAGGATCAGCGATTTAATCAATTACATGTTTGGGACCAACCTGAATATTCCTATCCAGAGTTATGGGTTTATGATTGCTGTGGCATTTGTTGCCGGTGCCGTGGTGCTCTATTTCGAGCTAAAAAGGAAAGAGACAGAGGGGTTGATTCCTGCGCAGCAAAGGATCATTGTGCAAGGAGCCCCTGCTTCCACCCAGGAACTGATCCTATCAGCCATTTTTGGGTTCCTGCTTGGCTGGAAAGGGGTTGGGTTACTCATCGACTACAGCATCTTCAGCCCAAACCCGCAGGAGTACATTCTCTCATGGAATGGCAGTGTTGTTGCCGGCCTTTTGTTCGCTATCGGGTTTTCTGGCTACAACTATTATAAGAAGTACAAAGAACGCCTCGATAAACCGGTCTCGGAAGAGGTGACCATTCATCCCTACCAGCTTACCGGTACGATATTGCTGGTGGCCGCGATATTCGGCATCATCGGGTCGAAGATTTTCGATACCATCGAACACCTCGATGATTTTGTCAGAGATCCGTTTGGAACCCTGTTCTCGTTCTCCGGTTTGTCGTTCTACGGAGGACTTCTCATTGCTGCAGTGGCTGTGGTTTGGTACACCGGCCGGCACAAGATTCGTCTGCCATTCATTGCGGATGCGATTGCTCCTGCATTGATCCTCTCATACGCCATCGGGAGGATCGGCTGCCAACTCGCCGGAGACGGTTGCTGGGGAGTGGCAAATCTGAATCCCATGCCCGAATGGCTCAGCTTCCTTCCCGACTGGATATGGAGTTTCACTTACCCACATAATGTGATCGACGACGGCGTCCTCATACCTGGTTGTGGAGGGGATCACTGTTTTGTGCTTCCGACTCCGGTCTACCCTACCCCCATTTATGAGACACTGATGGGATTGGTGATTTTCGGCATCCTGATGTCGATACGGAGACTTCTGAAAACTCCCGGCTACTTGTTTTCTATCTATCTGATCCTGAATGGAGTGGAACGATTTTTAATTGAAGAGGTTAGAATCAACAAACCGTATGAGATGATGGGCATCCAGGTCACCCAGGCACAGATCATTGCGATCGGATTAATGGTATTGGGTTGTATGGGGTTTTGGTATTTTCGTTGGTTAAAGAAGAAAGTAGGTAGGAAGGTAGGAAGAATCGAAATGTAAACCGGGACATCTCGCTGACTCGAGCCGCCATAAATGGCGGCTGTACGGTGGCGGCAGGAGAGATGATAAAAGGCGCGATTAATCGCGCCCTCGAAAAAAGGAAGTAGGCCATGTAGAGCCGCAATTCATTGCGGCTAAAAATTTAAATCGTAATTCGTAATTTGAAATGATGGATCTCGAAAAATTAACACTTTCCGTTTGCCGGCTTTGTGAAGAGACCGGAAGTTTCCTTCGCCGGGAAGCAAGCAAATTTACCCAGGCCGACATCCGGGAGAAGAGTCATGCCAATCTGGTAACCTATGTGGATGAGACGGCAGAGCAACAGCTGATTGAGGGGCTCTCCAAACTTGTTCCAGAAAGCGGATTCATAGCCGAAGAGAGTCCCGACCTGCTTTCAGGCGAACTTACCTGGATTATCGATCCTCTCGACGGCACAACGAACTATATCCATGGCATCCCGGTTTACTCGATCAGTGTTGCGCTCAGAAAGGAAGAAGAGCTGGTTCTCGGTGTGGTTTATGAAGTTGGCCAACGTGAGATGTACTACACATGGGGTGCAGCGCCCAGCCGGATGAACGGCAAGGAGATCCGGGTCTCCCCTACCAAGACATTGAATGACAGCTTGTTTGCAACAGGGTTTCCGTATTACGACTACACCAGATTGGATGAGTATCTGGCGTTCTTCAAGTTCATGATGCAGCATACCCGAGGAATCAGACGATTGGGATCTGCGGCTGCTGACCTCGCATATGTTGCCTCCGGAAGGCTCGACGGGTTTTACGAATACGGGCTGAGTCCCTGGGATGTCGCGGCAGGAAGCCTACTGGTAAGAAATGCCGGTGGAAAGGTATGTGACTTCACAGGCAACGGGAATTTCCTCTTTGGCAGAGAGATCATTGCCACCAACGGATTGGTTCATGAGTCGTTCCTGAAACATTTTAAAGTATCTTTTGCATAACAAATTCCCGGAAAAGATTATTTTTGTAATTTCTTAATTTCCTGACTTTCTGATGCCACTTTCCTCCAAAAACCTTCTGTTAATTCGACTTCTTCTTGTTTTATCGCTGGTTACCGGAGTATTGCCTGGGTTCTCCCAAAGCAATAAAAAGAGCATTCAGGCAATTCGCACTGATGAAACCATTAAGATTGACGGCATCCTGGATGAAACAATCTGGGCAGGAGCTCCCGTTGCAGAGTATTTTATCCAGCAAAGGCCATACAACGGGGCACCGGCTTCCCTGCCTACCCAGGTAAAGTATCTGTACGACAACAGCGGACTTTATGTTGGGGCGATCATGCACGATCCTTCTCCCGACAGTATTTTGAAACAACTGGGACTGCGCGACTCCGACAACCTGAACGCAGACTACTTCACACTGATGCTGAGCCCGTTTGATGATGGATTGAATGCCTTTGCATTCCGGGTGTATGCTTCCGACGTTCAAACCGACTACAAAGTCTCCTCTGAGTCTGATTTCCATACAGATGTGAGCTGGGATGCGGTGTGGCAAAGCAAGGCACGGATCACGGAAGCTGGATGGGTGGTTGAGATGAAGATCCCCTATTCAGCTATCCGTTTTTCAAAGACAGAAATTCAAACCTGGGGAATGAACTGTCAGCGCGACATCAGGCGAACCCGTGAATTATCTTCCTGGAACTTTATCGACGCGAAAGTGGAAGGAATTGTGAACCAATCAGGGTTACTTCTGGGAATCGAGGGTATCAAACCACCCCTACGGCTCTCGCTGACGCCCTACGTTTCAGGGTATGTTGAAAAGAATCCGGATTACAAAGAGTGGCAGTTCTCATACAACTATGGTGCAGACCTGAAATATGGCATCAGTCAGAGTTTTACACTGGACATGACCCTCATCCCCGACTTCGGACAGGTACAGTCGGATGACCAGATCTACAATTTCTCCCCGTTTGAAATTCATTATTCCGAGAAACGACAATTTTTTACTGAAGGGGTTGAATTGTTCGATAAAGGGGGGATTTTTTATACCCGTCGGGTTGGGAACACACCTGAAGACTACCATGAAGCATATCAGAATCTGGACAGCAACGAAGTAGTGAAGGAGAACCCCACACAAACCCGGCTGATCAATGCCACAAAAGTTTCGGGACGAACCAGTAAGGGATTGGGGATTGGCATATTTAACGGCATTTCAGCCAATACCTGGGCCACGATTCGGGATACAGTGACGGGCGAAAACCGGAGACTCCTGACACAGGGTTTCACCAATTACAATATGCTGGTGATTGACCAGGCACTGAAAAATAACTCCTACTTCTCGCTGTTGAATACGAACCTCTACCGGGCCGATAACGGATACAGCGCCAATGTTTCGGGAATCGACTTCAAATTTGCCAACAACTCCTATTCCCATGCCGTATTCGGAAATGCCTTTGTAAGCCAGAAGTATTATGCCCACGATGCACCTGAGTTTGGATATGCGTTCAACTGGACTGCAGCAAAGATCAGCGGTAATTTCAAGTATGCATACCGGATGGAGGTTCAAAACGACACCTATGATCCCAACGATATGGGATTCAACTCACAGAATAACCGGGTTGAGAATGAAATTTCTCTGGAATACAATATCTATGAACCGTTCTGGAAAGTCCTCGACTGGTATAATGAACTCTCCATTGAATACAACACCCTATATACGGGATTAAACTACACGTCGTTTACAGTCACAGGTTCCACCCGCACAAATACCCGCAAATACCTTACCCTTGGGGCAAACTTTGAGATACACCCTGATGCATACGACTATTACGAGCCTCGCGTGGATGGCTGGAAATATAACTCGGGAGGGTATCTCTATGCAGGAGGGTTTACCTCTTCCGACTACCGGAAAAAGCTGGCTCTCGATACGCGGATTGGCGTTGCCTACTCATCCCGTTATCTTACTTCCTATTACGAGCTGAATTTAAGCCCCAGGTTCCGGGCAACAGACCGACTCTTTTTCGTATACTCGTTTTATATTGATCACCTGAACAATGATGCCGGGTATGTCATGGATTCTATCGATAACGCCGGGAGCCAGGTGATACTCTTTGGCCGCAGGGATGTGCAGACCATCACCAACGTTTTAGAAGGGAATTACATGATACGCAGCAACATAAGCCTGAACCTGCGTCTTCGCCATTACTGGGTGTGGGCGCATTACCTCTCCTTCTACAAACTTCGGCCTGATGGCTTCCTTGATCCGACAGACTTTGCAGGAAATCCGGATGTGGATTACAACAGCTTCAATGTCGACCTCAGCTTTATCTGGGATTTTGCTCCCGGAAGCCAGATCTCGTTTGTATGGAAGAATGCCATATACACCCAGGATAACCAGATTGATTACAGCTATTTCCGGAATTTCGAGAACACCCTCGGCTCACCCGCTACCAACAGCTTTTCCATCAGGGTATTGTACTATATTGATGCGATGTACTTCAAGAAGAAAAAGAAGACAGGTTAGACAGGTTAGACAGGTTGGACAGGTTGGACAGGTTAGACAGGTTGGACAGGTTAATCGAAAACATCTAAGAGAGCGGGATTGTGAAGATGAAGGCACTGCCCTTACCCACTTCACTTTCAACCCAGATTGTTCCGCCATGGGCATCTACGAACTCCTTGCACAGGACCAATCCCAGTCCGGTTCCGGTTTCATTGGAAGTTCCTTTCATGCGGAAACCCGAATCAATCTTAAAGAGGGAATCAAGATTCTCTTCAGAGATACCAATGCCATAGTCGGTTACTGCTATTCCGATAAAACCCGTTTGAATTTGGTCCAATTCAGACGATGGTATAACGCTGATTCTGATTGAACCGCCAATTGCAGAAAATTTGACTGCATTTGTGACCAGGTTTCTTAGGATCGTTTTCACCATGTTCTCATCGGCAAAAACAATTAAATTTTCAGGAATATCACTAATAACCCGGATCTCCTTCTTTTCGCGCGACAATTTGTCCACATTCAGGATCTCCATAACGATCCGCCGGAGATCGACGGGTTCGGGATGGAATTCAATGCCCCCCAGTTGAATCCGAGACCAATCCAGCAAATTTTCAAGCAGCTTATATACAC
>JACZJJ010000160.1 GCA_014860625.1 Bacteroidales bacterium | reverse complement strand
GAAGGAAGAAGGAAGAAGGAAGAAGGACGAAGGACGAAAGTTGAGGGACGAAGGATGAAAATAGAGAAGCGAGAAGCAAGAAGCGAAAAGCGAAAAGCGAGAAGCGAAATTTGAAATTTAAAATTCATAATTCGTAATTCATAATTCGTAATTCTCTACCTTGAACCTCCACGAACGAATATCCATCCTGTCTTTGGTTCCATATCCTTGATTGTCAAAACATAATAGTAGGTTCCGTCGGGAACGGGCTCTCCCCTGTGGTTGGTGCCATCCCAAACCTGATCTACATTATCGTACCGTTCGAAACTTCGGATGCGGTCGCCCCAGCGGTTGACAATCTGAACCGAATTATCAGGATGTTGCTCAATACAGGTGATGATCCAGGTGTCGTTCACCCTGTCGCCATTGGGGGTGATCACGTTGTAGATCTCAAGGCAATCGGGAGGCGGTGGAGGTGGTACCGGCTTTTGTACTTCAATCCACAGGCTATCACTTCGGCTGCATCCCGAGAGCATGTCGGTAACACTCAGGATAAACCATCCGGAGAAACCGAGTGGCAGGGTTTCGGTCCCCAGGTGATAAGGATCTGTTACAAGGAGAGCCGGCTCCCACTGAACCTGATAATCGCCGGAGCCCTCATTTGCATATCCCTCCAGAAAAACTACTGCACCCGAGTCGACCGACTGGTCCTCCCCGGCATCCACCTCCAGGGCATAGATGTGTAGTTGCATCTGCACCGTAACCATTGAGTCGGAACAGGCCCCCTCTCCCCATATGGTGAGCGAAAGAATGACCGTTCCACTCTCCCCGGATGCCGGATTGTAGATAGGATTCAGGGTGGTGCTCTCCTCCAGGATGCCTGCTCCGCTGTGTTCCCACAGTAAGGCCGAATAGTTATCGGCAAATGCTCCGGTCACTGGAAAAGTCTCTCCCTGGCAGAGGGTGCCATCGGGCCCTGCCTCTCCATCCGGAGCGGAAGAGAATGTCAGGACAAGCTGGTCTGTTATATCAGGACACGGCATCATGGCATTTACGGAAAGCGTCAGCGTGACCATTCCTGCGATCAGATCTTCATTGCTTGGGATGTAGGAGGGATGAAGCAGGGTGGGGTTGTCAAACGTCCCGGTTCCGGAAGTACTCCATTGCAACGAGCGATAGTTGAGTGCATTGGCTCCAGCCAGGGAGACCGGCGACAAATAACACGTTGAGAGATCGGGTCCGGCGCCGGCAGAGGCGGCAGGTTCGATCCGAAGGGTCATCGTCGAGGTGTCGGGCAGGCAGGGCGGATTTTCAGCTATGAGGGTAAGGGCGACGATTCCGGTTTCTGTCTCTTCGGGGATGTAAGTGGGTGAAAGAGATGTGATATTTCCCAGGGATCCGGTTCCGCTCGTGGTCCACAGGAGGGAGCTGTAGTTTAAAGCCGCAGCTCCGGCCACGGTGTATGGTGAACCCTGGCAGACGGTGTCGTTTGGCCCGGCCTCCGCAACTGGCGGCTGGGTTACAGCTACATAAAACGGAGGAGAGGGGGAGCCATCACCGCACAGGTTTGTCCCATAAACAAAAATCTCTCCGGATGCCGCTGTAGGAAAAAGGTTCACGGTAATGGTGTTTGTTCCTGCACCCGATGTTATGCTGAAGCCGGGAGGTAATGTCCAGATGTAGCTCTGCGCCCAGGGAATGGTATCTACAGTGAATATGAGGCCTTCACTTTCTGCACAAACCGGTGTGGGGCCGGTAATGGGGCCTGCGCTGTCGGGAGCTGCTGCCACAACAACCCGGAAGGCAGCCGGGTCGGCAGCCGGACAACCATTTGGATCGGTGTAATTTACATAAACCGTGTGATGACCGGGGGTTGTCCAGGTGACTGTTATGATGCTCGACCCTGTTGTTGAAGTGATCATGCCTCCTGACGAGAGCCACCATTCGTAGTTGCTCTTTCCTGGCTCGGTCTGATAGAGGTTGCCTGTGGTCCCCGCACAAACACTGTCGGGTCCCTGGATGGTGGGGATAGGGGCCGGGAGGATGGTTGCGGTTGCAGGAACGCGGTTCTGGCTGATGCAAGTGGTCATCAGGCTTCGCGCTTCGGCGTAAAAGGTTGTGGTAGAGGTAATGGGTGGTGTCAGAAAAGAGGTATCTCCCGCATGGAGCAGCGTTCCCCCGGTAAGTGAGTCGTACCAGTCCACCGTAGAGGTTGGAGGGACGGTGGCGTGCAGAAAAAGAGTGCCGGGCCCGCAGCGCGAGTCGCCATGGCCGACAGCGTTTGCAATCTCTCCCTGAAATATTTCAGTGAAGGATATGGTGCTTGAACTGCCATACCACCATGTATTGATCATCTTGTCGTGGCAGTCGGGTTCATTTAGCCCCCAGGGGTGACAGCCTGTATAAGCCGGTATGGAACCGGGAGTACATCCCTCTAAGTAGGTAGATTGCGGGGAGACCGGGCACGAGCCAGTGACAGCCACTAACAGGGAGTCGTCCCAGAAGGTAGCCGGAGTCTGTACGGATAGATTGACGGGACGAACCAGCGAGATCAGAAAGCCGGCCGGATTGGTCTCCTGATCCCAGATGGGCAGATTTGTCAGCCCATCGGCGAAGGTAATCGTTACTGTGAGAGGTGTCCCATCAGGGATGGGATTGCCCAGGCCGTCGAGGCCATTCCACGGGATCTGGTTCATGCCCGGAACCACCGGGGCAAAAAGGTTCACAGTGGTAGCAGGGATACCATAGGGGAAGGTGATCTCCAGATCGAGGTTCCCTGCTTTGGTGACATTCACAAGGATCAGCTTGGGACTGCTGCAGGGCGGATAAGCAGGATCGGGGATCATGGAGGGGGTTCCCACAATCTCCCCAAACTCCCCACTTGGGTAAAGAGTGCTGTCTGGGTCATTCAGAAATACTTTGTAATCTGCAATTTCAGGAAATGTGATAAAGGTGTTTGTGTTAACCGACCGTCTGTCTAATAAAAAATTGCCTGTATTGTAGCATCCATATGGATTACAGAAAATTGTTGCCGCCCCGATGCGGGCATCCTGAAATTGCAGTTTTGTAACAATGCCATCATTGGAATAGACGAAGAAAGAGCCATTGAATTTATAGTAGTTTGAACTTGAAAGCAGAGAATATACCTGCCAGGATTGGGACCACACGCGCCCGTTGATCATATCTGATGGAACCGCGGGAGTATGCTCGCCGGAAACTACCTGAAAATCCCATAAATCAAACTGGATAGCTCCCCCTGGAAGCAAGTCTGCCATTTCAAAGTAGTAATTGCCGGTATCCGCAATGTTTGTCACTTTGTACTGAAATGGCGTGTACCCTCCCATCGTGGGAAATGGTCCGGTAATGGCTTGAGAATAAAATTGAATGTATCCAACATCACCCATGGATGGGATGACACCTGTTAATGCAATCGTACCATCCGGCTTCCTGAGATTGAAATGACTGGGTGGGTAGTAGGAATATGCTGGATACAACCCAAATAAAATTTCCTCTCCGACATTTTTGATATGAATATTCAACCTGTAATTCGGAGGACAACCCACTACTCCAAATTTGGGGTATGCGCCTGATGTATTGCTGATATACAGTCCCCCTGTCTTAAAATTATTGTAGGTTGGCATCATCTGTTTTGTCCCCTCGCAATACCCCCTTTTATTCGGATTTACTACGAACCCCATCAGGATAGACAGCAAAAGGATTGTATGGATGACTCTTGTTCTCAATGCAGTTAGGTTAACGTCAGGATATGTTACTTCAAAGGTACTAATTCAGCTCAACGGTCAGACAATGGCGCTGTTTTTTTCTACATTTGCAAGCGAAAATTGAACAGCGAAAAGCGAACAACGAACAGCGAAAAGCGAAATGAACAAAGCCCGCGACACGAAACCCCACATCGGCATCTTTGGCCGGAGGAACAACGGAAAAAGTTCCCTCATCAATGCATTAACCGGACAGGATATTGCCATCGTTTCCGACATTGCAGGAACAACCACCGATCCGGTGAAAAAATCCCTCGAAATCGACGGCGTTGGTCCTGCCATCCTGATTGACACAGCAGGGATTGATGATTCAGGAGTGCTTGGCGAAAAGCGAATCGCGAAAAGCAAAGAGATGCTGAGAATTATCGACTTCGCTATCCTGGTGATCTCTCACAACATGTTTGATGAACCTGAAAAGCAGTTGATCAATGATTTCAGGAAGCATGAAGTCCCCTTTCTGATCCTGCACAACAAGTCGGATGAAGAGTCGATTGACCCTGACCTTGCACGGGTCATTGTGGAAAAGTACCAGGTGCCCTTAATTAACTTTTGTGCGACAAATCCTGTTAACCTGCCCGACGTAGCTCTGCTGATCAGGGAGACGATTCCTGAAACCGCATACAGAAAACGGACACTTGTTGGGGATATTATCAAACCTGGTGATACAGTTGTGCTGATCACTCCTGTCGATACCGAGGCTCCCGAGGGCAGGATGATTCTGCCACAGATGCAGGTGATCCGCGATGTGCTGGATTATGACGGCATCTGCGTAGTTCTGAAGGAGAACGTAGTGGCTGAGTACGTAAAGAAAATGAGCCCGAAGCCGGTGCTTGCAATCACCGACAGCCAGGTGTTTCCAAAGGCGAACGCAGCGATCCCTGATGATATCATGCTCACGAGTTTCAGCATCGTTTTGGCCCGTCAGAAAGGCGACTTTGCTGAGTACCTGAAGGGGACTCCTCGAATTGATGATCTCAGGGAGGGTGACCGTGTGTTGGTTCTTGAATCCTGTTCCCACCATGTCACCTGCGACGACATTGGCCGGATCAAGATCCCCCGGTGGCTTCGGGAGTATTCAAAAAAGAGGCTGGAGTTTGATGTGGTTGCCGGATTAAGCAACATCGAACGGCCCATCACCGACTATTCGCTGATTGTCCAGTGCGGTGGTTGCATGATCACCCGCAAGCAGATCCACCAGCGCCTGAAACCTGCCATCGACGCCGGCATCCCTGTAACAAACTATGGCATGATGATCGCCTGGGTGCACGGGATTTTTGAGCGGGCGATACAACCGTTTAACCCCTAAATCCCCTAAAGGGGACTTGCTCTGCTTCGCAGTTTTATCCTCCCGAAGGGAGGAGTAAGTCCCCTTTAGGGGATTTAGGGGTTTACGGCGTGCCAAGAGACACCGGCAACACCTTCCCATTGAAGTGTTTCCAGCCGTTCAGGGCGAACTCGACGATATATTGCGCCATTTGGTTCGGTGTATAACCGGCTTCGGCATGGGGGAAGGCCCGTTTGAACATCTCTGTCTCAACTCCGCCAAGGGCGAGACAGTTAACCCGGATCTCGTCCTCCATCAACTCCTCCGCAAGGGCTTCGGTGAGCACGGCCACAGCACCTTTGCTGGCGCTGTATACTGAAAGGCCTTTGAATTTCTTGCTTCCCTGCATCCCGCCTATGCTGCCTATATTTACGATATGCGCTCCCTTGCCCATCATGGGCACGATAGCCTGCGTAAAGAAAAATAGGCCCTTGACATTGACGTTGAAGACGTCATCGAAGGAGTTCTGATCAATCTTCCTGAACGATTTCTGGATCAGGTGACCCGCGTTGTTGATGAGGATATCACAATGAGGCATGTAGGTTTCGATGCGTTGGATCACCAGCGGGTAAAAATCGAACTGGGTCAGGTCAAACGCATAGGGTATTACATTGGCCTCGGGACTATTTTTTTTGCATTCTTCAACCAGCGCCTGCAGTTGTTTCTCATTGCGGGCGATAGCGATCACATGATTTTTCTTTGACCTTGAGAGTATTTTAACTATTTCACTCCCAATACCTTGACTGGCTCCGGTAACTATAATGTTCATAGGGAAGGCTGTTTGAGGAGATAAAGGTACAGCTAAATTATTTATCTTTGTCGAGGATTCATTAAAATCATAAACATGAAAAATTTGTTCCTTCTTATTATGGGGATGGCAATCTCCGTTGGAAGTCTATTTGCACAGGAAGAGATTTCCCAACCCATTGTTTCAAAAGCTGTTTATTTCGATGTTTCGCCCCCTTTGCGCGATATGGTTCAGATGGACCCGGGCGAGTTAGACAATACATGGAAAGATGGTGTTGTAAAGAATAACCTCTATCCATTTGGCCGGCCAGCAGATGACAACATGCAGGGATACGACCCGGTAAGACAATCCTTTTTTGGCGATGCCGTAACGGATACTACGATTGTCAACATTGCCGGACTCTCCGGGAACGGTTCACTGGTTCCCCCTGATACGGATGGAGAAGTTGGCCCCGACCACTTCTTTCAGTGTGTCAATACATCATTCCAGATTTTCAACAAAAGTGGTGTTTCCGTGATGGGACCCTCACTCAACCGTACCATCTGGAGTGGTTTCCCAGGCCCCTGGGGAAACTCAAACGACGGTGATGCCATTGTGATTTATGATGAGGATGCCGATCGCTGGCTCTTTTCGCAGTTTGCTTTGCCGAACTACCCAAACGGACCTTTCTACGAGATGATCGCCGTCTCCCAAACAGGTGACCCCACAGGCTCCTGGTACCGTTACGGTTTTACATTCACCGACATGCCCGACTATCCGAAACTCAGTGTATGGCAGGATGGGTATTATATGTCGGTCAACAGGTTCGGTTCAGGAAGTTTAAACTATGCCGGCACCGGAGCTGCTGCATTTGACCGTGATGCCATGATAGCAGGAGATCCGAATGCCGAAATGGTCTTTTTTACCCTCAACTCCAGTAACGAAGCGTATAGCTTGCTTCCCTCCGATTGCGACGGAGATATGCCCCCGGCAGGTACCCCCAATTATTTTATGTACCTCAACGATGGACCTGACCGTATCGGTATTTATGAATTCAGTGTTGACTGGAACAACACAGCCAACTCAACATATACTCAGGCAGGCTTTTTAAATGTTGCCTCTTTTTCAGGAAATATTCCGGGAATTCCGCAAAAAAACACCAGCGTTAAACTGGATGATTTCGGAGGTCGCATGCTGTTCCGCCTTCCATTCCGGAAATTCACCGACCACTGGTCCATCGTTTGCAATGCTGCAGTGAATGCAGGCGGTGGCATTGCAGGAATTCGCTGGTGGGAGTTGAGAAAGACCACAGGCGACTGGTTCATCTATCAGGAAGGAACCTACAACCCCGATAATCACTTCCGCTGGATGGGCAGCATCGCCATGGATGAAGATGGCAACATTGCCCTTGGCTATTCAGTCTCCAGTACAACCCTGTTCCCATCGATTCGCTATACCGGCCGGATGGCGGGCGATCCCCTCAACCTCATGACCATCGCTGAAGGCGGAATTGCCAATGGTGGAGGCTCACAAACCAACACCTGGAGCGGAAACCCTAGTCGCTGGGGAGATTACAGCTGCATGTCTGTCGATCCGAGTTCACCGGCCACTTTCTGGTATACGCAGGAGTATTATACCAACCAGTCATCCGCCTCCTGGAAAACCCGTATCGGATCCTTCAGCTTTGCCAACATGATGTCGGTCAGCGTATCTGCAGTCCCAGGTGAAATCTGCCTGGGCGATGATACGCAATTAGGAGTGAACGCTGCAGGTGGCAGCGGAACCTTCACCTACTCTTGGGGATCAGTTCCAGCCGGTTTTACCTCCAACCTGGAGGACCCAATCGCCACACCAACAGAAAGCACTAAATATTACTGCATTGTGGATGACGGAACCCAAACAAAAACGGATACCGCATACGTAACTGTAAACACGGATCCTGTTGTTGATGCCGGAGATGACCAAATCCTTCTGAATACCGTTGCAATCGTTAACCTTAACGCCACAGCCTCAAACTACCTGAGTCTTCTCTGGACCACTGTTGGCGACGGCCATTTCTGGAAAGATACGGTGCTGGCCAACTATTACTACCCAGGTCCTGTCGACCTGGCAAACGGCGTAATTCTTACACTTACAGCATCGCCGAAGCCTACATGCACATCGTCAATAGCCGATGATGTGACAATTCATTTCGTCAATGCAGTAGGAATCCCTGATGCCGGCGCAGATGCCTTCAGCCTCTTCCTGATGCCAAACCCAACCAAAGGTCTTGTAACGATGAACCTGAAGGGACTTGCCGGATTTGAGACTGCCGTCTCTATCACCACTATGCAGGGCAAGTTTGTGCATCGCGAAACGATTCCAGCAGGACAAAACGCAACAACCAGTCAGGTTGACCTCAGCGGATTCCCGGGTGGGATTTACCTGGTAAGAATCCAAAGTCAGCTCGGAACGATTGTTCAGAAGCTGGTGATCGAATAACCCTTCATAAAACGATTAGAACATTGTAGGGGCAACCTGACAGGTTGCCCCTACAATGTGCTCATTTATCTAATATATAAATATGTCGATATATGAAGAAACACTTATTCCTGTAC
>JACZJJ010000159.1 GCA_014860625.1 Bacteroidales bacterium | reverse complement strand
GTATGGTGATGTGAATCCATCTGTCTGTGATTCAGCTACATTCACCTTCATGCAGGCGAAAACAATGCTGGATACATTTCATGGTGAAGCGGAAGGGTGTTTTCTCTACTCAAGACATTGGAACCCCTCCAGCAAATACCTGGCTGATGCCATGGCTGCAATGGAAGGGACGGAGGCGGCATGGGTCACAGCATCTGGCATGGCTGCCATCACCTGCACGATACTTCAACTGTGCAACAGCGGCGATCATATCATTTGCAGCCTGACCACCTATGGAGGAACATTTGCTTTTCTTTACAACTACGTTCAAAAGTTTAACATTGAAGTTTCCTTTATAGATATTACTAACCTGGAGAGTGTGCAGAGTGCTGTTCGTCCCAATACCAAGTTGATCTACACCGAAAGCATGACGAACCCCTTGCTCCAGATTTCCGATATCCCTGCTTTGGCCAAAATGGCCAATGAGCATGGGATCAAGTTGGTGGTGGATAACACATTCACCCCGATGATCATTTCACCGGTAAAACTTGGAGCCCATGTAGTTGTTCATAGCATGACCAAGTTTATCAATGGTAAAAATGATTGCGTGGCAGGAGCCATATGTGGCTCCAGGGAGTTTGTAGATTCACTGAGTGATGTGAACAATGGGACGGCGATGCTCCTTGGCCCGGCATTGGATCCGTTGCGTTCATCCAATATCGTAAAAAATTTGCATACCCTGCATATCAGGATGAAGCAGCATAGCAGAAATGCGCTGTTCCTTTCTGAACGGTTCAGGGAATACGGCCTCCATATCATGTACCCAGGGTTACCTGAACACCCGGGACATGAACTGTTGACACGCATGATGAATCCCGGTTTTGGTTTTGGGGGGATGATTGCGATTGATATGGAAACATCCGAACGGGCTGCCAGGTTGATGGAATTGATGGAACTCGAAGGAGTCGGGTACCTGGCAGTCAGTCTCGGATATTTTAAAACCCTTTTCAGTAATTCAGGAAAAAGTACCTCATCTGAAATACCGGATGAGATCCAGAAAGAGATGGGCCTCTCTGAAGGACTGGTCAGGTTTTCTGTTGGTCTCGATAACGATATTGCCCAAACGTGGCAAAAGATCTTACACTGCCTGCAAAGGCTGTAAGTTAGTGTTTCTCTTCATAGGTTAGGTTGCTTGGCGGTCTCGTGGTTGGGACCGCCTTTTTTTACTCCTCACACGAGCACATCAGATTCCTGTCCCCAAAGGCATCATCAATCCGCGTTACCGTTGGCCAGTATTTGTCCTCTTTCAGCCCTTCAACAGGATAGGCAGCTTTTTGCCTGGAGTAGGGGAGCGTCCATTCATCTGCCGAAACCATCAGAGAGGTGTGCGGAGCCTTCTTGATCACGTTGATCTCCTTATCGGCCTTCCCTTCCTTAATATCGTTGATCTCCTCCCTGATGGCTATCATCGCTTCGATAAAGCGGTTGAGTTCAAAATAGGGCTCACTCTCAGTTGGTTCAACCATCAGGGTTCCATGTACAGGAAATGCCACCGTAGGAGCATGGAAACCATAATCCATCAGCCGTTTGGCAATATCAATTGCGCCAATTCCTGTCTCCCGGGCAATCCCGTTACAATCCACAATCATCTCGTGGGCACAATGTCCCTTTTTACCTGTGTAGAGGATTGGATAGTAAGGTTCCAGGGCGGCTTTCAGATAGTTCGCATTCAGGATAGCCAGTTTTGTCGCTTCCGTAAGTCCGGCTCCCCCCATTAGCTTGATGTAAGCATAAGAGATCGTCAGGATCAGTGAACTGCCATAAGGCCCGGAAGCCACGGCATGAATTCCCTCTTTGCCTCCGGTGCTCACAACCACATGCTTGGGAAGGAATGGGGTGAGGTGCTTGGCTACACCAATAGGGCCTTCACCCGGTCCGCCGCCGCCGTGGGGAATTGCGAAGGTCTTGTGCAGGTTAAGGTGACAAACGTCAGCTCCGATGATGCCCGGATTGGTCAATCCGACCTGGGCGTTCATGTTGGCGCCGTCCATGTATACCTGACCTCCGTTTTCGTGGATGATTTCGCAGATCTCGAGAATGTCCTCTTCAAAAACACCATGGGTTGACGGGTAGGTCACCATCAGTGAAGAGAGGTTTTCTTTATGCAGGACTGCCTTTTCCCGAAGGTCACTGACATCGATGTTCCCTTTCTCGTCGCATTTGATCACTACGATCTCCATGCCTGCCATCGCGGCACTGGCAGGGTTGGTGCCGTGTGCCGAAGAGGGGATCAGACAAACATTCCGGTGCCCTTCGCCACGACTGATATGATACTCCCTGATCACCAATAGCCCGGCGTATTCGCCGGAGGCTCCGCTGTTTGGCATGAACGAAACGGCATCAAAACCGGTGGTGATGCACAGCTGTTTTTCCAGCTCTTTGATCAGAACCTGGTAACCCTCTGCCTGGTCTTTCGGAACAAAGGGATGGATATTCCCAAATTCCGGCCAGCTCAATGCAAAAAG
Source organism: Bacteroidales bacterium (assembly GCA_014860625.1). GTDB lineage: Bacteria > Bacteroidota > Bacteroidia > Bacteroidales > FEN-979 > QYOJ01. Next base: position 46,410 of record JACZJJ010000159.1, on the reverse strand, counting down.
TTCAGCGGCCGCATTCAGTTTCATGGTGCAGGATCCAAGAGGGATCATCGACCTGTTTAATGACAAATCTTTGATTTCCAGACGTTTTATATAACGCATCATCTCTGTCTCTGAGTGATAGCTGGAAAAAACATGCTGAGGTAACACATCCGATTTCCGGGTCAGATCAGCGGGTATCGTTGTAATCTTCTCACACTCCTTAGGGTTACAGATGAACTCTGAGCAGAGCCTGCCTGCTGAAAGGGCAAGGATGCATAGGATCAGGTTGACATCGGCCAGCGCAGTGGTTTCATCAAGGCTGATGCCGATATGTGAAGAGTTGATGAAGCGGAAGTTCACTTTGTTCTCTTCGGCCAGATGCCGGAGTTTCTCCATGTCAATTCCTTCGGGAACTTTAACATAAAGTGTATCAAAGAAATAAGGATTCAGTTGCTCATACCCGTATTTGACCATCTCCTGAGCAAGCACTCCCGTGAGAATGTTGATGTGACGGGCAATTTTTTTAAGTCCTTCCGGACCATGGTACACGGCGTACATTCCCGCCATCACGGCAAGCAGAACCTGTGAAGTGCAAATGTTAGAGGTAGCACGCTCACGTTTGATATGTTGCTCCCTTGTTTGAAGCGCCATCCTGAGGGCCCTGCTCCCGTTGGCATCAACAGAGATTCCAATGATCCTCCCCGGCATGTTGCGCTTGAACTCTTCTTTCGTTGAAAAATAGGCTGCATGCGGACCGCCATATCCCATGGGCACACCAAAACGCTGGGTGGAACCGAACACCACGTCAGCACCCCATTCTCCCGGAGGTGTCAGCATCACGAGACTCATAATGTCAGCTGCAACGGCTACCAGCGTTCCGTTCTGATGGGCTTTTTCAACGAAGTCCCTGTAATCTGTCACTTCACCTTTCTGATCCGGATATTGCACCACGGCACCAAAAACGGCATCCGTGAAGTTGAATGTGTTGTGATCGCCGATAATCAGCTCGATTCCAAGAGGGACTGCACGGGTTTTGATCACATCAATCGTTTGAGGGAACGTCTCTTCAGAAACGAAAAACTTATTGGCTCCGCGTTTTACGGCATCCCGGGAGCGGGAATTGTAGAGCATGATCATTGCTTCTCCTGCTGCTGTGCCTTCATCCAGGAGAGATGCATTGGAAATGGGCAAACCGGTCAGGCTGCAGACCATGGTCTGGTAATTCAAAAGGGCTTCAAGACGCCCCTGGGAAATCTCTGCCTGATAGGGAGTGTAAGCGGTATACCAACCCGGGTTCTCAAGGATGTTTCGAAGGATCACCCCGGGAGTAATTGTATTGTAATATCCCATTCCTATGAAGCTTTTGAACAGTTTGTTCTTTGATGCCACCTCTTTCAGGTGAGTAAGGAACTCATACTCGTTTAGCCCTTCTGGAAGATTCATCGGTTTGGATAACCTGATGGAGGAAGGTACTGTTTCATCAATGAGCTGGTCAAGTGAGGATACACCGATTTTCTTCAGCATGGTAGTGATCTCCGAAGCATTCGGACCATTGTGGCGGCAAACGAAATTATTTGTGATCATAGGAATTGTGAATTAATAAACAGTGGTATATGGAATAGGTCGCAAAAGTACCATTTTTTTTATTTTGATGTTATCCCGATATTTGCATTTATTATAATATAGGCTAAACTTAAGGAAATTACCATGGCTGATATTGACGGATCAAATGCACCCAAAGAATTTTATACGGATATCCCTCAGAAGTCGGAAAACTTCTATCTGAAAGGTTCCAATTCCCTCGACTGGGGAATGAAAAACAGGTTAAGCCGGATTTTCAATCCGGTTAGCGGAAAAACGGTGATGCTGGCTGTGGATCACGGCTACTTCCTCGGGCCAACAGCGGGGCTGGAACGGATCGATGTGAACATTGTTCCACTGATTCCTTATGCCGATACGTTGATGATTACCCGTGGAGCATTGAGGACCATGGTGCCTGCCGATACTCAGAAGGCAATCGTGCTGAGGGTCACCGGCGGAGCCAGTATCCTGACGGAACTCTCCAACGAGGATCTGGCGGTGGATATCGAAGATGCCATAAGGCTGAATGTTTGCGCAATGGCTGTTCAGGTGTATGTTGGAAGTGAGCACGAACACCAAACCATTCTCAGTATGACGCGAATGGTGGATATGGGACTCCGTTACGGAATGCCAACCCTGGCGGTTACAGCTGTGGGGAAGGATATGGTGCGGGATGCAAAATATTTCCGACTGGCAACACGTATCTGTGCAGAACTGGGAGCCCAATATGTGAAGACCTACTACATCTCTGAAGGATTTGAGACTGTAACTTCCTCCTGCCCTGTCCCGATTGTAATCGCCGGAGGGAAAAAACTTCCCGAGATCGATGCACTTACCATGGCCTACCGCGCCATTCAAGAGGGAGCCGCAGGGGTAGATATGGGCCGGAATATTTTCCAGTCTACTGCTCCTATCGCTATGCTCAAGGCTGTGAGAGCGGTTGTGCATGACAACGAAACCCCTGAAAAGGCGTTTGAGATGTACACGACACTTAAGAGCGAGAAAAAGTAATAAACAATAAAATAGATCCAAAACTATGAAAGTCTCCATGTGGTATAACAACACCGACATCCGTGTCGAGGAGGTCCCCACGCCCTCTCCTGGAAAAGGAGAGTTGCTGGTCAGGGTCATCTCCTGTGGCATCTGCGGAAGCGATGTGGTGGAGTGGTACCGGTTGCCAAGAGCTCCTCTGGTGATGGGGCACGAAGTGGGGGTGGAGGTTGTGGAGACCGGAGAAGGTGTATCCAGATTCAAAAAGGGTGACCGGCTTTTTATTGCGCCAAAGGTTCCCTGCCTGCAATGCACCTATTGCCTGAAAGGCCATTATCCGCAATGCAGTGAAGTGAAAGACCGGCTTCCGGGAGGATTTGCCGAGTACATCCTTGTTCCGAAAGAGATCGTTAACCACGGGTCATACCTGCTCCCCGATAACCTGTCATACGACCAGGCCACGTTCATCGAACCGCTTGCCTGCGTGGTCAGGGCACAACGCATTTCCTCCCTTGAAGCCGGTGACACGGTTCTGATTCTTGGTTCCGGTATGTCGGGATTGCTCCATACCAAGCTCGCCAGGCTCAACGGTTGTCGTGTAATGGTTACCGATATCAATCCCCGCAAGCTTGAAATGGCTAAAGAATACGGGGCGGATGTTGTGGCAGATGCCAAATCCGATGTCCCGGGCCAGTTGATGGCAGCGTTTGACCAAAAAGCTGATGCCGTGATCGTGACAACCTCTTCTCTCAGTGCCCTGACCCAGGCCTGGCAATCTGTTGATATGGGAGGAGTTGTCGTTCTGTTTGCCGTTCCCGATCCCGATAAAGTGGTAGCCGTTCCCGTCAACGACTTCTGGCGGAAAGAGATCCGCATCCTCACCTCCTACTATTGTGGCCCACCTGACATTGAAGAGGCGATTGAACTGATTGCATCCGGGAATATTTTTGTCGACGACCTCATCACACACCGGCTGCCACTGAGCGAAACAGCCAAAGGCTTTCAGATGCTCCTGGAGGGCGGAGATGCTGTGAAGATCATTGTCAACCCCCAGAGTAACAGGTGAAATTGAATTGCCGTCTGCTTTGGCTGACAGGCATAAGGGTTCATTCCTGAAAAAACCTTGTCAGCTTATAAACAAAGGCATGTGAACAGGGTAGTTCCGAAGGAGTGATCTGGGGCGCCGGGATCTGAATCCCTCCCTCCACCGGATGCCAATCCACATTTCCCGGTACGCCGATCATCCCAACTGACAAATCCTGTTCATGTGGTGAGAGAAGTGACGAAACCGGGACAAAGAGACCATCTTCAGGCCAGGCAGCGCAGATAGCATAAAGATCGCACCCTTTTGTGGTAAACCAAACAGCAGGCTCTTTGGTGTCAGTTCCATCTCCCGGGATGGTTACCTTCTCATCATACCAGGGACGTGTACCGAAAATGCATTCTCCGTTTATCTTCAGCCAATCGCCAATCTCCACAAGGCGTTCCTGCATGATGACCGGGATCCGGCCATCGGCAGTTGGTCCCACATTAAGCAGCAGGTTGCCACCTCTGCTAACAATATCAATAAGTTCATGGATAAGCTGTTGAGTAGTGCTGTAGTCTTCCAGGTTTTCGGCGCGGTTGAAACCATACGATCCCCCGATTCCACGGCTCTCTTCCCAGGGATGGTGCAGGCCGATGGCGTCGGTATCTTCGTATTCGCTTGAAAAGTAATCCCCGTGATTTCCCGGAACTCCCTTAGCCCACCTGTCGTTCACCACCACCTCATCTTTATTCGGGGCTTCGTTGTACAGCCATGCCAGGAATTCTTTGGTATGCCAGAAATCCTCCCCGAAATCCCACTCCCCGCCATCCGAAAAGATCAGGCTTGGATGGTATTGCATCACAACTTCTTTCAGCTGCGGAATCACATGCCCTTCAACATAATCCTCCTGGGGGATCTGGTATTTCTCAATAATCTGTTTATCCAGCCAGTAACCGCTTTGAGTACGTTTGGTTGGGGTGGATTCCCATTCGGGCAACGAATAGTAGATCCCGAACTTCAACCCCCGTTTTCGTACGGCTTTTGCCAGCTCACCGACGAGATCCCGTTCCGGCCCCATATCCATGCTGTTCCAACCCTTCTTGTACCGACTTTTGGTTGGCCAGAGACAATAACCGTCGTGGTGTTTGCTGGTGAGCACTACGTACTTCGCCCCCGACCGGTAAAAGAGGTTGGCCCAGGCATCGGGATCAAAGAGTTCGGCCCTAAACATCGGGGCAAAATCCCGGTATTCAAAGTCTACGCCGTAGTTGTTCTTATGGAATGCATCCCCACCGTGAACCGTATCCCCGATCACCCGGGCGTAATACCACTCGGCATAGGAGGCATATTTTTTTGAGCTGATGGGGCGCCATGCAGGCACCGAATAGACCCCCCAGTGGATGAATATCCCGAATCTGGCATCGGTGAACCATCCCGGGATGGGCCTTGAATCCAGCGATTCCCAGGTTGTATCATAGGTCTTCATCGGAACCGTATCAGACACCGGGACTATTCCGATCCCCTCTGATTCCGGTTTCGGTTGATATCCCTGCGCAATAGTCGTAAAATGAACCGTCATCAAGGCAAACATCAAATTAGTAAGGAGTAGTCTTTTCATAAAAAACAGTAATTCTGATATTCGGCAAACAAAGATGCATACTTTTTTAGACAGTCATTCGGAAATTGAATTATTCGTAAATCCTTTCTTGGGATTTAGGATCAGCAAAAGGCTACCGATAACCGGGCAGCCTTTGCATTCACAATGAAAAATAGAGTTTATTGAGCCTTAAGCAGCTTCCTGCTTAGGTTAAGCCCTGAGTCAGTGTAGATACGAAGAGTATAAAGCCCCTCTTTGAGTTGACCAACCGGGACTGCAATGGTTGCCGGGCCCGCATTCAGGTATTCCGTGCGTTGGTACACCTGCTGCCCCGAAAGGTTGAAGAGCTCAACATAAACCTGGGTTCCTTCTGTCAGCTTAATGGAGATCTGTGCCTGATCGCGAACCGGATTCGGATAAATTTCACCGGCTTCCATGGTCTGCTTGTTCTCATTCACTCCGAGGATATGGTTTCCGTTGAAGGTCATCACAACATCCACAACAGGGTTCCCTGCTGTAATGGTTACCTTGATGATGTCGCTTTCACATCCTGCCATTTCGGCCCTCAGGTAATAGATGCCATAATCCAGGTCGCTGAAGTCAAATACACCTTCCGGATCCACCTGGCTATAGGATATCGCCTCTCCTGTTTCATTCATCAGCAACATAATGATCTTGTCCACAAAGCTGCCCCGCAGACCGGTGTTGATCTGGCCGTTGATGCCACCGTTTCCGGTATTGAAATTATAAGCTTCAATGAGGTTGATGTTGTATGGATTGTTTGCTTGTCCGAGGGTCACCACAGTTGCTGACGCCCAGTTGAGTACATCTCCGTAATAGGTTGGCAGATATCCTGTTGGTGTGAATGGAATAGCATAGATCAGGTACTCTCCCAGAGGAACCATCGGGAAGTAATAAATTCCGGATGAATCGATCATGCTGATGTCGATGAACGGTACGAATGCAGCAGAAGAGGTATCAAGCGAGAAGATCATGGCCATCCCGGTTTCGAGCGGGAAGTTGCCTGCAAATACCTGCCCGTAAACCTGGTTCCACTGAGTACTGTCGCCAACGGCGATGGATTGCGACGTGGAGTAGGTGCATGCCGTGGGATCCTGCGTGACGGTGGTCAGAGAAACAAAGTAGATCCCTGATGCCGTATAATTGTGGATGGCACTTTGTCCCTGTCCCGATTGGCCGTCGCCAAAGTCCCAGTTGTAGGTTGCCGGCTGTCCGTTCACCATATGACCTGTGAAACTGACTGCCAGTCCGTTTTTCTGGTAACTGAAGTAGTTGGCGCAATCAGATCCTGTGCCCACCGTAACTTCCTCACACCAGGTGCTTTGGCAGATGGAGCCTGAATTATTTCCTGTAATTGTAAGGCAAACATAGAAGGTTCCTTCCTCAGGGAACATGTGGGATGGGTTCTGTTCCGAGGAGAATGTGCTGTCGCCGAAATCCCAGAACCAGCTGTTGATATCACCGGTTGAGAGATCCATGAAGTGGAAGAGGTTATTGGCAGAGGTTGAATCGGGATAGTAGGTGAACTGTGCCTGGCAACCAGCGCCTCCGCCAACATTGACCAGTTCACAGTAAGTATCATAACATAGACTGTCAACACCCTGGACAGTAAGACACACATTATAGAAGCCTGGGGTAGCAAATGTATGCGTTGGGTTTTGGGAGCTTGAAGTTGTCCCGTCACCGAATTCCCAGTACCAACTATTGATGTTGCCGGCAGAAATGTCGATAAAATGGTACGTGTTTGAGACTGCATTTGAGTCAGAGTAGAAATAAAAATCGGCTTCACATCCGCCTGCGGGGTTCCCCACGGTTATCGGCATGCAGTATGTGTCGTAGCAGCTGCTGTCAACACCCTGGATGGTAAGACAAACATTGTATGTTCCCGCCTGGGAAAACATGTGCGTTGGATTCTGGATGGTGGAGATGTTGTTCATCCCTGAAGCCGGATCATCGAAATTCCATGACCAGGAATTGATATTCCCCAATGACTGATCGTAGAAATAGACCATATATCCTCCTGTAGAATCGGGATAAGCTTCAAAACTGGCAACACAGCCACCACCTGTGGAGTCAATAACGTGGACTGTTTGAGTAAGCATATCAAGACACGTGCTGCTATCTCCAATTGTCAGGGAAACAGGATAATACCCTTCCTGAGGGAATGTATGCGTTGGATTCTGAAGCGTTGATGTGGTCCCATCTCCAAAACTCCATGCCCAGGGACCAGTAGTTCCCGTTGAAAGATCTGTAAATTGGATGGTCAGAACGCCGGCATCATAATAGTTGAAATTTGCCTGACACGGAGAGGGTGCGTTGGTGCAGATCTGGAAGTTCTGAACGATGTTCATGTTCGTCGGGCCGAATGTCAGGGTATAAAGTACATACGAATTTATGCAATCGTATGTAGAGACGAAAATGAACCCGGTGTCAACGCCTGGGGGCAGGGAAATGGAATCCAGGTAGTACCCGCTGGCGTTTGTAGAAACAGTATTGTAATAAAAAAAACCGCCTGAAGAGTCAGAGGAGATATAAACTGTTTGATTTGTAATGGGTTGTCCGGTTGCACTGTCGGTCACTGTCCCTGACAGGTTCACGATATTTTGGGTGAAGGCCGGGGACATTAATAGGAGAAGGAGAAGGGGTAAGATGAACCGTTTCATAGGATTTATTTTTTGAAGGTTAATACTGGTTATAAAACACATGGCTTGTATTTGGTTGCCTGAGAGAATCGATTTTAATTAGTACCGGATGGAGAAACATGCCCTGAATCCCACTGACCATGGCTTCTTTGATGCATCTGATTTTTCATAGACCGAGTTGAAATAGTATTTGATATTTGGTTCGATTTCAAACCCTATCCGCTTGGCGATAGGCAAAGATACGTTGATCCCGCCCATGAGTTGCCAGTTGGTCTGAACCCGGTCCGGGGTGACCTGATTGATACGGATAATTTGGTTCTTCCCAGGATCATATTCAACTGAAAGTTGTTTCGAATGAATGAGTAAGGATAAAACCGGACCAGCCCTGAAACCTACGCTGATTCTTTTTGTTTGCAGCACATCATACCCCAGGATAAATGGAATCTGAAGATAGGTGTACCGTTTGATTACTTTTGGATTATCCAGTTTGAGCAGGCTGTCCCATACGTCTTTGTTGGACGTATAATATGTTGGCAACAGATGGTAGTTTTTTTCATCCCAATTGAACCTGATGGAATCAAGCAGATCAAATGAGCCAAGGTAATCGTTGTATTCGACCATCAGTTCATTGGTCCCTTTGGCGATGGAAAGACCAATACCGGTCCTCAACACATACCTTCCATAGCGGAAACTCTCTTCAATACCAAAATTAGAGACAAACTTGTCTCCCTCAAGCGTGTTGAACATCCACTCCGGAAAATAATAGAGCGAAGTGGCAAATTGCCAGTCGGAGGACCTATTCCTCTTTTTAATCTTTCCAGTGATGGAGGTTGTTTCGGGTACAACTAATGTATCTTCCCTTGTGAAGTCTGCTGCATCACTGACAAACGTCTCAGCTTCCGAACCGGGAGTTGCAGAATCGGAAGGTGCAGAATCGGAAGGTGCAGAACCAAAAGGAGAAGAACCAGAAGGTGTAGAGCCGGCAAGCGTAGTGGAGGGAGTTGTAAAAGAGGCAGATACAGGGATGTCGGGTGCTGAATTTAACTTGAAATTGGGATTGGATGAACTCACCGGGAGGATACCTTCCGGAGAGGTTGCAGCAGGTTCGCCAGAAAAACCCGACTCCAGAACCTCTATACTTTCAACTGCCAACTGCCAACTGCCAACTGCCCTCCATCGGAGAACCAAAAAATCAGTGCCGCTGATGTAGCGACTGCCAGAATGCCAAGAAGCAGCAGCCAGCGCCACCTCAACCTCCTGTCGTTGATCCCTATGGTTGCTGCTTCATCGAGGAATCGCTGCTTCCCTGCATCAGATATCTGAACCTGATGTTCCTGCAGCGCCTCTTTAAAGAAGTCATCAACCGGATGTCTTTCTTTTTTCATACTATACCTTTTGTTTCTCCATCACCTCATAAATCTTCTTTCTCAGTAATGCCCGGGCTTTCGAAAGTTGCGATTTGGATGTGTTCTCAGAAAACTGTAACTCTTTTGCAATCTCTTTATGCGAATATTCTTCAAATACATACAGGTTGAAAACGGTCCGGTATCCTGGAGGTAATTCGCAGATCATCTGCATGATTCGCTCTTTCCCTATCTTATCATGAAGGTATTCCCACCCATTTTCTTCTTTTGGTTCATCGGGAATCTTCTCCTGGATTGGGTCAATATCCAGCAACTGCCTGGAACGGGTTTGGTCACGAAGTGAATTTAGCGCGGTATTTATGATGATCCTCTTCATCCAGCCCTCAAATGATCCCGAAGAGATGGATTTGAAGGTGTGAATATGTTTCAGGATCTTGATGAATCCATCGTGCAACACATCTTCGGCATCCTGGCGATTTCCACAGTAACGCAGGCAAACACTAAGTAACATAGGGGCATAGGTATTGTAGAGCGTATCCAGAACGCCATTTTTTCTCCTTTTCAGATCTCTTACCAACTCTTCGTCGTGACCCATACCCATGTCTTCATTATTAATAACACCTCAAAAGCGGATAGTTGCCTCGGTTGATAATAATAATGGAGTTAAAAAAAAAGGCTGACTCAGATTGAATCAGCCTTGAAAATCAGTGTATACACGTTAGCTCTTTTGCGGAATCCTCATATTGTAGAATGATCTGTAAACAAAATAGAGGGCAATTACACCAAATACGATTCCAATATATGGAGCCATCCTGTAAAAATCTTCTGAGATCGCGATCTCCATTGCCAGCAGGCCGAAAAGAGTTGTAAATTTAATGATCGGGTTCAAGGCTACCGAAGAGGTGTCTTTATATGGGTCTCCAACGGTATCACCAACAATGGATGCTTCGTGCAATGGTGTTCCTTTCTCTTTCAGGTCAACCTCAACCACCTTCTTGGCATTATCCCAGGAGCCACCGGCGTTGGCCATAAAAATAGCCTGGAACAATCCAAAGAATGCAATGGAGAGCAGATAGGCTACAAAGAAAGAGGCTGCTGCATATACATTTGGATCATCTGCTGGCAGTCCCATGTTCCTGTAACCCGAAAGGAAAGCGATCGCAATAGCAAATGAGAAGATCGCTACAAAGATGTTCAACATCCCCGTTTGTGCATATTGTGTACAGATCTTCACAACCTCTTTCGATTTCTCGATGGATGCCTTTTTCTCGCCTGTATCATCCAGAACGATGTTCTGTTTTATGTATTCAACGGCACGATAAGCTCCAGTTGTTACTGCCTGGATGGAGGCGCCGGTAAACCAATAAATTACGGCTCCGCCAGCCATGAATCCCAGGATAGTATAAGGATTTAAAACATTCAGAACCTGTTCTGGTTCAATTCCAAAATGTTTCTTGATAATCAGGATCAGAGAGAAGATCATCGTGGTGGCACCAACAACTGCAGTTCCAATAAGTACAGGTTTGGCAGTTGCTTTAAAGGTATTTCCGGCGCCGTCATTCGCTTCAAGGTAGTGCTTGGCTTTCTCAAAGTCGGGTTTAAACCCAAACTCCTTCTCAATCTCAACTGAAACTTCTGCCTGGTTTTCCTCAATCAGAGATAACTCATAAATGGATTGAGCATTGTCTGTTACCGGTCCGTAACTGTCAACGGCAATCGTAACCGGTCCCATTCCCAGGAAGCCAAATGCAACCAGGCCGAAAGCAAAGATAGCGGGGTAAATCATCGTCTCTCCCAGACCATACTGGCTGGCCACAAATGCGATAAACATCAGGGCAAGAAATACCAGGCCCTGCCAGAATGCACTGAAATTACCAGCTACCAATCCAGACAGGATGTTCAGGGAGGCACCTCCTTCACGGGAAGCGGTAACGATCTCATTTACATGTTTGGATTTGGGGCTGGTAAAGATCTTGGTAAATTCGGGGATCAGGGCCGCACCCAAAGTTCCGCAACTGATGATAATGGAAAGGACAAGCCAAAGATTGTTGGGTAATGCCCCGAGTTGCCAGTAACTTGCTCCAAAGGTAGCGATGATGGATAATACCGATGTGATCCAAACCAGGTTGGTCAATGGCGTCTCAAAGTCGAGGTCGTCAACATCGCTGTATCTGGCCTGACTGATCATTTTGTTGATATAGAAGGCAGTAATCGATGTGATGACCATCAGGATACGCATTACAAAGATCCAGGTTAAGAGTTGTTGTTGATATTCAATATCAGTGATAGCCAGTACGATGAAAGCGATAAGAGCAACTCCTGTTACGCCATATGTCTCGAAACCGTCAGCTGTTGGTCCTACACTGTCACCAGCATTGTCACCAACACAGTCGGCAATAACACCTGGATTTCTTGGATCATCTTCCTTGATGCCGAACACGACTTTCATCAGGTCAGAACCGATGTCAGCAATTTTGGTAAAAATACCTCCGGCAATACGGAGTGCTGAGGCACCCAGTGACTCACCAATTGCGAAGCCAATGAAGCTGGCACCGGCGTATTCGCGCGGTACAAAGAGAAGAATGATCAGCATCATGATCAGCTCAACGCAGATCAATGCAACACCGATACTCATTCCTGCATTCAATGGAATATTCAAAAGTTTTAACGGCTTTCTTTCCAGGGAGGCAAAAGCCATACGGCTGTTTGCAAGGGTATTCATCCGGATGCCAAACCAGGCAACACCGTATGATCCAAGGATGCCGATAACAGTCCAGGCCAGAATTAGTAACACCCCCCATAAAGAGGTATGGTTCAGGTAACCGAAGTAAAAAGCCATACATAACCCGATGATGACAAACAGGATTACCAGGAATTTTCCCTGCTGGATCAGGTAGGTTTTGCAGGTTTGAAAAATTACGTTAGCCACATCGAGCATCGATTGATGGGCTCTGATTTTTTTCACGTTTGCATACTGATACCAGCCAAACCCTAATCCAAGGATACAAATAAGGAACCCCAGGTATAACAAATTATTCTGGGCGGCAGTAAGTTCCGGGATAACCAGATCCGCTTCGCTGGCCATGCTCAAAAATGGAACAAGAAATGCAATTAAAACTGTTGTAAATCGCTTCATATGAATGTATTTAAATTTAATATTTTAAATCCCGGCAAAAATAAGATTTTTTTCAAAAATAGAGCAGAAATTTTCCACAGTTGTTTGCCTGATTGATAAAAATCACGTAGGTTTGTGTAAGAGAAACTAGGGAGGGAATGGAGAAAATCCGGCTTGAGATCATTGGTATGTCATACAGCCAGTCGCAAAGCGGCGCCTATGCGATTATTCTGGGCGAACAGGAGGGCAAAAGAAGATTGCCTATCATCATTGGCAGTTTTGAAGCTCAGGCAATCGCTATTGAAATCGAAAAAATCAAAACACCTCGTCCACTCACACACGATCTCTTCAAATCGTTTGCAGAAACATTTCACATCAATGTGACAGAGGTGATTATCAATAAATTTAGTGAAGGGGTCTTTTACGCAGTACTCCATTGTTCCGATGGGAAAACTGTGAAGGAGGTGGATTCAAGAACCTCGGATGCCATTGCCCTGGCATTACGGTTCAACTGTCCAATATTTACCTATGAAAGCATCATGATGGCAGCTGGTATTGTCATGGAGGATGAGACCTCTGAACCCATTCATACCAAGATGGAACCGGATATTCCCGCCAACCTGGATGATGACTTGTCTGTTTATGCAATCACGGATCTCCAGCAATTGCTTAAAAAGGCTGTTGAGAGTGAAGAGTATGAAAAGGCGTCTAAGATTAGGGACGAAATCACGAAAAGAAAACGGGAAACCTAGGCTAAACCCTGGGATTAAGCCTATATTGTCGCATGCTTCATGCCTGAATAAACTACATGGATAGATTTACGGGTTTACTTGGATTGGTGTTGATTTTTGGAATCGCATTTTTGATGTCGAATAACCGAAAAGCCATCAATTACCGCCTGGTGATTACTGGTATCATTCTTCAGGTGGGAACAGCCATCTTTGTTTTAAAAGTTCCAATCGGGCAACTGATTTTTGAAAAAATTGGCTTTGGGGTCCAGAAGCTCCTGGATTACAGTATGGAAGGTGCACGCTTCTGTTTTGGGTTTTTAGCAAATGGAGATGTGTTGAATTCTGTGGTTGGCCCCGGAAACAGTTTCATCTTTGTCTTTACGTTGATTCCAACGATCATTTTTATCTGTGTGCTGGTAGCTATTGGGTATCATATAGGACTTTTGCAGAGGATCGTTGCTGTCATTGCAATAGGAGTCTACAAAGTGATGAGAGTAAGTGGGAGTGAAGCTCTCTCTAATGTTGCCAGTGCTTTTGTAGGACAGGTAGAAGCACAGATCTTAATCCGGCCATACATTTCGGGGATGACGATGTCGGAACTCCTGGCATCTATGAGTGGTAGCATGGCCTGCATTGCTGGGGGGGTATTGGCTGTTTATGTTGCCATGGGGGTTCCAGCGCCTTATCTCCTGGCAGCCAGCCTGATGGCAGCTCCCGGAGCGTTGGTAATCGCAAAAATCGTATATCCTGAGACGCAGGAGTCAGAAACCAAAGGACATGTGAAGCTGGAAGTGAAGAGAACCCATGCAAACCTCATGGATGCAATCTCCCATGGAGCAAGCGACGGAATGCGAATCAGCATCAATGTAATAGCTATGTTAATTGGAATGATCGCCCTTATCGCCCTTGTTGATGGATTGCTGGGATGGCTTGGCCGTCTTGTGGCAATGACTGGACTGAGTTTGAATGCAATAGGGTGGAATTTGCAGGACTTTCGCCTTAGTGACATTCTCGGCTCAATCTTTTCTATTTTCGCATGGGCAATGGGTGTTCCATGGAAAGAAGCACATACTGTTGGAGCATTGATGGGAACTAAACTGGTAATCAATGAGTTTGTTGCTTATACCGACCTGGCTCCAATGATAGCTGCCAAATCGCTCTCACCCAAAGCTCTTGTAATAGCCAGTTTCGCCTTATGCGGATTTGCAAATTTCAGCTCGGTAGCCATTCAAATCGGAGGGATCGGTGAGCTCGCTCCAAATCGGCGTCGCGACCTGGCCAGGCTTGGGATTAAAGCAATGATTTGTGGAACGCTGGCATCCTATGTCTCAGCAACACTTGCCGGTATGTTATTATAATTGAAGCGGATGAAACAGTATCTTGACCTGCTTGATCATGTGCTAAAAAATGGTGTAACCAAATCCGACCGCACCGGAACAGGTACGATCAGTGTATTTGGATATCAGATGAGGTTTGATCTGGATGATGGCTTCCCGATGATAACAACAAAAAAATTGCACCTTCGCTCCATCATTCATGAATTGTTGTGGTTCCTGAAGGGAGAAACGAATATCAGGTATCTGAATGACAATCGGGTTACCATTTGGGATGAATGGGCGGATGAGAATGGAGAACTGGGACACGTATACGGCTACCAGTGGAGGTCCTGGCCGAAAGCAGATGGCTCTCCCATTGACCAGATCTCCCAGGTGGTGGAATCGATCAAAACAAATCCAAACTCACGAAGGCATATCGTCTCTGCATGGAATGTCGGAGAGCTCGATAACATGGCTTTGCCGCCATGTCACCTTCTGTTTCAGTTTTATGTGGCAGAAGGCAAACTTTCGCTCCAGATGTACCAGAGAAGTTGTGATATTTTTCTCGGAATTCCTTTCAACATCACATCCTATGCATTGCTTTTGATAATGATGGCCCAGTCTACCGGTCTGAAACCTGGCGAATTTATTCACACCCTGGGTGACGCACACATCTATCTGAACCATCTTGAACAAGTGAAACTGCAGTTGACCAGGGAGCCATTTCCTCTGCCATCTATGAAGCTAAATCCGGGAAAAACCGGAATTTTTGATTTTACGTTTGACGATTTCGAACTTATTAATTACCAGTGTCATCCACATATTAAAGGAGAGATATCTGTATAAAACAGCCACCTATGATCTCATTAATCGTTGCAGTTGCAGAAAATAATGCCATTGGCAAGAACAACCAGCTCTTATGGCATATCCCCGAGGATCTGAAACGCTTTAAACGGCTAACAACTGGTCATACAGTTATCATGGGGAAAAATACCTGGGAGTCACTTCCCATTCACCCGTTACCAAACCGGAGGAATATTGTCATTACCGATGATCCGGCTGATCTGTTTGAAGGCGCAGAGATGGTGACTTCGATTGATGCCGCCATGGCATTATGCCGCCCTTCGGATGAAAACTTTGTGATGGGAGGAGCATCTATTTATCAGCAATTCTTACCAATCACCGATAGGCTGTACCTGACCAAGGTCCATAAATCCTTTGATGGAGACACTTTCTTCCCGGAACTGAATCTCATGGATTGGGAAAGGGTATCAAAAGACGACTACCCTCCTGATGAGATCAATGATTTTGGCTATACCTATTTTATCTTCGACCGGATACAAGGTCAGTAGACAGCAGGCAGTTTGCAGTAGGAAGTCGGGCAAGTTCAATCTCATCCCTTCATCCCCTCTTCACTTTAACACCGCAGTGAAGAAAACACATCCTCACACACTCTCACTTCTCGCTTCTTACTTCTTACATCTCACGTCTTACGCTTTTCCTTCCGGGCAGCCGGGAACAGAATATTGTTGAGGATTAGCCTGTAACCAGGTGAATTGGGATGGAGATTAAGTTCAGTGGGGGGATCGCCAACAAGGTGCTGGTAGTCTTCCGGGTCGTGTCCTCCAAGGAATGTCCAGGTACCTTTTCCAAAATCACCGTGGATATACCGCACCTCTCCCAATACTTTATTCTCTCCCATGATAAGTACTGACGGCTTCAGGTATTTCTTTTTAAATGCAGTGGTTTGCCCCATAAATGCGTAAATGATGGTCTCATGATCCTGACACAGCATGGATGGTATCGGATCCCATTTAGCGGAAAAATCAAACAGCGTAAAGAGGTCGGTTGATTGGTTCAGTGAACGGGGACGACTTTCCGTGGCATCAATGGAGGAGATCTCGTATTCGTAGGGATTTAGGCTGACCGTAAAGTTTTCAAACGCAAAGCAGTTTGAATAATTGAGTTTGTCATTTGCCTGAGGATCCGGTGGATCACCATCGAACATCACATCGCAGATGTCGATCCCCTCAGCTGCCAGGGCAACATCATAGCTGTCGGGAGCCGAACACATGGAAAACAGGTATCCGCCACCGGCTACGAAGTCCCTGATTCGTTTCGCTGTTCCAAGCTTCATCTGAGAAACTTTGGTGAATCCAAGTTTATAGGACAAATCTTCATTCAGCTTGACATCTTCCTGGTACCAGGCACTCTGTTTGTATGCGGCCCAGAATTTTCCATACTGCCCGGTGAAGTCTTCGTGATGAAGATGCAGCCAGTCATAGAGAGGAAGCACTCCGGCATGGATCTCTTCATCGTATACAATATCATAGGGAATCTCTGCATACGTCAGCACCAACGTAACCGCATCGTCCCAAGGCTGCTTGTTTTTAGGGGAATAGACTGCTATCCTTGGAGGCTTATGGAGTTTGACGGTTTCCATATTAATCTGAGGATCAGAAATTTCAAGCAGGATCGCATTCGCCTGGGCATCGCTGATCACTTGGGAGGTAACTCCCCTTATCTGGCACTCCTGTTCAATCTCCTGGGCATAAGGAATCAGAAAGCTTCCTCCGCGATAATTCAACAGCCAGGTCACCTCAATATCCTGCTGCAGAACCCAATAGGCCACGCCGTAAGCTTTGATGTGATTTTTCTGGGTCTCATCCATGGGGATCAATACATGAAGTGCCATGGTAAACTGGGAGGCCAGCAGGAAGAAAAGAAAAAGTACGCCTGCTGGGCGATTAAAACGGGATGTCATTTGGTGGGCTCTCTTCATGGTCAATTTCATCCATTCTGGACATGACATTGCGGGTCCTTACTTTTCCATCAAACGAATCGTTCGGGGAAATAGTATCGGCAAATGCGTAATCCTCCTCGTAATCCATGAATTTCGCATACTTGGCAACGAAGCGCAGCTTGATGTCTTTGGTAGGGCCACTCCGGTTTTTGGCGATGCCAATCTCTGCCAGGCCGCTTGTTGAGTCGCCCTGTTCATCCACATCGATCTT
Source organism: Bacteroidales bacterium (assembly GCA_014860625.1). Taxonomy (GTDB): domain Bacteria; phylum Bacteroidota; class Bacteroidia; order Bacteroidales; family FEN-979; genus QYOJ01. The sequence goes on along the minus strand of JACZJJ010000159.1, from coordinate 29,033 downwards.
ATAATACTCGGGACGGTAAATGAACATAACCATGTCTGCATCCTGCTCAATTGAACCTGACTCCCTAAGGTCGGAGAGAATCGGCTTCTTTGTGCCCCCTCTTTTTTCAACTTCCCGGCTTAACTGTGAAAGAGCAATAATGGGAACATTTAACTCTTTAGCCAGTGCTTTCAACGACCTGGAAATACTGCTGATCTCCTGCTCACGGTTCCCTCGGTGTTCCGCTCCGCCCTGCATCAACTGCATATAGTCGAGGATAATCATCTCAATGTTATGCTGTTGCCTCAACCGGCGGCTTTTTGCCCGAAGTTCGAAGATGGTCAGGGCAGGTGTATCATCAATATATAATGGAGCATCGATCAACTGGCTGACCCTGCTGTTCAGCAGGTTCCATTCATCCGTATCAAGCGTGCCTTTTTTCAGTTTTTCTGCCGGGATGCCTGTTTCACTGGCAATCAGACGTGTGACGAGCTGAACGGCAGACATCTCAAGCGAAAAGACAGCCACAGGCTTATTGAAGTTAACTGCTGCATTTCTTGCCATTGTTAGGGCGAATGCCGTTTTTCCCATACCTGGACGTGAAGCGAGAATGACCAGATCCGAGCGCTGCCAGCCTCCCGTTACGCGGTCGAGTTCCGTAAAACCCGATCCCACACCCCGCAGATGGCCTTCATGCTTCTGACCCGCTGCAATCTCCTGGATCGCTTCTTTCATGAGCGATTGCATGGATCTGTATGTACGTCGCAAGCTGTTTTCACTGATATAAAACAGGTTGTTTTCTGCTTTGTCAAGTAGTTCAAATACGTCGGTGGTATCTTCGTAGGCCTCTTTGATAATTTCGGAAGAGATGTGAATTAGCTCCCGCTGGATGTATTTCTGCAGCAGGATATGGGCATGATATTCAATATTGGCAGCAGAGGCTACCCGGTTTGTCAACATTGTAATATAGTAAGGCCCGCCAACGAGATCCAGCTCTCCTGTCTTCCGAAGAGATTCCGTAACCGTAAGTATATCAACAGGTTCTGTGCTCGCAAAGAGTTTCAGGATGGCTTTGAAAATAATCTGGTGTGCCTCTTTGTAGAAGATCTCCGGTTTCAGAATTTCGATGACTTCAGTAAGTGGATCTTTCTCCAGCATCATTGCCCCTAAAACGGCTTCCTCAAGGTCTACTGCTTGTGGGGGTACTTTCCCATGCTCAAGGAATAATTCTGAAACCGGGCTTTTCTGTGTCCGTTTCCTTGTTATACGCTGAGATTCCTGCAGTTGTTTTTTATCCTGACCCAGTGTATCAGGGCTCTCATTTTTCAACTCTTCCATTGGTCAAAAGTAAAACTTCCAAGAGAGATTTCTTCGAAATTTGTCCATTAAAGTTTTCAACACTAGAAACTAAAGGTCAAACCAATACTTAACCACTTATGCCACCATCCATTTTTGAATTCGGGACTGAGCAAAAATTGTTCACCCTTTAGCTGTATCCCTCCGTATGAGAGAACGAATCCGGCAGATCCGGTAAACATAAAGCGTTCAATATCTTCCCCGGGTATTGTATAGGCGCTGGTTCGGTTAAACATTCCTCCCTGTAAGGTCGCATCATAACCTATGACTTTACCTGTAATGTCAGCAAAGAAATAGAGCTGGACATTCCTGGCGTGGCGTGATCTGTTCAGAGATTGTTTTGAGAAGAAGAGATTCGAAAAATAGGGGTTAAACCAACCCGATCTGATATAGAAGCCACCCCCAATGTTTGTGTAAACAGTGCCGATGCTGCCAGACCCATGGACCAGGAAATCAAGTCCGGGAAAGGCTGCGATTCCCTTTTCCAGCCGGGCGTAATAATTTAGCAAAAGGTCATCCTGTATCTGGAATTCCCATCCCAATGGTTCATTGTTGGTTGGAACTGCATTGTGAAATGTTCGTTGAACATACTCTCCAAATGAGGAGGGTCCGATAATTCCGATCTGGATCTCGCTTGTTAGCCGTAAGTGGCTGATGTCATCATTGGTGATCTTGGTGCTGCCGACATACAGGTATGCTGCATAAGGCCGGTCTCCTTCGAGGATGCCTCCGGTCTTTGTTGTTGAGGGCGTATACATATCCTGGACAAGGGATAATCCGTAGTAGTTTATACCCCGGTTCCAGTAAGGGATCAGTAACCTGCTCAACGGATTCCGGCTTAACCAGGGTGTGATCAGAGTTAACCGGATGCCGTTGGTGTAGTACCTGTCCGTGTAATTGAAAATGTCGTTGTCCAGTTGAAGGTGGAAATATCTCTCCTGACTGAGTGTGATCATGGATGGGAAGGAATTGGTCTTTATCAATGATAGCAGGAACTGCTCGTTGATGGGTTCGTTTAGATCCAGGTCGGGATATTGACCTTTCAGCTTAATAATCGGAAACAGGATGTCCGGATTTCTTCTGACGAGTTGTTTGGAAAAATATCCGACGAGGGCAGGCTCGTAAATCGGACTCAGTCTTGTTATAGGAATGGTTTTAGGAATGGTAAAAGCACTCAGGGGATGAAAACTCCGTGCCATTTCTCCATGGTATGAAGCACCACGAGCAGATGATGGAGCCCTTACAGAGAAAGGCTTTTCCGGGGTACAACCCGAGATGAACAGAAGAAAACAACAGATGACGAGTATCCGATACATGATCAGGCGCAAAGTTACTCATTCCCTTTTCCCGATCGTGTCAAAGAAATGTTTAAATTCGTTCGCAAATATTGAATTGTGAGATACCTGATTGTAGGGTTTCTGATGGTTTTAATGCTCAGTACTGCGGCCCAGCAAGTACTTGTTCTTGAAAAGATTGGGAGGGGAAAGTATGTCACTTACAAAGAGGGTGATGTCATACAATTGAGGACAATTACGGGGGATTTCCGTATCCGTGAAAAGATTTTCCGGATTACCGATTCTTCTGTCGTTGTGGGGGGAAATTACCCCATCCTCTATACTGACATAGCCTATATAGAGAGGTCTTTCAGAAGCAGGAAGAGAAACGGGACCAACATGATGATTGCAGGCGGAGTGCTTGTTTTGATTACCTCGGTCAACAATATACTGCACAACAATGTTGTAGTGGATCCGCTCTTTCTTTCCATTGGCGCCGGATTGGTAGTAACTGGCGGTGTATGGTACTCACTGTGGAAGAGAAAGTTTCCCGTTGGGAGCAAGTGGAAACTGAAAGTACTTGATCCGTATTTTTAGCTTCAGATTTTTTTAAGGAGATCTTTGAGGATCGCTGTCATTTTAGGTTCTGCTTTGCTGGCAGCTTCAATCACATCCTGATGTGAAATCTCTACAATCTTTCCGGGAACACCCAGGTCGGAGATAACAGAGACGGCAAAGCATTTCATTCCCATATGACGTGCTGTAATCACTTCGGGGACCGTAGACATGCCCACTGCATCTGCTCCAATCAACCGGAGGTACTTGTATTCGGCAGGAGTCTCAAAAGTAGGGCCTGTTACAGCGGCATAAATACCTCGTTGCAATCTGATCTGGTGGATGCTTGCAATCCGAAATACGGATTCTATCAATGCCTGATCGTAAGCATGGCTCATATCGGGGAATCTTGGTCCCATTTCTGGGTCGTTAGGGCCTAACAGGGGATTAACTCCCATTAGGTTAATATGATCTTCGATCACCATCAGGTCCCCAATCTCGAACCCGGGATTCAAACCACCACTGGCATTGGAAAGGATCAGCGTCGAAACCCCCAGGTATTTCATGATACTGATGGGGAATGCGATTTCATGCATGGTATATCCTTCGTAATAATGAAAGCGACCCTGCATGGCAACAACCTTAGTGCCTGACATGGTTCCAAATATAAGCTGGCCATGATGACCTTCAACCGTTGAGACCGGAAAATTGGGAATGAACTCATATGGGATCGTATGTTCGATCTCTATTTCATTGACCAGGCCACCAAGTCCTGTGCCGAGAATGATCCCAATTGTTGGTTTTACCGATGTTTTACCCTCCAGGTATTCAGTAGTTTCGAGTATTTTTTTCAACATAATTCAGTATAGTTTGATCGAATTTGGCTTTTTCATCGCCATGGAATTCAACCGTAATAGGAAGATAAAACAACGGCAACCGTTTCACAAAATTACTTAATTCAGGTGTTTTTATCCGCATGATGTCTTTTTCCGTAGTGAAGATCACCTTTTTTTTGGTTGGAAAATCGTCAAACTTATTCTTGATCTTCTTCAGGTCATCCATTGTATAAGGATGGTGATCGGGAAATTGCATCACTTCCAGTTCACGGCAATGCCTCCGGAGATGCTCACGGAGAGGATAATCATTGGCAATGCCTGAAAATAGGAGGATCATCGAACTGGAATAAGGCGAAACGGAAGTGGAGGATGGTGTAACAATCACCGGCTCATCGTACCTGATGTAGGAGAAGAAAATTTCCTGGTTGTAGCGGGGCTTCAGTTCCCCGATGATACGGCGTCGGGTGATCGGGGAAAATATTTTGGGAGTTTTGGTCACGATAATAATATCAGCTCTTTTCGAGCCACACGGGAATTCCCTGAGGGTCCCTGAAGGCAATACCGAATCATCGGTATAGAGCTTGTGAAAGTCTGTCAGCAACAAAGATAAACCTGGCTTTACATGCCTGTGCTGGAATGCATCATCAAGGAGGATAACGTCAAGTTTGGGAAATTTTTGTTCCAAAATTTCAATGCCTTCAACCCTGTCTTCATCAATGGCAACTTTGATGTCATCATATTTCTTGGCAAATTGTAAGGGCTCATCTCCTACATATTTATAGGCGGATCGTTTGGATGCAAGCACAAATCCTTTGCTTGACCGCCCATATCCGCGACTTAGCGTGGCCACCAGAAATCGTTCGTGAAGAAGCCTGATCAGGTATTCAATATGTGGCGTTTTACCTGTTCCCCCGTACGAAAGGTTGCCAATAACAACGATCGGTGTATCAAATTCTCTTGAAGGCAAACAGCCGCATGAGAACAGCCAGTTGCGCACAGCCATCACAACTCCATAGAGGAGGGAAAATGGGAACAGAAGTACTTGATAAAATTTCATTTTCGCTCGGGAGAGTCGAAAATTACGAATATTTTTTAATAATACAACATTGTTAGGAAAAATCCCTAACAAATTGTAACTGTTTGTGATCAGGTGTTTTGGATTCTTTCTCGCTGAAGGAACTCAATATTCTTAACCAGGTCCTTAATGCCATAGTCAAGTTTATTGGTTTTCATGATGTAATCGGATGCTCCGGCGTTGATGAGCCGCATAGCAAGAATAGGGTCATCGAACGCTGAGAAGAAAATGACTTGCGTGGAAGGCGAGAGTTGTTTAATCATTCTCAGGAAATCTACCCCATTATAATCCGCAAGGTCATATTCAGTGATAAGATAATGAGGGATCACTCCTTTTCGAAGACGGTAAATGCACTCCTCTGCTGAGTGGTACAGTTGAACATTAGCAAACCTCTTAATGGTCATATGGTACTTAAGAAGACTACTATGAATGGGGTTCTTGTCAACGATAAAAATCAGTACTGATTTCATATGTCAAAGATTCTTCTTTTTTTCATTGAAGTCCAGACTTTTCGAAGTTTTTTATTAACAACGTTTTGAACAATTCCGGAAAGCCTTGTATATCTTGCTAATATAATCCTCATTTAGTACCTTTGATGCGGTAACAACCAGCTGATGAAACTAAATGAAATCATGTCTGCCCTGGAAACATGGGCTCCTTTGTCATTCCAGGAGGAATGGGATAATTCCGGGCTCATCATCGGAGATCCCCACCAGGACGTATCCGGCATCATGGTAAGTCTTGACACAACCTTGGAAGTTCTTGAAGAGGCCCATGAGAAGCAATGCAATCTCGTTATTTCACATCATCCGTTGATTTTCAATGGAATAACCAATTTAACACCACGCTTGCCTGAGTATGCTGCCATTCGTTTCGCTATAAGAAATGAGATATCGGTTATGGCCGTTCATACAAACCTGGATAACAGGGCAGATAGTTTGAACCATCTGCTTGGAGATAAACTTGGGCTGGAAGGTATGGAGATTGTTCAACCCAGGAAGGGATACTTGAAAAAGTTGGCTACCTTCTGTCCTCTGGATCATGCCGATCGGATCAGGGATTCACTTTTTAGTGCCGGCGCCGGACACATTGGAAACTATGACAATTGTAGTTTCAACGCAACCGGACAAGGAACCTTCAGAGCATCTGAAAAGGCCAGGCCATTCGTCGGAGAAAAGAATTCGACCCATTATGAGAACGAAATCCGAATCGAGGTCATTTTCCCTCAACATGTGGAACAAAGGGTAATTGAAGCATTGCGTGAAAGTCATCCGTATGAAGAGGTGGCCTACGATATTTATCCTCTGGATAACTTGTTTCCCCATATTGGCTCTGGTGTTTTTGGTTCTCTTCCTGAACCAGTGATGTCCGGGAATTTTCTGGAGGCGGTTAAGGAGTCCTATGATATTAAACTTCTTCGTCATACCAACGTTGGCGACAAATTGATAAAAACAGTGGCAATTTGTAGTGGTTCCGGTTCATTCCTTATTCAACATGTTAACCATAAAGGGATTGATGCTTACCTGACAGGTGATCTTAAATATCACGATTTTCAAGGTGTCTCCACAGATTTTTTGCTCGTTGATATTGGCCATTTTGAGAGTGAACATTTTGTAAAAGAGATGCTGAAGGAGTTACTAATCGAAAAATTTCCTAACTTTGCGGTCCTCATTTCAGAGCGTGAATCAAACCCTATAAAATATTTTTAAGAGCTGAATTATGGCTAAAAAGACAAGTGATCCAATTGCAACTTCCGAACCTTCAAAACTGAAAAAGAAAGAACCCTCCAAACCCAAGATCTCGGCTAAGAAAGAGATCAAGAAAGAGGCGCCAAAGAAGGAAGTGGTTGTAAAAGAGCCTCCTGTAATAGAGGTAAAGCAGAAGAGAGAGCAGCCCGATGAAAAGCTGGAGTTCTCGAATGAACAAAAGCTCGTTGCATTGTACAATCTTCAGCAAATTGATTCTCAGGTTGACAAGATCAGGATTATACGTGGTGAGTTGCCTCTTGAAGTGCAGGACCTGGAAGATGAAATTGCCGGACTTGAAACCCGTGTTGACAATTATATTCAGGATACAGTAATGGTTGAGAAGTCAATGCTGGAGAAGAAGAATGCGATCAAAGAGAGCCAGGCCCTGATAAAACGTTACGAAGAACAACAGATGAACGTTCGTAATAACAGGGAATATGACTCGTTGACAAAGGAGATAGAGTTTCAAAACCTGGAGATCCAGCTATCCGAGAAGCGTATCAAGGAGTTTCAAAATACCATGGAGGTTAAGAAACAGGAAATTGACAGGCTTCAGGCAGTTCTCGAAGAGAGAAGGAGCGATCTTGAGATCAAAAAGAATGAACTGGATGACATTGTTGCCGAGACCGAGAAAGAGGAAAATGAATTGATTAGAAGCTCTGAAGAGAATCAGAATTTTATTGAAGAACGGCTTCTTACTGCTTATTCAAGGATTCGCAAGAACGCACGGAATGGACTGGCTGTTGTACAGATTGAGCGGGATGCATGTGGCGGATGCTTCAATAAGATACCTCCTCAGCATCAGCTTGATATCAGGATGCATAAAAAAATCATTGTCTGTGAATATTGCGGTCGGATCCTTGTTGATGATGGAATCGTCAATTATATAAAATAATGTCCAGGAGCTTATCTTTCCTGATCAGTACGTTCATTTTTTTATCCGGGCCTCTTTACTCCCAGTATGATTTTGATACGAATTGTCAGAAAGCTTACCAGGAGATTTTATCATTTCGGTTTAAGGATGCCAGTTTCCTTCTTCAACAGGAAAAAGGCCAGCACCCGGATAACCTGATCCCAGTCTTCCTCGAAAACTACATCGATTTCTTCAAACTCTTCACAGGTGAAGATAAATTGATGTTTGAGACCCTAAAGAAAAATAAGTCCGAACGTCTTGATATCCTGGAAAAAGGAGATAAAGAATCTCCTTTCTACACATTCTGCCTGGCTGGCGTGAATCTTCAATGGGCTTTTGCCCGTCTCAAATTTGGGGAGTACACAACAGCCGCTTTTGAAATCAGAAGGGCATACCTCCTTCTCAAAGAGAATGAAAAGCGATTTCCTGATTTTTTGCCCAACCAGATCGGTCTGGGAATATTGCATATCATTGTCGGACTTGTTCCTGAACAATATCAATGGCTTGTCAGTCTTGCTGGATTTGAAGGTACCATAACTGAAGGAATGTCTGAATTGCAGAGTGTTCTGGTTTATGATGGAGACAGTAAGATGTTTGCTCTTTTTAAGCCTGAAGCCTGCTTTTACATGGCTTTTGTTGATGTCAATCTCCTTAATAATAAAAAGGAGTCCTTGTCACTGATTCATCGTTTTGACGTGGACCCACAACTTAAGGCATACAGCCAGAGCCCACTCATTGTTTATGCCAAGTGTAGTATCTATTTAAAGAATGGGAAAAACGATGATGTTATCTCGCTTCTTGAAAACTATCATCCTGCACCTGGAACCTACCCTTTTGTATTTCTATACTACCTTGAAGGGTTAGCCCGGTTAAACAGATTGGATCCCTCTTCTGCAGCACTGTTTGACCGTTTTCTGAAAGAGTTTCAGGGAATCAACTACATCAAAGCGGGGTATCAAAAACTTGCCTGGACCTATTTGATTCAGGGAGATACTGTTATGTACAAAAAGGTGATCATGAATGCCGGTACGGCAGGAAATACCATTGTTGATGAAGACAAACAGGCGCGCTCCGAACAGAATGTTGAGATCATCCCTGCACTTCCTTTATTAAAAGCACGCCTACTTTATGACGGAGGATATTATCAGGATGCCCTTAAGGTATTGTTAAACACCCCCCTGGAGAGTTACATGCGCAGTAAAAAAGATCTGGCGGAGTATTTGTACCGTTTGGGAAGGATCTACCATGCACAGGGAAATATGTTAAAGGCCATCCAATATTATACGGCAGCTGTTGAAAACGGACGAAACCTTCCGCATTACTTTGCTGCAAGTGCTGCGTTAAACCTGGGATGGATCTATGAGGAAGAGGGTAACTTCGAGGGTGCCGATACAAATTTCAGGTTATGTGCTTCGATGCGGTATGACGAATATGAAAACAGCCTTCGACAGAAAGCGAAGGCTGGCCTAAGCAGGTTAAAGAATAGTCAGAACTAGAACTTGAAACCAAAGGTAGCATTTACTACATTCGTTTGAAGTGCGATTGCAGCCGGATTAACCAGTGCAGGATCATACATATAGTAATTGGCTTCCGATTTCGACCACTGATAAGCAAAATCAGCAAAGAAACTTTTTACGTAAACTCCAAAACCACCGGATACAGTATACCTTTCGCTGACGTTTCCGGTTCTGTCAGGAGAACCATAATAGCCAAAGCCTCCTCTGATCCGGAACATTGAAATCCTCCATTCTGTTCCAACCCTTACGTTTATAGGAGCTGTATAATTGTTTGAGATGTCGAAGTTGACATCGGAAAAGGAGTCCCTTGGTGCCCTGAATCTGGCCTGGCCATAATTTGCATATTCATATTCACCACTGATAAAACCATGTTTTCCAATAAAGAAGGCAAGGCTTCCAATGGCCCTGAACGGTGTCATCATTTGGTATTCAAAGGTTCCGGAGGGTGAGATCTGTGTTGTATTATTCAACACGCTATCGTATACAGCAGTCATTTGTGAGGAGTAATAATCATACATCGTAGGATACCATGTTGGGGTGTGAATGGCTCCTCCTATCCGAATCCAGGGTGCGGGGCGGTAAATCAGTCCAAGTTTGAAATTAACCCCCGTCCCGTGCGTTTCATATATGTAGTCATACTGCAAAGATTTGAAATAAGGGATTGAATCTCCCGTATCCTCTTCCCAGTAACGGCTTTGGTAGAAGAATCGGATACTGGGGATTCCGACAGTTAGTCCGAAATATAACTTGTCATTGATATTGCCTCCAAGTGCCAGCTCAAATTCATTGATGGATCCCCAGGTATTGATCGCTTTATCCTGGAATACGCCTCCATTCGGCATGTCAGAGAGGTATTTATTTTGCGCACTGTCATAGTAGATCAATCCGCAGTCATATGCAAGGCCGATATCAAATTCGTAGTTATACCGCACATCGTTGGGATTCAGGATCGGAGGTGTATTTAACACATTGGTGAAAGAGGTTAAAATAGAGCTTGTGTGATTTGGCCCCTGCATGTAAATCCGGTTGTTGAAGTCATTCTGACGGTTCATCCCAAAAGCAATACTGATGGAATTAACCCCTCCCGGCCTGTCTTCTCTGCCGGTATAGAATGTATAGACATATCCAAAGTTAGCCAGAGCGAAGTTGTTTTTGTAATCGGTTGCATTGTATCCGTTGTAATCAGCGGAGGAACGGTTGTTGATGAAGGTAGGTGTGAGAGATATCTCCGCACTCCGATACAGTCCAATACCGGCGGGATTTGTGGCAATGACCGAGAAGTCCGCTCCTACGGCACCGAATGCACCTCCTGTGGCCATGAATCTTGATGTGCCGTTGTAAAAGATCCGGGAATATCGAAGGGCATCCTGCGCTGTTTGAGCTGAAAGATCAATCCAGGCAAAGCTGAGAAAGAGAGCAATAAAAAGGATTTTTTTCATTTTACACGAGATTAAGAGTTAGCAAATTTCATTACTTACGCCTTCCTCCGAAGCCTCCACTTCCTGAGCTACCAGAAGACCGGGAAGGAGATGAGTAAGACGGACTGCTTGATCTGGAGGGAGTCGAGTAGCTATTTGATCCTGATGGTGTCGAAGAACCATTAGACCTGGATGGGGTTGAATAACTGTTTGACCGGGTGGGTGGCGTTTTCGATGGAGTATAGTTCTTTGTCGGGCTTGTAGTAGGCCTGACCCTGGTTCCGGTTGATCCTGGACTTTGTCTGGTCGTTGTTGAAGGCACAAAATTCTGCCTTTGTGTTTGAGTCGCTGGCGGACGGGTTACTGCAGGTTGTCCGCTTCTAGTCTGCTGCTGCATGGAAGTTCTGGAAGGCTGAGTCCTAGGGCTTAAATACTCCTGGCTGGATTTTGGCTGCCTGTAAGCAGGTGATGTATAATTCTGCGTTTTAGTGGTCGTTTGGGTTGAACGTGTTTGGTCAGGTTTGATATATTTAGGTGTTGGCTGCTGCTTTCGGGTATTCTGAGGTGTTGTTCTGGAGGCAGTGGGCGGTTGTTTCTGCTGAGTGCTGGAGTATTCATATCTCTTCTGAGCAGCAGGTTGATCAACCTTAGATGATGTGGTTCTCTCTTTCGTTGGGACGACATTGCCTCCTCTTCCATCCATTCCAGTGGGAGTGTTTGGGTTACCCTCTGTTGTATGTGTAGTTGGAGTGATCCCTCCTGTAGAGGTGATGGGCTGGCGACGGCCATAATAGGTGTTGCCACCGTATGGGTAATCGTAATACCCATCCCAATAACCGTTGTAATACCCGTTCCAATAGCCGTATGAGTAAGGACTCCAGTAATAGGGATAAGGGTTATACCCCCAATAGTTGCATCCCCAGTAACAGCTGTTGTATGGATATCCCCAGCCATAATAATTAGAATACCAGGGATCGTATCCCCAGCCAAATCCGAATGACAGTGAGGGTCCATAAAAGGAACCATAACCGGCTCCAACATAGAGGCTGACATTTGGACTCGATGACTCTTCCACGTAAGTAGTGTCGTAGTTTGCCGGGTCGGTATAGGTTTCGTTAAAATAGTCCTCTTTGGTTTCCTCATCATGAAATCGTTTGATACGGGCCGAGAAGGTATAGTCGTTATAGTCATCCATCAAGGTAGATGATTCCGGGGATTCTGCAGAGGTACTGTCAGGTTCGGTAACCTGTTTGGTAAGGTCTGACGACTTCGGGGTTGCCTCCGACTGTTTCTTCTTTTTGTCTTTCTTATTTTTCTTGGATGTTGAATAATATACATCATCGCCATAAACAGCATCTTTATTCTGCTGGGCAAAAGAGCCTGTAAGTATAAACCCCAGGATAAAGATGATTAATGCTGCTTTTTTCATAATTGTACCTCCTTTAATGATTTGAGAACGGTTATATTCACTGAGCCCTTTAATTTTTATTACTTTTGCACAGTTAATCACGCTGTCAAATTATAGCAAATATCATACCGAAATAAGAAATGGCTAAAGATTTTCCAACAAGAGAAGAAAATTTTTCACAATGGTACAATGATCTGGTTCTCAAAGCGGACCTGGCTGAGAACTCTGCAGTTAGAGGTTGTATGGTGATAAAACCTTATGGATACGCTATCTGGGAGAAGATGCAGGCTGTTCTGGATAAGATGTTCAAGGATACAGGTCATGTGAATGCATACTTCCCGATATTTATCCCCAAATCATTTTTCAGCAAAGAGGCAAGTCATGTTGAAGGCTTTGCAAAGGAGTGTGCGGTTGTAACTCACTATAGGCTAAAGAATTCGCCCGATGGAAAAGGTGTTATTGTTGATGAGGATGCAAAGCTGGAAGAGGAGCTGATTATTCGCCCAACATCCGAGACCATTATCTGGGATACGTATAAAAATTGGATTCAGTCATACCGGGACCTGCCGTTGCTGATCAATCAATGGGCGAATGTTGTCAGATGGGAGATGCGAACCAGGCTGTTCCTGAGAACAGCTGAGTTCCTTTGGCAGGAAGGGCATACGGCTCATGCAACCCAGCAGGAAGCCTTCGATGAGACGCTCACTATTTTGGACCTCTATGCTGAATTTGCAGAGCAGTGGATGGCAGTTCCTGTTGTAAAGGGAGTGAAGACAGCTTCCGAACGGTTTGCAGGAGCTATTGATACGTTTGCCATTGAAGCGTTGATGCAGGATGGGAAGGCGCTGCAATCCGGAACTTCCCATTTCCTCGGTCAGAATTTTGCGAAAGCGTTTGATGTAAAATTCCTGAATAAGGAGAATCAACTGGAATATGTGTGGGCTACCTCCTGGGGGGTGTCAACCAGGCTGATTGGAGCATTGATTATGGCTCATTCCGACGACAATGGGCTGGTACTTCCTCCAAAACTGGCTCCGATTCAGGTTGTCATTGTTCCGATATTTAAAGATGGTGACCAACTTGCCATGATCTCCGAGCAGGTGATCCCTATTAAAAAACAACTTGAAGAGAAGGGGATCTCTGTTAAATACGACAACCGGGATACACATAAGCCTGGATGGAAATTTGCAGAATATGAATTTAAAGGTGTTCCGGTCAGGCTCACTATCGGACCAAGGGATCTTGAAAAAGGAACTGTTGAGGTTGCTCGCCGGGATACCCTGGAGAAGTCAGTGGTTCCCCTCACAGAGATTGCAAATCATGTGGTTGATTTACTGGATGATATTCAGCAGAACCTATTTAACCGGAACCTTCTATTCAGGGAAAAGAATACGATCAATGTTAATACCTGGGAAGAGTTTGTAGATGTTATTGAAAATAAAGGGGGATTTGCCAACGCGCACTGGGATGGGACATCAGAAACCGAAGAGAAGATCAAGGAGTTGACAAAAGCGACCATCCGGGTGATTCCTTTGGATAATCCCAAAGAGGATGGGTCTTGTATCTTATCAGGGAAACCCTCTTCCGAAAGGGTTCTCTTCGCGAGGGCCTATTGATCAGAAGGCTATGACTTTACCCTCACCATTGATAATGGTTTCTATTTTTTTTGGACTTCCCGTATAGTAGATATTTCCGATCGACTGGATGGTTGCTTTCAACTCATCGTGGACCTGAATATAGCAGTCGTTGGAAGATTTATTGGATACAAAAGAGTACGAACTATTCAGGTTTTTTGCATCAAGCAGGCCAAAATCACCGGTAAACATCGAAACGATTCCACATGTACCCGACAATTGGATATCAGCAGTTCCAATCTGCAGATAAAAGAAACCAACGATGACATCCAGGTCCAGATCAATTCTTCCACACCCACCCCACACTTCCACCTTTATGGAATCTGCTTTTAGTGTGTTTAGACTGGTAACATTCCCTGATGAGTTGTAGTAGATTTTCCAGAGATTTGGGGTTGAGATGTATACGTTGATTGGTTTGTCATAACTTCTTACCCAATTGCAACCATTCCTATTGCGAATTTCCAGATTCCTGTTTTGAACAGTTGTTTCAATCCCTCCAATGATATTTTTCCCACTCTCCACCACAATTTTGTAAATGGAGTCCTGCGTGATAAACAGGTTCACATAATCGTAGAGAGCGATAGAATCAAACGGTGTTACATCCCGTTCCTGAAGAATTACCTCTCCGGAGTTTGTCATGCAGTCCACCCCTGTCTTTCCGCATCCCGTGCCAGCCAGCAAAGGGATCAGTAAACTAAGAGTCCATAGAAAAGTCTTGTTTCTCATCCTTTTAAGATCTTTTTTCCAAACGGAAGAACAAATTTATACCCCAATCCGATTCCAAGGTAGTCGGCCCTGCCAAAATGAACTTTAAGCATCAGGTTGGCAAAGAAGTTTTTCGAGAAGTTATACTGAATTGAGAATTTTTCGTACAAGGGTCCGTTACTCTTTTCAGCACCTCCAAGATAATAGCCAATGTTGAAGATTAGGCCCATCTTCCCAAGAACCAGTTGATAGGCACCATTGATGCCCGGACGAAGTATTGTCAATGGGTTCTCTATCGTATCTCCTTGAATTTCAAGAATTTTTGTATGTGAAGGATCATATGAAAGGTCAAGTCCAAGGCCAACCTTACTTTTTCTGCTAATCTGATAAAACGTGTTTTCATAGATGTGAAATACGAAGAAATTTTTCCCTAAAACAGCTTCCATGTTTTTATACCCGGTAGAAACCCCAATGTTAAACTCAATGTGACGTTGTATGACGGCAGAGTAAGGTTCGGTAGGAGGGTAGAACCGGTCTCCAATCTCTTTGTTCTGCCTTTTGGGCCAATAGGCAAGGCCAACATTGATCATTAGGGCATTCAACCCATAGTTGGGCATCTTAAGAGAACCGTTTGAGAAATGCTGAAGGCTTATCCCAGCTGATGCCGTTAGCCAGGTATTGATCCGGTACCTTCCCTCGAACATCATGTTTATCGCTGCATTGAGAGTTGAGCCAATCGCAGTGTTTTTGTAATTCTCAATCCGGTCAAATTTTTTGGTAAGGATACCGAGGCCAAGTGCAAATCGGAATCCGAAACAGAAATTCTTGTGACGATACAGAGGGAAATTGACAAATGGCATCAAGCCAATGGCTTTCCCAAGATATTGAGAGCTACCTAGGCCTGAATACCAGCAGGTAAACCCGATAATTGGATAGGCAAAGGCCCGTTCCCATTTATACTTCCCATAAGTTTGTTGTTGAATACTGACCTCAAATGCAGGGAAGTGAGCATTAAAAATCTCAAGTTCCAGATGGTGAGCGTATAGGAATCCATAGTGGATTTTGGATTCTATAAACAGGTTCGATGTAAAAAGTTTGTGTTCACTTTGACTTTTCAGGGTAAAAGGAAGTACGCCAAGAAACCCAAGCAACAGAAAGGGACAATAGGTTTTTTTCCAATAGTGATAGGTAAGAAGTCTCAAAAGGAATGATTCTTTGAGGCAAAATTAGCAGGATTCACCTACATCATGAAATAGAATCACCGAAACCGGATAAATAAGTAATTTTGCTACTATGAAGAATAGAATTGACGAGAAAGTCGATGCTTTCCGAAAACTGTTGGAAATAATGGACGAACTCAGGGAACAATGTCCCTGGGACAAAAAGCAGACACTCGAATCCCTGAGGTATCTGACAATTGAAGAGACGTATGAACTATCAGACTCCATTCTTGAGAAGGATATGGATGGGATTAAAAAAGAGTTAGGCGACTTGATGTTGCATCTGGTGTTCTATGCAAAGATTGGCTCTGAAAATGATTCATTTGATATGGTGGATGTGCTGAATGGGATCAATGAAAAATTGATCCATCGTCACCCGCATATTTTTGGAGATGTGAAGGTGAAAGATGCACGGGAAGTCAGGGATAACTGGGAGAAAATCAAACTGCAGGAGAAGGGGAATGAGTCTGTTCTCTCGGGCGTTCCCGGTTCGTTGCCGGCTGTTGTGAAAGCATACAGAATACAGGAAAAAGCCAGTGGTGTTGGGTTTGACTGGGATCATGCAGGGCAGGTGTGGGAAAAGGTCCATGAGGAACTGGATGAATTGAAAGAGGTTGTTCAATCAGGAGGGCCGCACGAAGAAAAAGAACATGAGCTTGGAGACCTCCTGTTTGCAATCATCAATTACGCCCGGTTTATTGACGTGAATCCTGAAGATGCCCTCGAACGGACCAATAAGAAGTTTATCAAGCGTTTTCAGTTCATTGAGGAGAAAGCGAAGAA
The DNA here is from genome assembly GCA_014860625.1 of Bacteroidales bacterium. Lineage (GTDB taxonomy): Bacteria > Bacteroidota > Bacteroidia > Bacteroidales > FEN-979 > QYOJ01. Next base: position 12,612 of record JACZJJ010000159.1, on the reverse strand, counting down.
GGCCCATAAACCACTCGCGGAGATGACTCTTCAGGAGATGGATCTTTTCTGGAAAGAGGCAAAAAAACTGGAGAGAGAATGATGAACTCCCTGTTTTCAAGAATTACTTTCATCGTTTTTCTTCTTCCTATGCTCGTAATGGGTCAGACAGACTCAGCTTCGTCAGTCGGGCGGAAATCCTTTATCGATAAGCGTTATTTCAAGTCGTACCTGACTGATGCAAGGGATATCGTTATATCACCGGTTCGCTGGAATCCATATCAATGGATCGGTTTAACAGCCGTAATTGGAACTACCGTATTGCTTTTCGCACAGGATGCAAAGATCCAGAAGTTTGCCCAGAAAAACCGTAATCCAGGGTCGGATAACGTAAGTAAATATCTTTTTGAGCCGATTGGAAGCGGGTTATACAGTTTATCGGCCATGGGAATCCTTTATGGCTGTGGATTAATCTGGCACAACGATAGGGCAAAACTAACGGCGCTGAAGGGTGTCGAGGCGTTTATCCTGGCAGGAATCTCCAGCCAGCTCATCAAGCACCTCACCCATCGTCACAGGCCCTCTCAGAATGAACCGTCTGATCCGGGATTGTGGGAAGGACCGTTTCAGGGATTTGATTATACCTCTTTCCCGTCGGGACACTCGGCTGCCGCATTTGCGATAGCCACTGTTGTTGCCACCTCCTATCAGGAGACGATATGGGTTCCGATCCTATGCTACAGCCTGGCCACCGGAGCCGCTCTTTCCAGGGTTTACGACAATGAGCACTGGGCTTCTGATGTTGTGGTAGGATCGGCACTTGGATTTGCTATCGGGCAACTTGTGGTCAGGAACGAGAGTAAACTAAAAGTCCTGCCGGTATCACCGACAGGACCAGGAATCTCATTGATTTATCCTTTTTAGTGCTTGCTGAGGTAATCGGCAACGCCAGCCGCAGTTGCTTTCATGCCTTCATCGCCTTTGTGCCAGTTTGCCGGGCAAACTTCACCATTTTCTTCGAAAAACTCCAGGGCGTCAACCATGCGGATCGCTTCGTCAACACTTCGGCCAAGAGGCAGATCATTGACAATCTGATGCCTTACAACACCTTGCTTGTCAATTAAGAAAAGACCTCTGTAAGCAACCGGCGCGCCTTCAAACTCCAGGTTCCCATCTTCATTGGTGAAGAACTCACCTGCAAGGACATCGTAATTCGCTGAGATTGTTTTGGAAAGGTCAGAGACAATAGGGTATTTCACACCTTTGATCCCGCCATTCTTCTTCTCTGTGTTGAGCCAGGCCCAGTGTGAGAAGTTTGAGTCGACGGAGCAACCAACAACGGCAACATTCCGTTTCTCAAACTCGTCCATCTTATCCTGAAATGCGATCAACTCGGTTGGACAAACAAACGTAAAGTCCAGCGGGTAGAAAAAGAAGAGTACATATTTTTTCCCAATGTACTGTTCCAAAGAAAATTTTTCAATAAATTCTCCTCCGTTGACAACTGCATCAGCTTCAAACAGTGGAGCTTTTTTTCCAACTAATACTGCCATGATAATCTATATTTTAGGGTTATGGTTCTTTTTGCAAAGGTACAAAAATTGTTTAGAAAGTTTATTAATAAGAGGTTGAAAGATCATTTCTTATTCTTTTTTTGGAATAGATAGAGTTTTAAGACTTCACTATATTCAACCGTTTGAATTGAATCAAAATGAGCGTTCAACTGGCGGAAAAGCAATCCTGACGGATCCATATACTGCGATCCGGCTTCTATGAGAAACACCTTGTTGCACCCCAACAAATCACTTGCAAAGATGGTTGTGGGATCATAAACGGGCAGGAGGTTATTATTCTGTTCTGTTTCATCAACCTTCAGATACTTCTTAAACCCTTCCCTGTCGTAGTGATAGAGAAACGTTTTATCATAATATCCGGGGATTATTACAATGGGATCATTGGGGTTTCGCAATACCTTAAGATCATTCACCATGGATGTCACAGACCTTGAATAATAAGGCTTTGGAGTCGAAGTGACAGCAAATCCAGTTATCAGAACAAGGAGAATTCCAATTCTAACAGATTTTTTGTGCACTATAAATTCCACAGATTTGCATGCCAGGATATATATGGCCGGGGCGATAAAAACAAGGTATTTCTCGTAAAAAACCGGAAGGAAGAATGAGAGGACGAAGGTGAGCAATGTAGGCAACAGAAACCAGAGAATAAGGAATTGGGTTGGCCTGTCGGGAATTGCATTCCCTTTTAAGCGAAGGAAAACATACCTGCCAAGGCCGAGCAGCAGGACGAGGATGACCATGACAGTTGGAACAGGTTGGTTGCAAAATTTCCAGAGCAGGTTATAGAGACTTGAGATGGTGGGAGGTTCCAGCCAGGTTCCTCCCGAAGAGGAAAGAAATCGTTCGATGAAGATTGTCAGATAGGGAAGGAATGCAACAACGAGAGCTCCTGCCATGATAGCAAATGGCTTGATTAACCTGGTATGGATATCCCGGAAGGAAAGGAAGAACAGATACTCGATGAAAATGATCCAGAAGGCAAAAAAATGTGCATAGATCAGCAAAATATTTGTCACGATCAGGAGTATCAATGTCTTGCTTCTGAATTCTTTTATCAACTTCAGGAAAAGAAAGACGCTTATAAGCGAAAGGAGGACAAATAACGAATAGACCCGTGCCTCCTGGGCGATATAGGTGTTGAAGTTGGAGAAAGTAAACAGCAGGGCGGCTGATATCCCGACAGTTCGCGAAAAACTCCTGGTGCCAATAAGATAGATCAACACGGCTGAACAGGCACCAAAAATCAGTGACAACAGTCTTGCCTGAAAGGGTTCAATCCCAACAAGCTGAATCCAAGCATGCATGAGCAGGAAATGGAGGGGAGGGTTATTTTCTCCCGGCAGCATGTGAAAGATATCCCTCCAAGGCATCTGGGAATAGAAAAGGGTAAACGGTTCATCAATCGTAATGTCCCTTGCTCCCAGAAAAAGAATCTTGTAAATGATGTTAAGAAGCAGGATAGCAGCCGGTATACCCCACTCAACCCATCTTTGTGAAGGTTTGAACAACTTCATATCAGTCTCTTATGACCAGATGCAATGGCTAAAGCTGAATGTCATCAAAGCTAAACTGAATAGGGCGATTTTCCATGAAATCAAAGAGGGTTAGTTTACGAAGTTCAAAATAGTTTCTCCAGTATGTTTGCAACGCCCTGTAATAGTTAACCTGTGAATTATCAGCCTGAATCTGAGCATTGTTCAGATCCAGGATGTTGGTTAATTTACCAATGAGATACCGCCCTTTAGACACATCAAAGTTTTTCTTTGCAACTGTATCTGATTTTGCAGCAATGGTCACCTGGCTCTTCTGCATATTAAACTGGGCTACCTGCAAGACAATGTTTTGGCGAAAGTCTATCGTCTCCTGTTCTATCGCAGTTTTTTCGATCTCCTCTTTTGATTGGGCCATCTTGATTCTCCCGCGGGCAACTCCCCAGTCATAGATGGGGATCGCAATACCTAACGAAACCTGCTGTTGATCAAGCGGATTTTGATACGACCCTCCCAACGTTGAGGCATTTTTGGTAAGTCCAACGATGGCTGTGAGGTTGGCATCAAACCTTCCTTCAAGCTTTGCTCTGTTTACCGTCATTGCAGCTTCAAGCAGTCGCTTTTGATATCCAATATAAGTAGAAGAGTTTTGTTGAGCCAACGTGACAGCTTCTTCAGGATTAATAATAAAAAACGAGACATCCGTGGGTGGAATTAGTTGTATCGGGATTGTATCCTTGATCCTCAAATAGGATTTAAATCTGAAGAGTGAATTCTCCAGATCTAACTCAGCATTTTCAAAGGCTGCCTGGGCTTTAAGATAATTGAGCTCTAATAACAACAAATCGGTTTCGGCGATTTTGCCCAATTGGTATCTTCCTTTTGCGATCTGGTAGAGGGTGTCATAGTTGGATACATTGATATATGCAATTTTCAGGTCTACCTGTGCGTTGAGGAGGTTGAAGAAATAGTTGGTAGTTGTAATATTGATCTGTTCAACATCTTCGAGGTATTTCTGTTTGGCTTGGCTATACTTGATGGGTTCTATCTTCCTGTCCCACTTGAACTGATTAAATTCAAAAATAGGCTGGCTAAGTCCAAGATTAACAGGAGTGGAAAGAAACGAAGAGTTGACAGAAGAATCAGTGATGTTGTAAATGGCTTCCAGACCGGAACTGAGGTAGATTCTGCCTCCGGTAAATCCGATCAACTGAGAAACGGCAAGATTCCCTTCTGCACTTATAAATTGCTGAGGGACAAACACCTGTTGGCCGGTGTTAAAGTCAGTTTGCTGCGAGATCGACCGGTTAAAACGCGGGATGGTGCCACTGAGGCCTAAAGAGGGAAGATAGCTGGCTTTAAAGGATTTAAATTCCCAAAAGCTTGCCCGAAAATTATGTTTTGAGTTCAGCGCGTCAGGCGACTGATCTTTGGCGATCTCTATAGCATCCTGGAGAGTAAGTCTGCGGTCCTGCAGTTGTGCCATGGAAGATTGGACAGTGATGCCTGAAATGAATGATAGTATGGCGAGATAAAGAAATTTTTTCATGGTTAAATTCTGTTATTCATGTCTTAGAGAAACAACAGGATCATGCATAGCAGCACGTTTTGCAGGCATATATCCGAATACAATTCCTACGGTGACGGAGACTCCAAAAGATATTAATATAGAGGCAGGTGAGATGATTGTCAGGATCCCTGCGAAATGCATAATGATTTTTGAAAATGCCAGTCCCAGGATGATGCCAATAAATCCACCGGTAATACTGAGAATAATAGCTTCGGCGAGGAACTGGAATACAATATCCTTTTTGGTAGCACCGATAGCCTGGCGGATTCCGATCTCCTTGATTCGTTCCATCACAGAAGCGAGCATGATATTCATGATGCCAATACCCCCTACGAGCAATGAGATACTGGCAATTGCACCCAGAACAATATTGAAGATATCTTTGGTACGTTGTTCCTGTCGAAGCAGGAGTTCCGGAACTTTTATCTCGATATCAGATACTCCCATATGACGCCTGGCGATCATTCGACTCAGGATTTCAGTAGTAGGGCTTATCATTGAACTCTCCCGGACCTGGACTACGATTTTATCGATCTGATTTTTTTCAACGTCATCCTGTGATCCTCCATAAGAGATAGCAAAATCTCCACCGAAAAACATTCCTCCACCTCCTCTGATTGACGATGATGTTACCAGTGCACGGTCTTTATACCTTCTGAGAATGGTTTGTATGGGAGCATAAATGGTATTGTTGTAATCGGAGATGCCGAGGTTGTCAACAGCGGATTGATTGATCTCCTGCTTCTTGAGGACACCAATCACGCGCAACCAAATATGGCCACACTTGATCTCCTTTCCAATCGGATTTTCCTTTGGGAAGAAGCGCGATTTGATTGATGGACCAATGATGCAGACGGCAATGCCTTCCCGCATCTGCTCCTGGTTAAACATATCGCCTTCCTGGAGATCGAGACCGAAAACAGCAAAAAAATCGGGCGTAACTCCTGTGAGTTTGGTAGAAATTCGCCTTCCATCTTTCATCACTTCCGTTTCGTAGATAATCTCGGGGCTAACCCGTTCAACTGTTGGGATAATGTTTCTGATGCTTTCTGCATCCTTCAAGGTAAGGCCAGGCGTAAACCGTTTTTGTTCCTGCCGGATCCCAACATCCTGATCTCCCGATGATTCATCTTCGGAGCCCGATCCCGATCCCGTTCCTTTATCAGGTTTTGGTGTAATGATGATGTTGTTTACCCCTACCAGTTTCATCTGATCAAGAATCTCCTTCTGCGCCCCGGCGCCAATTGCCATCATGGCAATTACAGCAGCCACTCCGAAAATAATCCCCAGGGCTGTAAGCATGGATCGGAATTTATTCAGGAATACTGCTTCCAGGGCAATATTGAGAAGGTATTTGTATCTTTCGAACACAGGCGTCAGTATAAAAAATGAATACGGTTAGTTGCCAGGTCTTCTTTGACGATCTCCAGAAGGTCTGTTTCCCGGATTGGATTTTTTCCCACCTTCCATCATTTTCATTCGACCACCTTTGATCGAATCTTTAGGGGGAATATCACTGTTTTGAACAGTATCTTTCTTTGGGTTGTATTTTTCAACAATTTCCGGTGCAAGCATGATGATATCTATTCCTTCATCAGTCTCAGGAGGCAGGAGGAGTATTTTATCCTCCGAGTTGAGTCCCTCTTTTACGATGATCTCATCGTAATTGCTCTGACCTAATATTACCTGTTGTTTAACCAGGGATCCGTCTTTTTTATAAACAAACGTAATGCTGTCATTATTGAAAACAGATTCTAACGGAATAGACAAGACGCTGTCGATGGTAGCGGTGAGAATGGTATTTTTTGTGGTCATGGAGGGACGAAGGATGGAGTCAAATTCATTTACCAGAATTTTCACCTCAAACACTTTCGCGTTGGTTCCCTGGAGCTGTTCTCCGATATTGGCAACCTCCGTAACTGTTCCCGTGAATTTCTTATCCGGGAATGCATCGATCCCAATCTCAACCATTTGGCCGGCTTTTACCTTGCTGATGTCAATCTCGTTCACGTACGTTTTTGAAATCATTTTTGAGAGATCCGGCAGCTCTGCCACAACAGGATCCCAAGCACTTATGGTCGCTCCGATGCCCATTTTGCTTCCATCCCAGCTTCTGCGATAGATGACCATACCTGATTTAGGCGCCATGACAGTAAATTGTCCCAGCACTTTCGTCATCTCATCCAGTTTGCGCTGTGCTGTATTATACTCGGCATTGACCTCGTTCATCGTGGCAACGGCTTTCGCATACCGTAGCTTGTAATTCTTTTCAGCCTGGGAGAGCGCACGCTCACCTTTTTCAAGATCGATTTCCACTTGCCGAATGGTGGCGGGTGGCTCGTATTTAGATTGTTCAAGCGCAATCTTTTTCTCTTCGAGGTTGTAGGTTAAGTTGATCAGTTCATCGCGGGCATTCCTGAGTTCGAGTGATGTATCCAGTTTTGTCTTGATCAGCTGTGATTCATACTTTTCCAGGTTCGTCTCTTCATCTTTGATCTTATTGGTGATCTCCGTTCGATCGAGAGTAGCAACATACTGACCTGAGTCTACGACGGTACCATCCGGAATGATATCCTCAATTTTGGTCTGGTATACTCTAATCTGTCGCAATCCTTCAGGACCGTAGATCTTTTCAGAGCTCTTTGCCTGCAATTCTCCTGTGGTTGTAACTTCAATGGGGAAACTGCCGAATTTGCCCTGAACGTAAATCTCCTGAGTTTTCTCAGATTTGGAAAAAATGAAGAAAAGGATGATTGCCAGAATAATAATTCCGCCAAAAATGTAAGCGTACCGTCTTGTTGTCATAGGAAAGATATGTTAGACGCACAAATATAAGTTCAAAAAGGCAGACCAGCAAGAAAAAACGTTAGATCAGGCGTCAATATTTGCGTACTTGGCATTTTTTTCGATGAACTCCCTTCTTGGCGGGACATCGTCCCCCATGAGCATGGAGAAAATTCTGTCGGCTTCGGTACCGTTGTCAATGGTAACCAATCGGAGCGTCCTGAATTCGGGATTCATTGTGGTGCTCCACAGCTGTTCGGCATTCATCTCGCCGAGACCTTTGTAGCGCTGAATGTGTATCCCGCTCTCTTTGCCGTTTGCAGTCAGTTCTGCAATCAGTGCGACTCGTTCCTCTTCGTTCCAGCAATACTTCTCGAAACTCCCTTTTTTAATCAGATAGAGCGGTGGGGTGGCAATATAAACATTGCCATTCTCTATCAGCTCTTTCATGTATCGGAAAAAGAAGGTGAGAATCAACGTGGCAATATGGCTTCCGTCGACATCAGCATCGGTCATGATGATGATTTTATGGTACCGGAGTTTCTCGAGGTTGAGTGCTTTGCTGTCCTCCTCAGTTCCAATGGTTACCCCAAGAGCGGTAAACATGTTTTTTATCTCTTCACTTTCGAAGATCTTGTACTGCATGGCTTTTTCCACATTGAGAATTTTTCCCCTGAGAGGAAGGATAGCCTGGTATTTTCTGTCGCGGCCCTGTTTGGCAGTACCGCCGGCAGAATCACCCTCTACCAGGTAGATCTCGCATTTTGCCGGATCGGCTTCCGAGCAGTCGGCCAGTTTTCCAGGCAGACCTGAGCCGGAAAGTACATTTTTTCGCTGTACCAGCTCTCTGGCTTTTCGGGCGGCGTGCCGGGCTGTAGCGGCAAGGATGACTTTATTGACGATGGTTCTGGCTTCACTGGGATGTTCTTCCAGGTAATAGGAGAGGAGGGCTGAGACCAACTGGTCAACTACACCCATCACTTCATTGTTCCCGAGTTTCGTCTTGGTTTGACCTTCAAACTGTGGTTCCTGCACTTTTACTGAGATAATGGCAGTAAGTCCTTCCCGGAAGTCGTCACCGTTGATATCAAACTTCAGTTTTGATAGCATCCCCGACTTTTCAGCATAGGTTTTCAGGGTTCTTGTGAGCGCCCTTCGGAAGCCGGCCATGTGTGTGCCCCCTTCGTGGGTATTGATGTTGTTCACATAGCTGTGGATGTTTTCAGAGAACGATGTATTGTACTGCATTGAGATTTCGATAGGAATCCCGTTTTTTTCGCCTTCCATGGAGATGGGTTCCGGAATGAGCTTTTCGCGGGTGGCATCCAGGTAGCCGATAAAATCGGAAAGACCGTTTGCAGAGTGAAAGGTTTCGGACATGAATTCTCCGTCGTCATCTTTCTCTCTCTCATCAAGCAGGGTGAGTGTGATCCCTTTGTTCAGGTAAGCCAGCTCACGGAGTCGCGATGCCAGGATGGAATAGTCGTAATGATCTGTGATAAAGATGGTATTGTCGGGCATGAAGGTGATCTCGGTACCCGATCGGTCTGTATCTCCTACAACTTTGATCGGATAGAGGGGTTTCCCAAGGGCAAACTCCTGTTGATAGATCTTCCCGCCACGATAAACGGTAACATGCAGATTTGTGGACAAGGCATTTACTACCGATACGCCAACGCCGTGGAGGCCTCCGGAGACTTTGTATGTGTCTTTGTCAAATTTACCCCCAGCATGAAGGACTGTCATTACAACTTCAAGGGCAGAACGCTGCTCCTTCTCATGAAAATCAACAGGGATACCTCTTCCGTTATCGACAACAGTGATGGAATTATCGGGTCGAATGGTTACGTCAATCTGGGTGCAATATCCGGCAAGCGCTTCATCAATGGAGTTGTCAACCACTTCATAAACCAGGTGGTGCAATCCCTTAATGTTAACATCTCCAATGTACATGGCGGGACGTTTCCTGACTGCCTCCAACCCTTCCAGTACCTGTATGTTGTCAGCAGTATAATTCTGGCTCGCCAAATTCTTTTCTATATCAGTCATAATCAACTAGTTATATAAATAAATCAAACTATACAAATGTACGAAAAAAAGTGATACGGAATACCGGAAAACAGCCGTAAAATCAAGGTTTTTATCAACAGGTTTAAGTGAATAAACCCACGATGATTTCAGCTGCCTTCCCATTCCCGAACGCCTTTGTTTGCGGGACTTTTGGGAGGGGTAGCTGAACAGCCAGGATGATTTTTTCCGAATCGGTTGCGGTGATCGTATTCCAGCCATCGTGAACGGTCTCCACCCACTCGGTTTCAGTGCGGAGTGTGACACAGGGTGTTCCCAGGAAGTAGGCCTCTTTCTGAAGTCCGCCTGAATCGGTCAGAACTTTCCTTGCTTTCAGGATGAGAGAGAGCATCATCAGATACCCTACAGGTTCTATAAGATGCAGGTTTTCTGGAATAGAGAACCGGGAGATGATTTTTTTTGTGCGTGGATGGATTGGAAGCAGCACGGGATAATGGAGTCCCCTGATTGCTTTCAGGATATTTTCTATTTGTTGCGGATGGTCGGTGTTTTCGGCTCTGTGAATGGTTGCCAGCAGGAACTCTTCGGGCAGATCCCGCATGGCATAAGTTGCCGGGTCTTGTTCCACGATCCCACGATAATAGAGAACTGAATCGTACATCACGTCGCCTGTGAACCGGGTTACATCGGCCAACCCTTCATTGCGCAGGTTTGTCATGGCTGTCTCGGTTGGGGCAAAGAGCAGGTCAGAGATCCTGTCGGTGACGACCCGGTTGATCTCTTCCGGCATGATTCTGTTAAAGCTTCTCAGTCCGGCTTCCACATGTGCCACCGGAATATGCAGCTTTGTAGCGGCCAACGCTCCGGCAACGGTTGAATTCGTATCTCCGAAGAGGAGGGTCCAGTCGGGTTTCTCTCTCAACAGGATGGTTTCGATGCCTTCGAGCATTTTTCCTGTTTGAACGGCATGGCTTCCTGATCCAACACCCAGGTTGTAATCGGGCTCCGGGATGTTCAGCTCTTCAAAAAAGAGCTTCGACATGTTCTCATCGTAATGTTGTCCGGTATGTAAAATGACTTCCCGGATATCAGCGCGAGTCCCGATGACACGGGAGATGGTAGCCGCTTTGACAAACTGGGGACGCGCCCCGATTACAGAAACGATTTTCATGCAGTTCAAGTTAAAAAAAAACAGCAGTTCAGTAAGCAGGATTCTGTTTTAATCTGTCATTTATCTGAACCGGCTGTCACCAACCGGTTTTTGCGACCTACCCCTCCCGTCGCCTTGCGGCCCCGGCGAGCAGCCAGGTGATTTGCATCAGCGGGATGTACATGGTCTTTCAACCCATGAGGTTTACCCATTCCGGATGTTGCCATCCGGGATCGTGGTCTCTTACACCGCGTTTTCACCCTTACCTTTGAAAGGTTGCCCTTTCAAAGGCGGTAATTTTCTGTGGCACTTGCTGTAATCCGGTTTCCCGGATCCCTTCCTGTTAGGAAGCATGGTGCTCTCTGTTGTCCCGACTTTCCTCCCCGGAAGAACGATTCCACTGGATACATCTTCCCGGAGCGACAGAACGAACTGCTGGTATGCAAAGATAGCACAAATCAACCACAATTGCCTACCTTTGCGCCTCTCCAAAAACCATCATGAAAGATCTTAGCCAGGGAAGCGAAGGGAAGCTGATTTTCAGGTTTGCCGTCCCGATGTTATTGGGAAATATTTTCCAGCAGATGTACAATGTGGTGGATACCATCATTGTGGGCAAGTTCATCGGCAATGAGGCACTCGCTGCAGTGGGGACCTCCTTTCCCATCATCTTCATGCTGATTTCATTTATCATTGGAATCACGATGGGCTTTACCATCATCATCTCTCAATACTTCGGAGCGAAGGATATGGACCGGGTAAAACGGGCTATAAACACGCTTTATATATTTGTGTTTTTTGCTTCGATCATTGTCAGCGTGGCCGGGATCCTGCTCAGCGGCTGGATATTCCGGATGGTAGACCTTCCGGCACAGATCATCCCGCAAGCAAAATTGTTTCTGATCATCTTTTTCTCGGGATTGATCTTCTTATTCGGTTACAATGGAACCAGCGCCATTCTCCGGGGACTGGGAGATTCCAAAACACCTCTTTACTTTCTGATGGGATCGGTATCCCTGAATATTCTTCTCGATCTGCTGTTTGTCCTCGGTTTTGGCTGGGGAATTAAAGGGGTGGCATTTGCCACCGTCTTTTCTCAGGCAGTTGCGTTCATCGCACAGATCCTCTACCTGAACAAGTACCACAGTTTCCTGAAATTCTCTTTCCGCGACCTGAAATTCGACCGGCTCATTTTTAACCAGGGTATCCGGATCGGGCTGCCTACCGGCTTTCAGCAGACTTTCGTTGCAGCCGGTATGCTGGCCCTCTATTGGATTGTAAACCAATACGGGGTTGTTGCCAATGCCGCTTACAGTGCGGCCGGCCGGATCGACATGTTTGCGGTGATGCCGGCGATGAGTTTCAGTGCAGCTCTCAGCACATTCGTCGGACAAAACCTTGGAGCCAACCGTCCCGAACGCGTCAGAAAAGGACTTCGGGATACATTTCTGATGACTACCGGGTTTGCCGTTGTCATTTCCGTCGTGACTGTTTTTTTTGGAGAATACCTGATGATGATGTTTTCCAGCGACCCCGAAGTGATTGCGCTGGGAAAGACCTACCTGAGAATCGTCGGACCATTTTATATTCTTTTTACCACGATGTTCATCCTCAATGGAGTGCTGCGGGGAGCCGGCGCCACGTTTATCCCGATGATCATCACGCTTCTCGCACTATGGGCCGTAAGGGTTCCGGTGGCATTCCTGCTTTCGGGAATCGCTGAGATTGGGTTATCCGGTGTTTTCTGGTCGATCCCTTCAGGATGGTTGATCGGGGTGGTTCTTGCCGGCATTTATTATTTCTCAGGAAGTTGGAAGAGCAAGGTGGTGGTGAAGTATGATGAAAGAGGCAGGAGAGTGGAGGAGTAGGAAGATAGGCAGGAAGGCAGGAAGGTAGGAAGGTAGGAAGGTAGGGAATTAGGGGGTGGATTGGATGGTGATACGGTTAAGGATGGAGGATAGATGTTCTGTTAGTGTTTTCCGGGAGTAGGCTTCGATGTTTTTGCTTTCCGGGTGGAGGTTTCCTTCTTTATAC